>JBFKLX010000011.1:0-47902 GCA_041630155.1 Acidobacteriota bacterium
AGTCCCTGTCGAGATACTCAAGCGCCAGGGACCATCCCTCGACGTGCCGGTTCCTGGACTCCTCGTCCGGAAGACCTGCATGGGTCAGCCCCAGCTCCGTTCCGCCCCCGCTCGGGCAGGTGAGTTCGATCAACCGATCGGGCACCAGCCCGAGGAGCACCTGCGGCGATGCCGCCAGGTGTCTCCCGGTCCTGACGTCGATTGGTCGCGACGGAAGATCGCGTAGGGTGACCACCTGGTAAAGCGCGAGGAGATTGCCACAGGTGTCGTTGAATACCGCAATCCTCATGGAATCCATCGGGGTCGGCTCAGTATGGAACCTTAGACCGCGGCCCGTCAATCTCTGGTGCTCGAGATCGAGATTCTCGGCCGCGAATGCGCTGAAAGGAATCCCCTGTTCAAACAGCGCTTTTCCGGCTTCTCGGTGTCAAGTCACGGAACGACTACGCTCGGCACGAGAAGGGGGACTCTCTACCCTCGATCGAAAAACTGGTGCACTGCTGTGGGTAGTGTCCGGCGGTCGCGACTTCGTGGTTGCCGAGACCGCCCGAGCGAAGGAGGGCCAAGTTGTCGTTCTGGTTCAGAGCTACCTGTCCTCCGAGGGCTTAGGCGAAGGAGGACGGCTGGCAGGCCAGCTTTCCCAGATCTTGCAGGAGTCGTGCTCGAAGTGAGGGAGCGAAGGCTGGTGCCCGCTCGGACACGAGCGACCGCGTGTATTGCACGCACGCAAGCTCTATAATTCGATCGTCAATGAACGCCAGCCTCGAAATCGTCAACGCACGCTTCCTCTGGAGCATCACTCTTGCTCTGGGGATCTGCGGATGCCAGCCTTCTCCCGACTCGCGGCCGCCCCAGTTCACGGACGTCTCCTCCGCCCTGGGCCTGAGCCGCGAACCCGCCGAGTACGGCCCCCTCTGGGCCGACTTGAACGGAGACGGCTGGCTAGACCTGGTTTTCATGAACCATGGGATCCCCTCGTTCTACTTCAATTCGGGCGGAGGCGCTTCCTTCGTCGATCGGGCCCGGGAGAGTGGAATCCGGATCGGCAACTGGGAATACTCGCAGCAGGCTGATCGCCATGGCGGCAGTTGCGCCGACTATGACAACGACGGGGACGTCGACCTTTTCATTGCGCATGGCGCCAAGCGGGGGGAGACGCTGGGCGTCAAATACGACGAGCTCCTGAGCAACCAGGGTGACGGGACATTCGTTGAAGTGTCGCTTCGAGCCGGCGCCACCAACCGCCAGGGGCGCACCCGAACGGGAACCTGGGCTGATTACGACCGAGACGGCCGGCTGGACCTGTACATTGGCAACTTCCAGAGCCCCAACGTCCTGTACCGCGGCAACTCCGACGGAACCTTCGCTGACGTGACCGCGGCCGCGAACCTCGCCGAAGTCACGGGCCCGCGCGCGGCCTGGGCCGATCTGGACGAAGATGGCGCCCCCGATCTGCTGGTGGGATGGCCGCTTCGGGTCTTTCGAAACCAGCCGGCTGCCAGGTTCGAGGAAGTGACGGCGCGCGCTGGTCTGGATTCGAGACACATCTTCCCGTACTCCTTGGCTCTCGGGGACGCCGACGGCGATGGCGACCTGGATCTGTTCGTCGGATCCGTGACGCCGGCCGGCACCCTTTATCTCAACGAATCGGGGGGCTTCGCGAGCGGTCCTTCCTTGCCGGTCGGCAGCGAGGAGAAAGGGGCCGGTGCCGCCTGGGGAGATCTGGACAACGACGGGGATTTGGACCTGGTACGGGCCGGAACCGGGGGGCTTCGACTGTTTCTCAATCGCGGTGGCCTGGAGTTTGAACCCATCGCTCTCTGGCAGGCGGAGGAGCCGCTGAAAACCGGCGGTGAGGTGGCGCTGGGAGACTACGACGGGGACGGCTATCTGGACGTGGCCTTCGACAGCGCCACCGGGCAGGGGCTCCTCAGGAATTCCGGGGGAGCGAACTCCTGGCTCCAACTGGTTCTCATTGGCTCGGGCAGCAACCGGTCCGGATTCGGGACCAAGGTTTGGGTCCGGCCCCGTTCGGGATTCGCGGAGGGGCGGACACAGTACCGCCAGTACTGGGGGGACAATTCGGCCTACCGGTCCAGTGATTGCGGCCCTTTACACGTGGGGCTGGGAGACGCGGCTTCGGTGGACCTGCGTGTCCTCTGGCCGAGCGGACGTGAAACCGTCTTGACCGATGTCCGGGTCAATCAGACGTTCCGGATCGAAGAACCGAATCAGGACTGACCGGTGTCATCGGTTGGACACGTACCCCAGCGAGCGGAGACGCTCAAGCTCTTCCCGCGTAATCGACGGGGGCAGGAGCCGCTCGAGAGGCGCTCCCCTCCGGTCGAGTAAGCGCGCAAGTTCCAGCACCGTCTCCGGGTGGGAATCCTGCAAGGGCCGCAACTCCTTCGGGTCCGCCGCGATGTCGAACAGGCGATCGTTACCACCACTCCGAATGAGCTTCCAGTTTCCCAGCACGACGGCGCTCGAGGGGGGGCCATAGGCAATACCCGTCGCGAAAAGCGGCCGATCCAGAGGCCCTTTCGCCAGACCGGCGACGTGACTGCTCAAATCAATCCCGTCCCATCGCGGTGACAAGCGCGACAAGCCGAGCCAGGAGAGGAGGGTCGGGGCCCCATCGATGTGGCTGACGGGATCTTCGAAATCGGTTCCCTTCTGACCGGGGACCCAGGCCAGCATGGGGATGCGGAGCTGCTCCTGGTAGAGGGTATGGCCGTGCCCGGCGCCGTAGAACTTCCGAGGGTCGGAGGCGTCCCGCCGCTCCTGCTCCAGGTGGTCTCGAAACTCCTCTCCGTGGTCGGAGTACACGAAGACGATCGTGCTCGACAGCAGACCCGCCTCGGTCAGCGTTGCCACCAGCTTGGCCAACCGCGAGCGCAGGTAACTGACGGACCGGACATATTCGAGGTAACGATAGGACGCGCGGTCCGGTTCGGATGGCAGGGAGTAGGGCGCGGAACTGCGAGCGGCGGCGGCCAGCTCGGCGTCCAGCTCCTCCAGGTTCTCGCGGATCACGGGGATCGGTTGACGATACCAGTCGTGGGCAGCCATGAAGTGGAGATTCAGAAAGAAGGGTTGGCTCCGATCGTGCCGAAGCAGCCACCGAAAGACCTCTTCCAGGATCTTTTCGTCTTTGCCCTTTATCTCCTCCTGGAACCCCCGCCCCAGACCGAACTTGGCAATCGCCGTCCAGGGGTGGGAACTGAAGTGTGCCGTTCGATAACCCGCTTCGTGGAGCAGGGCGGGCAGGGTTGGAAGGTGGGTTGGCAGACTCGTGGGAATCTCCCGCGAGAGGTCGTGAACCGGTCCGGGGAGTTGTCCGGCCTGGTGGCGCTCTGGATACAATCCGGTCATGACCGAAGCCAGAGAGGGGACGGTCCAGGGCGAGACGGAGTAAGCGTTGCGGAACCGAACCGCACGTGTGGCGAACGCTGTCAACGGATCGTCCAGCTGCGCAGACTCGGGCAGCCAGAAAGTGTCGTAGCGCACCGTGTCCAGGCAGACCAGAACGACGTTGAGCCGGGGCTGTCTCTCCCCCTTCACGAACCAGGCCAGGACGAGCAATCCTAAGAGAACCGGAAGCCCGAAAGCGAGCGATCGTTTGTTCGGCGTCATCCACATCCACCACTGATGGTATTCGCTGGGTCGGTCGCCGGGCAAGGCCGTGACACAGGAATCTTGCCCGAGCTCTGGGTGCCGTGGCACTGACCATGTACTGCCTCCCCCGAGGATGCTCCCACCAGAGTCGATCCTGACCCGGCGACCCCGCGGCGAGCGCGGTGATCAAGCTGCTCGAAGGGGGCAGAATCTTCCAGAAGTTTGACCTGGAGCGCATCGTCCTCCCCTTGTTGCGCTGGTCGCCCGACGGCAAGGCGTTGATCTACGTCGCGGAGCATGAGAGGCTTGACAACGTCTGGTCACAACCCCTGGACGGCGTTCCACTCTCTCGAGGCCGGCCCCAACGTGACGTTGTCTTCCTGGAGAACTTTCGCTGATCGGGTCTGCCATGGGTTGTCCGGAAGCGACGGTTGAAGGCGGAAGGTGGCCCTGCTGCGACGTGGGATCGAGCACGACAAGAGCTTGGTCCGTTTGTCGAGGTGCGCAGAGGGCGCAAAAAGGTGCAGGCCTTCACTCCAGCCTCTGGTACGGTGTGAGCCCGACTGATCCACCCGTCTTCGCGGGGATCGCCGTTCTCCTCGCGGTGGCCCCCCTGACGGCTTCCCTTGTCCGGTCCTTCGTGCCATGCACGTTGAGCCGGTGACCAGCTTGCGCTTCGAGTCACATTTCCGGGGTTCTGCGACCGCGCGGTCCAGGTTCCAGTTTCACCGTCTCATCCGTCGCGAGACTTTCCAGGCAAGCCAGCCGTCGCTACAATGAGCACGGTTCCTATTACCGCCATCAGCCTGACCTATGGAGGTTGAAAATGCCCGATTTTCGTCTTTCAATCAACGGGAGGGAGCGGGTCGTCGAGGATGTCGACCCGTCCACTCCCCTGCTCTGGGTGCTGCGCGACAGCCTCGGCCTGTTGGGTACCAAGTATGGCTGCGGAATCGGCTTTTGCGGGGCCTGCACGGTTCATTTGGACGGTGAGCCCGTCCGGTCCTGTTCGATCTCCCTGAGCGAGGCTCTGGACAAGCCGGTCCTCACCATCGAAGGCCTGGCCGGTGAAGATGGGACGCTCCACCCGCTGCAGCAAGCCTGGATCGAGCTGGACGTCCCTCAGTGCGGTTATTGCCAGGCCGGTCAGATCATGTCTGCCGTCGCGCTGCTGAAGGAGAATCCGGTGCCCGGTGATGCCGAGATCGATGCCGCGATGGAAGGGAATCTCTGCCGCTGCGGCACTTACGTTCGCATCCGAAAAGCGATTCACGAGGCGGCCCGGAACCTCACCGCCGGCGAGGCCACGGAGGGAGGTGGCGCATGAATCGCGATCAATCCCACGAAATACTGCGCCAGGCGAACCGGTCCGAGGACTTGAGCCGCCGCGCCTTCTTGAAACTCTCCGGCATGGCTGGAGGAGGCCTGCTGCTGGCGTTCCACTTCGGGGAGTCTTGCTGCTCCTATGGTGAGAGCGATGGTAAGGCGGTGCTGAATGCCTTCATTCAGATATTCCCCGACGGCGACATCCTGATCTACTCCAAGAACCCGGAGATCGGCCAGGGCGTCAAGACGACCCTTCCCATGATCGTGGCCGAGGAACTGGACGCCGATTGGTCGCACGTCCGAGTGGAGCAGGCTCCCATTGACCAGGAGGTCTACGGCCGCCAGGCTGCCGGCGGTTCCCGCTCGGTGCCCTCCAGCTGGGATCAGTTGCGCAGAGCCGGAGCCACCGCCCGTCAAATGCTGATCAACGCCGCCGCTGTGGAATGGGGAGTCCCGGCGGAGGATTGCCAGACCTCTATGAGCGAGGTCATTCATGCCCCCAGCACACGGCGCTCGAGCTACGGACGGCTCGCCGCCAGGGCGGCAACCCTCCCGGTGCCCGATCCCGAGTCCGTTCCGCTCAAGAAGCCTGCCGATTACAAGCTTCTGGGTCGACGGATCAGCGGAGTCGACAACCGCAAGATCGTCACCGGCGAGCCCCTGTTCGGGATCGACCAACTGGTGCCCGAGATGAGCTATGCCACGTACCTCAAGTGCCCGGCCACGGGTGGTCGTGTCAGCGAGGCGAATCTGGACGAAATCCGCGCTCTCCCCGGCGTCCAAGATGCTTTTGTGATCGAGGGCAACGGTATTTACGAGGAGCTGATGCCCGGAGTTGCCGTGGTCGCCAATTCGACCTGGGCTGCTTTCAGCGCCCGCGATCGACTGAAGGTGACCTGGGACGAGTCGGAGGCGTCGAAGGACAGTTGGGGCGGCGCCGTCGAGCAGGCCCGCAAACTGGCCGGTCGGAACGGGAGTCAGGTCATCCGCGAGACTGGAGACGTCGACAGCGCCTATGCCAGGTCGGCCAGGAAGGTCGAAGCGTTCTATCTCTACCCCTTCGTGCCCCACGCCCCGCTGGAGCCGCAGAATTGCACCGCCTGGTTCCGGGATGGCGGCATCGAGTTTTGGGCACCGACGCAAACTCCTCAGCGCGCGCTGAACTCGGTGGAGAATGCGGTGGGGATCCCCAAGGACAAGATCATCATCCACCAGACCCGCGTCGGCGGCGGGTTCGGAAGGCGCCTCAACAACGACTACATGTGCGAAGCGGCAGCCATCTCGAAGCGGGCCGGTGTGCCGGTCAAGTTACAGTGGAGCCGCGAAGACGACATGGTCCACGACTTCTACCGCGTGGGAGGCTTTCACTCCTTGAAGGGCGCCTTGGACCGTTCGGGAAGACTCAGTGCCTGGCAGAATCACTTCATCACGTTTTCCAGCGATGGTGAGAACACGGTTCGCAGCGGCAACATTCGCGAGAACGAATTCCCGGGGCCGCTCGTGCCCAACTACCGCTTGACCCAAACCATGCTGCCGCTGGCGACCCCCTGCGGACCCTGGCGGGCGCCGCGCTCCAACGGGATCGCATTTGCCGTGCAGTGTTTTCTGCACGAGCTCGCAGTCGCGGCCAGACGCGACCACCTGGAATTTCTGATCGAGGTGATGGGTGAGCCGAAATGGCTCGAGCCTGGAGAGCCCGGCGCACTCAACACCGGCCGGGCCGTGAACGTCATCCGCCTGGCCGCCGAGAAGGCGGGTTGGGGGAATCCGCCCCCGGGACGGGGTCTGGGACTGGCCTTTCACTTCAGCCATGCCGGTCACTTTGCGGAAGTGGCCGAAGTGAGCGTCGACGACAAGAAGAAACTGACCGTTCACAAGGTCACGGTGGCCGGTGACGTGGGGCCGATCCTCAACCTGAGCGGAGCGGAGAATCAATGTCAGGGCGCGGTGATCGACGGTCTGAGTACGATGTTCGGCCTGGCCGTTTCGATCGAGAACGGCCGCGTCCAGGAATCGAATTTTCACGAGTATCCGATTCTGCGAATCGGCAGTGCGCCGCAGGTGGACGTCCACTTCATCGAAAGTGACTTCCCGCCCACCGGCTTGGGTGAACCTGCCCTGCCACCCGTCGCTCCGGCCGTCTGCAACGCGATCTTCGCGGCCACCGGTCAACGGGTGCGCGAGCTGCCGCTGATCAAGTCCGGGTACTCGATCTAGGGATCAGGCCCCGTCGGAAGCGGTCCTGGATTGCAGGAATGAAGGCCGCCAAAAATCGTGCCGGACGGCATCGGCGACCCGCCCAGGTTCCCGCGCCCGAGGACCAGTTCCGAGAGTGCTTCTCGCGGCGCATTTCCTGCCAGCCGTTGATTTTCGCTAAAGACGCTGGACTGGATCTCGAAACATCGGGACGAACGTTTCTTCGTCTGGCTCCATCTCGTGTCGACGCATTCCCCCTCTCGGGTTCGAGAGCTGTCGCCTCAGCTGCAAGACCCCACTCATCCGGGTCCCCCTGTGAGACGATCGCCGCTGCCGTCAGGGGAGCTCCGACACGCGACCTGGACCGGAAGACAGTCGATCGCCTGCAGTCACTCGGCTACATCAAGTGATCTCGGGATCCCCAATGATTTCGCCTGGTCCCGCACGTGACTCCGTTCGGGTCGCGTCGGACGGCCGCGGATCCGCCGTTTGATTCCTTCCCCTCCGCCAGGTACAGCTCGACCCGCCAGCTGACGGATCGAAGTGGGCGGGACGCACCGGCCCCAAGCTGAATGTCGAAAACGCCCCGTCGACTGTTCCTTTGAGCACGGATGGAATGGTCTTGCCCGGGAAGTCGCCTGCATGCTATGCTTCCGGCACTCAAAAAACAATCATCGTCATTCTTGTGCCGTAGGACACTTTTGTTGTTCGAAGACCGGGGTTTCTGGCGGTTTGCTCAGCATCTGGGGGCGGTCCGTCCCAAGAGCTGAGGCCGTTGGGGACCCTCGTGTGACTGCTGCGATGGGTGTCCGTCCGGTTGGGGAGGAGATGGTTGGTCGAAGTGTTGTCGAATCTGGAAAGGAGAATCAAATGCAAGCGAGGCACAACAAGCATCTTTCAATCCTAATGCTGGCTGGACTGCTTCTGTTCATGAGTCCAGCCTATGCGCAGTTGACCGACTTGACTCAAACTCCGAATACTGAGAATGCCGGGATTGGGAGGTCGTTGGCCGATCAAGTGGGAACCGGCCAAGGCGATATTCATACGGAATTTTCTTCAATCTACATCATCAACCGTGACCCCTTCCGGTCCATCCGCCGGGGACGCCAGCTCTTCCAGCGGAAGTTCACCATGGCCCAGGGACAGGGACCCCGAACAGGGGATGGTGAGGGGAGCATAGAGACCGACGGCTCGATCGGCGCCGGTCTGGCGGACAGCTGTGCAGCCTGCCACGGCCGGCCACGAGGCGCCGCCGGGCACGGGGGCGACGTGTTCACACGGCCCGACAGTCGAGACGCACCGCATCTCTTCGGGCTGGGGCTGGCTGAGATGCTGGCGGACGAAATCACACGGGATCTGCGGGCCATTCGCGCCGCCGCGGTGGCACAATCCGTCGACAGTGGCCATCGCGTGAACCGCCGCCTCGAAAGTAAGGGAATCCGCTACGGTCGCATCCGGGCCCATCCCGACGGGACAGTGGACACCTCGAGGGTCGAGGGAGTCAACCCCGATCTGCGTGTTCGGCCCTTCTTCGCTCAAGGCGGGACCATCTCCATGCGCGAGTTCATCGTGGGTGCGCTCAACGCCGAGATGGGCCTCGAGACATTCGATCCTCTGCTGGCGGCCGCGGCGGCAGGTGGCCAGATCGTGACGCCTTCTGGAATGGTGCTGGACGGCTCCATTGACGCCATTGAAGGGCCACCGGCCTCCAGTGAGACCGACGACCCGGACGGCGACGGGGTGGTCGACGAAATCGATCCGGCACTGGTCGATCACCTGGAATTCTATCTCCTCAACTACTTCAAGCCCGGCACCTACGAACAAGATGATCGGACTCGCAGAGGGCGCCTCCTCATGCGAGAGTTCGGCTGCACGAATTGCCACATCCCCGACCTGGTCATCGAGAACGATCGGAGGGTTGCCGACGTCGAGACGGTTTACGATCGGGTCAACGGGATCTTCAACAATCTCTTTGCCACCGCGGTGGGGCTCTTCGTCGAGACTGACGATGGCTCCGGCTTTCCCACGCTCAAGCGACCCGCCGGCAACAGTTTCGTGGTCGAGAACATCTTTGCCGATTTCAAGCGTCACGACCTCGGTCCCAATTTCTGGGAACGAAACTTCGACGGGACACTCCAAAGAGAGTTCATGACCGAGCCACTCTGGGGGGTCGGGACCACTGCTCCCTATGGCCACGATGGCCGGAGCATCAATCTCCTGGAGGTCATCCTTCGTCACGGTGGCGAGGCCCAGGAATCCCGAGACGAGTTCGCTGAAGCATCGGGAAGCGACCAACGTGCCGTCATTGCCTTCCTGAATTCACTGGTGCTCTTTCCACCTGACGACACTGCCTCGAATCTCAATCCCGGGGATCCCAGCCATCCCGATTTTCCGCAGAGAGGTCATGGAAGTATCGCTCTGGGTGTACTGTTCAACAATCCCTCCATTATTGAGTGACATCCAGATGATTTCGTGCGCTCCGTGTGTCTGCCGGCACGGAGCGCATCGAGCCTTGCCCCGGCAGCCGAAGAGGCTCCATCGCTCACCAGAAGCGTGGACAAGCGTGAGAGGTTGGATGGCAGGGCGTCCCCTGTCCGCTGACGACCCGCCTCCGGTATCTTCGGCACGCACCTCCGCCTGGCTTTTGTCTTCCCTGGGATGCAGAATACGGGTACGGCAGCGGCACGGCTGTGTCAACTGTGGAGTAGTTTTTGCGCACCCAATGAGGGTGGCGTTCATGACTGTTTCAATGCTCCGCCCACGGTACTCGAGGCAGCGCCCCGCCGGCTGGCAGCTGGTCTTAAGTCTCTCCGCCTCAGTTCTGTTCGGCGCCTGTTCGCCCTCGCCGGCGGGGGAGGAAAGACTGGACCTCATGGTCAATGATTTGGGCGGGGGACCGCCCGTCACCAATGGAAGCAGGTCTTATCGAACGGCCCAGCCCAAAAGAGGGCTGCCTCGAGAGGCCCCAGCCCCCGATGAGATCACCGTTTTTCTGGGCGGAGACGTCATGACCGGCAGAGGCATCGACCAGGCTCTTCCTCATCCCGGGGATCCCAAGCTCCAAGAAGTCGTGGTGCGAGACGCCAGGCGTTATGTCAGCTTGGCCGAACGGGCCAACGGCCCGATTCGACGACCCCTCGACTTCGACTACGTCTGGGGCGACGCACTGCAGGAACTGGAGCGGACTGCCCCGGACGTGCGCGTGATCAACCTCGAGACCAGCGTGACCCGGAGCGATCAGTTCTGGGGCGGCAAGGGCATCCACTACCGGATGAACCCAGCCAATCTCCCGGTGTTGACCGCAGCCGGGATCGACTGCTGCACGCTCGCCAACAATCACGTCCTCGACTGGGGTCACTCGGGTTTGGCCGATACCCTCGAGGCGCTGCGCCAGGCCGGGATCCGGACCGCGGGTGCGGGTGCCGAAATCGGAGCAGCCCAGGCACCTGCGATCCTTGTAGTGGAAGGCAAAGGGCGCGTGCTGGTGTTCGCCTTTGGCTTCCCCGACAGCGGAATTCCAGCCGAATGGGCCGCTTCGGAGAATCGTTCAGGCGTCAACCTGTTGGAGGATTTCTCGGACGAGACCGTGCAGCGCGTGGCGCAGATCGTGGCCGGTGTCAAACGCGACGGGGACGTTGCCATCGCTTCGATCCACTGGGGCAGCAACTGGGGCTACCAGGTTCCCGACCGCCACCGGCGATTCGCGCACCGTCTCATTGACTCCGCCCGGGTGGATCTGGTCCATGGACACTCGTCCCACCACCCGCGTGGGCTGGAAGTCCATCAGGGCAAGCTGATTCTTTACGGAGCCGGAGATCTGTTGAACGATTACGAAGGGATCTCCGGCTACGAACGCTTCCGCGGCGATCTGAGCCTGATGTACTTCGCCGGCGTGAGGGTCGCCAACGGGGAACTCGTCCGTCTGCGCATGGTCCCTCTGCAAATCCGACGCTTCCGGCTGCGGCGCGCCTCTTCCCGAGACGCCAAGTGGCTGCGCGACACGTTGAATCAAGCCAGTCAGCCGTTCGGGACCACACTGGAGCTGAACCCGGACGATGGAAACTTGCAGCTCCGATGGAGTACGTCGGGAGCCCCGGCGAAAGAGCCACCGGGTCGAGCACCCAGTGAATCGAGCTAGTCGATCTTCATCGAACGAAAGACCCACACGGCTGGTCGGGGCCACAAGAATGACGGCCGGTCTGCCGGAGTCGCGAATCCGCTCTGCCGATCCTGGCCGGGAAGTTTCCCGAACTCGCCGAACTTTTTCCAGCTGGTCGGTGTCCCTGATCAATGGCAGAGGATTGGGGGCATCGTTGGAGCCTGGACTTCTCGTCCAACAACACCTTTGCATCTCCCACCTCTGCCTGCATCACTAAACAGCAAAGGAGGTCTCGAGATGTTCCGGTCAAGGAGTCGAGCCACGATTGCGCTGGTCGGCGCGATCGGCATGATCCTCACCCTGTCAGCGACGCATTCGGGCAGCCGGGCAGTCGAACCCTCGACTCTGGCGGGCTCGAGCTGGAGTCACGCACGGCTTTCCGTGCAATCCGAAGGTCCCGCGAGGCCCATTCAACGACCCTCTGAGACGGACCTCCGACGGACCCACGAGTCGGTCCCGGGTGCCCACCCGATTCCGTTGTTGCGAGGGCATCTGATCGCCATTCGGGGTGAAGAGCTCGTCAGCAAGCTGGGGCAAGCGCCCGCCTGGGACGAAGTCATGGCCGTTCTGCCCGAGGCGCGCAGACAGTATCGGGCCTACCAGAGGCGTCTCGAGCTGGTCAGAGAAGGAGGTGGAAACACCGAACTGTCCGAAAGCGCACCTGCTGTTGCGGAGCGGATGCGCGTTGAGGAGTGCGAAGAGACCCTGATGGCGTTCCATTTGGAGGGTGACGTCTGGAGTGGGACCCCCCTGCTGGGGCCTGAGAATTGTCGGATCGAGCCGATGCTGTCCTCACTTGCCTGGCTTCGCGACCGTCCGGGCCAACCTCTCGTGCAGGCAAACAGAGCGAGTGTGGTTGCATTCAAACCCGCGTCACCCTTCCCGGACTCCACCCTGAGAGCCGACCTCTGGGAGGCCTGGGACCACAGCACGACTTTGCTGGAGATGCACCGTCCCCTCTACACCGCGGAAGATCGACCTCTCACGAGGCATCTCTCTGAAATTGAACGGCAGGCATACTGGGATCGCCAAGAGGCGCTGGAGGCGGCTCTCGAAAGTGCCTTGCAGAAGGGTTCTCTGGAAGGCTCGGCCGCTATTCGACGAGCCCTCGAAACTGACCTCGCACCCAGGAGCCGCATCTGGGAAGAGGCTGCCCGTTTCGCTGAGCGACAGGGCGAACTGGAGCTCGCCCTTCGAGTGCGCTCCCGATTCCTTCCAGTGGGAAGGTGCTCGATGGACCCTGCTCCCCAGCTGGCGGCGCGTTCCTATGCGGAACTGTGCTTCAGGATGGGTGACCTGGGCTGTTTCTTGAACCTGCAGGTTCGGATCATGGGCGACTCCTTCCGACGCGTGGCATATTCGAGCTACGGAGAAGAGGCTCACGAGACCGAAGCGGCGGGTCTCTGGGATGTCGGAATCGACGTCGAACGGTTCCTGCGAGGCCTGATCGTTCAATTCGCCGTCGCGGAGCGGGAACGGATCGAACTCGATGCCTGGCGACTCGCCCGCTCGATTCGGGAAGCGGGCCTGAGCGCCACGATGGAGAGTGTTCTGAGCGATCTGGCCTTCGACGAAGGCGTGGATCCCCACAATCGACTCCGAGCCACCATGATCTTGGCGTATGGCTTCTTTCAGGAGCAGCAACCGGAGCGATTCGAAAAAGCCTCGCACCAGCGTGCCTGGGCCCAGGTCCTCGCGAAGCTGAGTGGGATGCCGTTGTCCGGCGAGGCACGGCTCTGGCTCGAATCGCTGGCCTCACGGATCATGCAGTGAGGCTCCAGGCACCCCAGGAGAGCGGATTCGCGCCTCCCACCTGGTCCGACTCGGTGTTGCTGAAAAACTTGCCCCGATCGGATTCGATTTCTCCAGGAGACAGAGGCCATAATGACGAGGATGGAAAGCGCGGATGTGACGGCCTTGCTCGTGGCGGTCAGAGGCGGCGACTCGGACGCGCGGGACACTCTCATCGGCCAGCTGTACGGGGAGCTTCGCCGCCTCGCGTCTTCTCTGCTGCGAAGCGAACGGCCGGGACACACTCTGCAGCCGACCGCTCTGGTGCACGAGGCCTTTCTGCGGCTCGTGCCCGCTGAGGACGAGTGGGAAAACCGGGCCCATTTCTTCGGCGCGGCGGCCCGAGCGATGCGACAGGTGCTGGTCGAACACGCGCGGCGCCGCCTGGCGGAAAAACGTGGCGGGCAGGCTGAGCGTGTCACGTTCGACGATCTCCAGGTCCAGATCGAGGATCCCCGGCTGGACCTTTTGGCCCTGGACGAGGCCCTCACGGCTCTGCTCGAGGTGGATGCGCGGCTCGTTCGGGTGGTCGAACTTCGCTACTTCACCGGCTGCAATCTGGCCGAAACTGCCCGAATCCTGGGCGTTTCCACAGCCACCGTCAAGCGGGACTGGTTCTACGCGCGAGCCTGGCTGTACGAACGGCTCCGTTTCACCGAACCCGATCCTTGAATCCTGCCATCATCGATATCAGATCGTGAGACTGCCGCCATCCTTTGTAACAGCGTCCTGAGATGAACGGTCACGCCCAAACCGACTCCGGCAATTCCCAGCCAGACCCATACGGGTGGCCACGTCAGGGCCAGCGACAGGGCCAGGGATGACCACAGAACTAGGAGACTGCCCCAGCAGACCTTGGGGTCGACTGCCCCTTGGTCCCGGTAACGGGCCAGGTGCCGGCCGAAGATTCGATTGGTCGTCATCCAGCCGTAGAGCCGATCCGAGCTCCTCGAGAAACACGCCGCCGAAACGAGCAGGAAACAGGTGGTGGGCCAAAGCGGCACGAAGATGCCGACGATGCCCGCGGCCAGGGCGAGACCGCCCGTGGCCAGCAGCAACGGGCGTCTCGCCCTGAAGGTAAACGATCTCGATGTCACAGTTGTTTTCCTCTGGTTCTTCATGCAGACCTCCCAGCTTCGACACAGGGCGGTGAGGGCCGGTGTGGCAGGCCCCCGGCTCCCGGCCGATCATGCAGCGATCAGATGGTGCCCGATAGCTCCCGTTCGGGTCCGGGGGGAGCGGTCCACTTCTTCCCCAAGGGCAGCAGCATCGGGACGCGCCGCCGATATTCCGCGTAGTCTCGATGGAAGCTCATGAGATCGCGTTCCTCGAGCTGGATCGCCACCAGAATGTAGGCCGTGGTGGCGACGGCGAACAGCAGATGGGCAGCCGTCATCGTCGGCGTCGCCCAGAAGGCGAAGAACCAGCCCATGTACAGGGGATGGCGGATGTACCGGTACGGTCCCGGGGTCTGGAAGCCGAGCGGATGGTATTCGCGGCCCCGCAGGTAGACCCACACCTGCCGCAGTCCGAACAGGTCGAAGTGGTTGATGAGGAACGTGGACACCAGGACGAGCAGCCATCCTCCCGCGAAAAGAGTGTAAAGGACCGCCTGAGCGGCCGGGTTCTCCACCTGCCACACGACGCCGCCCAGCGGCCTCCACTGCCAGAACAGGAGGATCAGGGCCAGGCTCGAGAGCAGGACGTAAGTGCTGCGCTCGATCGGCCTGGGGATGACTCGGGTCCAGACGCGCTTGAAGCCCTGGCGCGCCATCACGCTGTGCTGTAATGCGAAAAGAGCGAGCAGCAGGCAGTCGATCAGCAAGGCCTGGCCGAAAGAGCCCCCGGCCGGTGAGTCGATCGCTTTGGGCACGAGGAAGTTTCCCAGGAAACCGATCGCGTAGAGAAAGGTCCCGAAAAAGACGGCGTAACAGATCATTCCATACAGGAAAAACGAAATTTTCTTCATGACTGACCTCCTTCACCCCTCCATGCGCAAAAGGAAGAAAAAGTGGCTCAGGACGGACAGACTTTTCTTCTTCGGGACTCGTCTTGCGTCCCCAATGGAAAGCTGATTCTTGGCTTTTGGCCTGAGCCGGTTTATTACTGGAGGAGCTAAACTGGCGGTGTCATCGTGTTGGACGGCGAGAAAGAGCGAGCCCTTTTCGAGGAGTGTCTGGAGCAAGCCCCGGAAACCAGAGAGGCCTTCATACGGAAAGCCTGTGGTGAGGGGGAAATGGCCGATCGCCTGCGGGCTCTGATCCGCGCACACGAAGCGGCGGAAGCCGCCACCCGCGAAGCCGGCCTCGAAGAGCAAGGTCGTTTCCCCGATCGGATTGGCCCCTATCGCTTGCTTCAGGTGTTAGGCGAAGGAGGGATGGGGGTGGTGTACGAGGCCGAGCAAACAGAACCCATCCGCCGCCGGGTGGCGCTCAAACTTATCAGGCTGGGGTTGAATACACGGCAAGTGGTGAGCCGATTCGAGGCGGAGCGACAGGCACTGGCCGTCATGGATCACCCGAACATCGCTCGAGTGTTGGACGCGGGCGCGACCGAACAGGGTCTGCCTTACTTCGTGATGGAGTTGGTCAAGGGGATTCCGCTGCTGGAATACTGCGACCGCCGGAGGCTCTCGACCCGCGCCCGGATCGAGCTGTTCATGGTCCTTTGCCAGGCTGTTCAGCATGCCCACCAGAAAGGCGTCATTCATCGTGACCTCAAGCCCTCCAATGTGCTGGTCGAGGAGGAGAACGGCCGGCCCCGGCCCAAGATCATCGACTTCGGTATTGCCAAGGCGGTGGGGAGCCCCTTGACCGACACCACGCTCGTGACGCTCCACGGCCAGACCTTGGGCACACCGGCCTACATGAGCCCGGAGCAAGCCATGGTTTCCGGGCTGGACGTCGACACCCGGAGCGACGTGTACTCGCTCGGAGTGATGCTCTATGAGCTTCTGGTGGGGACTCTCCCAGTCGACGTAAAGCGCATGGGTATCCACGCCTACATCGCGAAGTTGGCGGAGCGGGAAACGAACCCGCCGACTCCCAGCGTCCGGTTGGCCAGTCTGGGTGCCCATCTGAAGGTGGTGGCCCGCAACCGCACCAGCGATCCCGGCACCCTGCGCAACGAGCTTCGAGGCGATCTGGACTGGATCGTCATGAAGGCCCTGGAGGCGGACCGCAACCGGCGCTACTCGACGGCAGCCGCCCTGGCAGAGGACCTGGAGCGCCACCTGAACGACGAACCGGTGCAATGCAGACCTCCCAGTTCTTTGTACCGTTTCGCCAAATTCGTCCGCCGCAACCGGTTCTCGGTGGCGGCCGCCGGCGTGGCCATAGTCGCCATCATCCTGGGGGGCCTGGCGGCCGCAGTGGGGCTGCTCGAGGCCCGGCGAGCCGAGGCGAGGGCGGTTCGTGAGGCGGAAACGGCGCGCCAGGTGTCGGATTTCCTGGTCGGTTTGTTCGAAGTCTCCGACCCGAGCGAGTCGCGGGGGAACACCATCACGGCCCGCGACATTCTCGATCGGGGCGCTCTCCGAATCCGCGAAGAACTTCAAGAACAACCGCTGGTGCAGGCGCGGCTCCTCCACACGATCGGGGGAGTTTACTGGGCGCTGGGTCTGGAAGAGGAAGCGTTCGAACTGGTGGAAGAGGCGGGCCGGCTGCGGGAGGAGCTACAGGGCGGGGAGAGCCTCGAACTGGCGGAGAGCCTGCGCCTTTTGGCCGAGATTTTGAGCAGCCACTTCGGCGGGATACCGCTCGAGCGGCGCGAGAGGATGCTGGAGCTGCTGGAGCGGGCCCGCGACATCCATAGCGCGCAGTTGGGCGCCGATCACCCCGAGGTCGGCCAGGACTGGATCCATATCGCACATGCCCTGGCCGATCGCATTCCCGCCAGTGACCCCCGGCGGTACCGGGAAGCGTCCGAAGCCTACCTCGAAGCGATTCGAATCTGGGAAGACGCCTACGGTCCGGATGACCCCCGCCTGGCTGAGCCCTTGCGTCAGCTGGGAAATCACACACGGCGACGATTGGGAGATCCGGGGGCCGCCGGGCCGTATTTTCACCGAGCACTCTCGATCCTGGAAAAGGCTCATGGTCCCACCTCGCCCCTGGTGTTGCCGGCGCTCTACGAGAGCTACCGGCTCGAGATGCGAAACTGGAACAGAGACTCCGCACCCGTCGAGGAGCTCTACCAGCGGCTTTGGGCAATTCCGGAAGAGGAGGTGCTGAAGGCCGGCGTTGAGATCGGCGTCTACATCAACCTCGGAAATACCCGGCTGGTGGTCGGCCGGCTCGATCAGAGCGAAGACTGCTACCGGCGCGCCCTCACACTGGCGCGGAAGATGTACGGCCCCGACCACGAAATTGTACCGGTCGCGCTCTCCAGCCTGTCCAACCTCTACTTCATCCAGCAGCGTTGGCCGGAAATCCGGGATGTTCTCGCCGAAGCACGCCCCCTGTGGGAGCGTAACCAGAGAACGGTGGAAGCCATCAACTGCCAGTACGGCACCGCGCTCGCCCTGCTGGCAGAGGGGCGGGAGACGGAGGCTGAGCCGCTGCTCGAGGAGGCGGTGGAATCCTATCGTGTCCACTCTCCGCGTCGCAATTATCCGGCCGCCCTGGAAGAGCTGATCTTGCTTCGGCAGAAGCAGGGCAGATCAGCAGAAGCCGGGAGACTGCGGGAGAGATTGCTCGAGCTCTACCGCCGCAATGCGGGGGACGAACTGGCACAGAGTTTCGCCTTTCGCTTCTATGCCCTGGCGCTGCTGGGCTGCCGCGAAGACTGGCGTTTCGGCACGGACCCCGTCGAATGCCCCCGGGCTCCGCTCGATCCGCTGCTGGCCCTCGAGCAGGCGCGCAAGGCTGTCGAACTCGATCGAAACTCCCAGAATCTTCGCGCCCTGGGCTTGTCCCTCTACTTCGCAGGCGAGGTAGACGCGGCCGTTGCAGCCCTGGACGAGTCCATCGACGAACTGTTTCGCGGTGACCCGAGCACTCCCGAATACCAGCAATGGCGGGACCGATTCGCCTCGGCGAATTGAGACTGTAGCCCGACGGAGGGGGCAGCCGTCTATTCTCGCGCCGGCGGGATGCCACGCTGGAGCAGGCGGTTTTCCCTGCCAACTTCGAAAAGAAGCTTGACCACCTCAGACGAGTCGCGATAAGCGTCCCGGAGGTGCAGCAAGCGATTGGCATCTCGAACCCTCCAGCCTTGATTGCCAAGTACCGGAAAAATCTCGCTGAGTGTTTTCCTCGAAAACCAAGAGAAGGAGGCCGTGATGATGGACCGATGCAGGTTCTTCGCGATTGTCTGTGGAGTGGGGTTGGTTCTGGTCTTCCTGCTTGGGAATCCAGGCAAGACGAGCTGGGGTCTCGACGCATCAGCCGCCGAACGGGAGGGCCTACGGAAGATCAAGCAAAACGACGTACCATTCGTCATTTCCATGCCCGGTTCCTACCACATGGCCGAGAACTTGACGGTGGGAGACCCCCAAGTCGTCGCAGCAATTCTGGTCGACGCCGACGTCACGATCGATCTCCAGGGATTCACCATCACGGGCCCGGGTAAAGGTCCTTCCTGCGCTACCGAGCTTCGGGGTTTTGGAGTCAACACGACGGTTCGAAGCAATGTCACGGTTCGAAATGGGGTCGTGACCAGCTTCTGCAATGTCGGCGTCCATCTCCCGGGAACGAACAACCCGGTCGAGAATGTCAAAGTCGTCCAGTGCGGGTCGGATGGGATCTTTGTCGGCTCCAACAGCGTTGTTCGCCACAACCAGGTGGCATATTGCTTCAATGGCGTGACGGTCGATTCCTGGACGGGAAAACGGAGAAACGATTCGATCAGGCGAACCGCCTGCTGGTGACTCAATAATCTCTCCAGCTTGTCTCCTGTCGCCTGAACGTAGAATTCCTCAAGGACCTGACCCGACAACGCCAGATCGTTTTTCTGTGGCAATCGAAGGGCGGCCTCGGCCTTGTGTTTCTGTTCGTCTGCCGTGCTGGCGGCGTACAAGAGTACGTTGGTGTCAACGAAGCGCAGCGTGCTCGTGAACCTCGTCGCTGGTGTCCAGGCTTGGCAGAGAGGAACGAGCCTTGGCGCCGAAGGGCCTAGTTGTTGGGGACTGGGGGGTCAGGTTGGGGACAGGGCCGCTCACCCTGTGCACCAGATCCAGCGTGACTGATGCGTGGCGGGCCTTTTCAACCGAGTTCGAAGCCGGACAGGCAAAAGGTCGTCTCCGGATCGCTGGGAAATGAATTCCGGCCTCGGAACATTCGATAAAGGACGCGGCGGCGGGAGAAGCCCAACCGGCGCAGCGATCGTCTTGCCGCCTTGTTGGCCGCGATGACGTCGGCGATCGTCTCGACGGGTCCGAGAGCGGCCAGGAACGAACGCATGAGCCGGCTGGCGGAGCCGGTCTTCCGGGCCACCAGAGGCCCCATCTGAACGGCGCTACTGCCGGGGCGTCCGACGACGAAACCCTCGGGGACCGTTTCACTCCAGACCGAAAAGCGAGGGGTGGCCTGCCGGCAGTACCATTCCAGCAGGGGCCTGCGATTCGCGCCAAATGCCTTCTGGTCCAATTCCAACAGTGCGGGCAATCCTTGCTGCTCCAGATTCTCCAACCTCGACGACCCGACTGGTCCAGGAAGGAGGTGGGCTGCCGGGCGTTGCCAGCGCTCCACTCGGCACTCGACTTGGAATCCCATTCTCTCGTAAACCCTGGCGCCAGCATCCGTAGCATCCAGTTTCTGGCAGGGGCAGCCGGACGACTCGAGGTACTCAATGGCGAGGGTGACCATACGGGTGGCAATCCCCCGGCGGCGGAAATCCGGGTCCACGATCACCATGCCGACCCAGCCAAACCGATTCTGGAAGCGCACAGCTGTAGCCGTGGCGACGATGCGTCTCCGCTGCTCGGCGACCCAGCAACCCTGCGGCTCCAGGGCCATCAGAAGCTTCCAGTCCGCGGCTACTTGATTCCATCCGGCAATGTCCTTGAGGCGCATGGCCTGCGGGATGTCCGCTTCCGTCATCTGGCGCATGGAGGGTTGAGGCACGAAGGTCGTCTCTCGCGTCGTTGTCGCTACCGATCCCGATTGTCACCGGCCCGTCTCTGCAGGGGATCTTAATCTCGGGTGGATGCCCGATCAAGGGTCGGTCCCGAGGCCCGAGCCGTTTGAGTCGTGCCACAGGAATCGATTAATCTTGGGCTCGAGCCCGAAGGTGTGGAAACCGGCATCCTGCCCGTTGATTGTGCGGAAGGTCTGAGTCGTGCGGCCTGAGCCTCGAGACTTTGAGGCGGCGCAGTTGGGGACGGGGCATTCGCTTGGCGCTGCCGGACCGGTGGGGATGGCGCTGGGCTTTCTCTGATGAGTGGCTCACACCCTGAAAGCTGACCGGGAGCCCCAGCATCCTCGGCCTCATTTCCTCCTTGCTGCAATAAGCTATTGGGTGTGGAGTTTGCTGGAGGGCTTGGCGGAGAAACCAAGGTCGAGGTGAAGTCGATGCGCATCTTCGAGCAGTCGTTCTCGGGAAAATGGCTTCGGCGTGTCTGGTTGTGTGGACTCCTCGCCGGACTGGCTGGTTGCAGCACAGAAAGGATGGCGGTCCAGGTTGACCGGCAACCCCGGATCGAGCGATGGATCGAAAATCCCGAGCGCATCCGCTTCAGAGCGTCTGATTCTCTTCCGCGACCTGCTCGGGCGGACAGTTATCGGTGGAATCAGGAGTCGCTGCTCAGCCAATGGCGACGTGAGGCGGACGGGTCGTGGGTCACGCTGATCAGCCCCCCGTTACACTACCGGGCTTTGGTGGAGATCGACCACATAGAGCTGGTTCTTTCGGAGGGGCCCTCTTCAGCTCCTCCTGTGGTCCTTTTCTGGGACCAAGGCGCAAAGCTGAGCGAACGAGCCCGGCTGAAGAACAAGCGGGAACTGACCGCCCTGCAGACTGCGGATCCCATTCGATTCTCGGTCAGGGGTGAGACGCTGGCTGACGTCGACGCCTTCGTTCCCGAGCGAGACGAGACGCCACCCCGCCACTTGTTCCTGCGGTATCCCGCGGGGAAAGCTATGGAAATCGAGTCGGTCCAGGTGATTGGCCTGCATGCGGCCCTGGGTGCCAGAGCGCACGGTTTCACGCGACGAACCGTGCAAGGGGAAGTCCGCGACGCCTTGTTTTGCCGAACGCCCTGCTCGATCACCTACCCGTTGGCGTCCCTGCCGCGCGGCTCCACCCTGCGGACCGGACTGCAGAGCCAACCCGCTGGAGTCCCGCTCGATTATGCGATTGCGCTGGAGTCGGCGGGACGCCGCCAGATTCTGCTCGAGGCTCGGCTGGAGCAGCAGGAGGGCTGGCTCGATCTCGCGTACTCCTTCGAGCGTGACTGGATCGACGCAGAGATCCAATTGCGGGCTGGAAGCGAAAGACCAGGCGAGGTGGTTCTTTGGGCGAACCCGCTGATCGTCCCGCCACAACCGCCGGAGCGCCCGCCCAATCTGATCCTGTACGTCATTGACTCGCTGCGGCCCGATCGTGTCCAGGCCGCTCGCGGGACAGCTTCCCCAGCCCCCTTTCTGACTTCCCTCATCGACAGCGGCATCTATTTCGAGAACTGCTATGCAACTGCCTCTTGGACGAAACCTTCCGTGACCTCGTTGCTGACCTCGCTCCACCCCATCGTGCACGGAGTGGGTCGGCACAGTTATGCCGACATCCTGCCCGAAGGCGTGCCCACGCTCCAGAGCATCCTGCAGAGAAACGGCTACTTGACCGCCAGCTTTTCCGCCAATCCGTTCAGCTCGACGCTGTCCAACCTGGATCAGGGCTTCGACTCCACCTACACGCCCAACGCCTTTCAGGGCGCCGATGCGGCCGCCGGTGCAAAGATCTATTCGGAGGCCCTCACGGACCGGATCCTGTCTTGGGTTCAGTCGCATCAACGACATCCCTTCTTCATCTTCGTGCACAGCATGGACGTTCATCCTCCACTGCAGGTGATCTCGACATCGGGCGAGAACGGTGAGGACACCAGCGTGGAGCAACTCTATGCTCGCGCACTCCGCCACAACGACGGCCAGCTGCAGCGGCTGTACCGGGCACTCGAAACCAGAGGTCTCGACACCAGGACGCTCCTGATCGTCACTGCCGATCACGGGCGAGCCCTGGGCGAACACGGACAGGACGGTCATGGGACAACGGTGTATCAGGAAGAGATTCGGGTTCCTCTGCTTTGGGTCCAGCCAGGGAGACTTCTGCCCAGCGGCGTGCGGTCTCCTGCCAGTCTGCTGGACGTCCTTCCCACCGTGCTCGGGTACCTGCAGATCAGCTTCGAGGCCGAGCGGCTTCAGGGAAAGGTTCTGTTTCCGGCTGGCTCGACGAAGCGGGAGCGTGAGATCCTGGTCCCTCGCTTCTTCTATCCCGAAGATTCCGAGATCGAGCGCTACCGCGAGGAAATGCTGGCCTTGATTGCCGGCCGCTGGAAGTTGATTCTGCACCGCTCGGCGGGAAGGCCCGATCGCCACGAACTCTACGATCTCGACCTGGACCCATGGGAGTCGAGGAACCTGGTGAATTCCAACTCCGGGCGGTCCTTGCAGTTGGAGCAGCGGATGAGTGAGTGGCTCGCTCGGTTGGAGAAGAGAGGGGCCGAGTTCAGAACGGCGTACTCCGAGATGGGACGGACCGAGTCTCTCGGGCTGGACATTGAAACTCTCGAGAGACTGCGCAGTCTGGGTTATATCCGTTGACCGGACGAGGCTCAAGGCCGCGTCCGGCGGAGCTGTTGCCGTTGGCCGAGGCCAACTTGGGATCGCGCAGGGTGGGCAGCGAAATCATCCGGGCATTGCATGTCGGGCCACCCGAACCGAGCGATCAGCGGTGCAGACGGGGACGCCCTTCAACGGCTCGCTCCAGACAGGTACCCCAGAGATTGCAGGCGCTCCAGCAGCTCCTTCGAGGGACGAGGGAAGGAGGCGGGCTGCGACGCGCGCATCTCCCTCAGTGTTTCGAGATGACCGAGAAGGGCCAGTTCGACGTCGAGCGGCGGGGACGCCAGAGGGTCCCTCTCGAGGGGATCGAGTTCCAGATCGTAGATGAATTGCTCTCCCGAGACCCGGTCGTGGATGAGCTTCCATCTTCCCAGCAAAACTGCTGCTGCGTCGTTCCCGTATGCGATGCCGGACGCGAAGATGGGCCGGACCTCAGTCGGTCGGCCGGGGCCATTGGCCGGCGCGAGGTCGACCAGGCTGCGACCCGGGCCGGCGACGGGGGAAGAGAAACCCAGCCATTCGAGCATGGTGGGATGGAGGTCGACCAGAGAAACCGGAGAGGACACGCTCCGGCCCGAGGCAGCGGGCACCCAGGCCAGCACCGGTACGTGCAGCGTCTCTTGAAACAACGACTTGCCATGCCCTCCACTTCCGTGCTCGCCGAACTCCTCGCCGTGATCGGAGAATGCCACGATCACAGTCTCATCCAGCCGGTCGAGGGCTTGAAGCGCCTGCAGGAAGTCAGCCAGCCGTTCGCGCATCGTGACGACTCGGTGAACATACTCGAAATACCAGAGTTGGCTCTCGGGGGTGGCTTCTCGAATCGGCAGTGGCATGCTGGCGCGAGCCGCCGCTTCCAGCTCGGGTGCCATCTCCAGAGCCGTTCGCCGGACCTTTTCGAGTGGCTGGCCGTATTCGTGCACGTTGAGAAGATGCACGCTGATGAAGCAGGGTTTTCGGCACCGCTGCATCCATGCCAAAGCCGACTCCAGCGGTTGGGATGTCTTCTCGACGAGCGCAAAGGTGCCGGCCAGCCCGTAAGCCGCCTCACCAGTCCAGGGATGATTTGTCAGTTGGATCGTCTGATAGCCTTCCCGGGCGAGAACCTGCGGGAGTGCCAAGGGGGAGGGCGGTAACGCACTCGGAGACATCGTGGTCAAATCCGCGACCGGCTGTGCGAAGAATCCCGCGCCGTGTTGCCCGGGTAAGAGGCCGGTCAGAACCGAGGCCACGGCGGGAATGGTCCAGGAAGAGACCGAGTGGGCATTCTCGAAGCGGACAGCCCTGGCGGCCCACTCTGCGAAAGAATCCCTCAAATTAGATCGTTCCGGCAGCCAAAATGTGTCGAATCGCACCGCATCCATGCAGATGAGGATGAGATTCTGGCGCTTCGATTCTCGCTGCAGCCACCAGGAAACCCCACCCACGGACAGCACCAGGATTCCCATCAGAACAAGCCTGAAGCCGAACCGGGGGAATGTCACGAGCCGAGCATAGCACGGCGATGGCTCATCCCCAATCGACGCCATGGGCCGGTGGCCAGGCGGCTGCTGCCATCGAGGAGCTTGCCCGGGAAATCAATCAGGTCGACTCCCCACGGCGATTCTGGGGAGCAGTCGGGGACGTTTCCTCCGGTCGCCGGTTGACAGCCCCATGAGCCCGGCGCCAGAAGTACCCTCGAGTCCTCGAATTCGACTATACTAAGTGAACGGAAACTGGCGAATCTCGTTAGTCAGCTCTGTCGTGTCACGGATCGTGGATGGGAGCATCCCGTTCGGGACGAAGGGCGAGCGCTTGCACCTGGGGAAGCGAACTCGTGGAAGAGCTCCTCCACTACCAGATCCTGAAGAAGATCGGCCAGGGAGGCATGGGAGAAGTCTATGCCGCCCGGGACACCCGGCTGGACCGCAAGGTGGCGCTGAAGCTCCTTCCCCGCGAGGTGGGCGCCGATCCCCAGCGGCGGGCGCGCTTCCAGCAGGAAGCCAAGCTGCTGGCGGCGCTCAACCATCCCCACATCGTCACGATCTTCTCGGTGGAGCAATCCGGCGACTCGCTGTTTCTGACCATGGAGCTGATCGAGGGGAAGACGCTCGGCGAGCTGATCCCCAAGGAGGGTCTGCCGCTGGCTCGCTTCTTCGAGCTGGCGATCCCCATCGCCGGAGCCCTGGCGGCGGCCCACCGAGACGGCATCACCCACCGCGACTTGAAGCCGGCCAACGTGATGGTGACCGAGGACGGGCGGGTGAAGGTGCTGGATTTCGGGCTGGCCAAGCTGGTGGAAGCAGATCGTTCGGCCGACATTCACATGACCCAGTTGGAGACGGAGACGATGACCGAGCAGGGCACGATCGTGGGGACCGTGGCCTACATGTCGCCCGAGCAAGCGGAAGGCAAGCCGGTGGACGCCCGCTCGGACATCTTCTCGCTGGGGATCGTGCTGTACGAGATGGCCACGGGGCGGTGCCCCTTTCAGGGAGACACCCCGATTTCCACGATCACCTCGATTCTGCGCGACACGCCCCCCTCGATTACCGAGTTGAAGGGCTCGTTGCCGCGCCATCTGGGCCGGATCGTGACTCATTGCCTGGCCAAGGACCTGGAGCGCCGGTATCAGACGGCGGCCGACCTGCGCAACGACCTGCAGGGCCTGAGAGAAGAAATCGACTCGGGCGAGCTCTCGGTCGCCGCGGAAACGGTCCTTCCCGGGGCGCCACCCCGGTCGGCGCTTCTGGCGGTGGGCCTGCTGGCCCTGGTGGTGGCAGCGATCGCTCTGGGTTACGGGGCCTGGAGGTCTTTCGTCGACATACAGGGAGACCCGGGCTCGGGCGGTGTGTTTCAAAGCATGAAGATGACTCGACTCACCGCCACCGGCAAGTCCTCGCGTGCCGCCATTTCTGCGGACGGCAAATACATCGCCTCCATTCTGCAAGAGAGTGGAAAGTACAGCCTCTGGGTGAGCCAGGTCAGCACGGCGGGCAGCGTTCGGGTCGTCCCGCCACACGAGGGTGTCCTCAGCGGCCCGACCTTTTCTCCCGACGGCAACCTCATCTACTACCTCAGCGCGAGTCGTGAAAGCATCTTCGCAGAAGCGCTCTACAGCGTCCCCCTCCTGGGGGGAACTCCCCGCAAGGTCCTCGATGGTGTGAGCAGCGAGATTTCCTTTTCTCCCGATGGGAAGCAGTTCGCGTTCGTTCGGATTCAGCCACAGCCCAGAGAGTCCAGCCTGATGGTGGCCAATGTGGACGGCGGCGAGGTGCGATTCCTGGCCAAGCGCATACCTCCAGACGACTATGTTTCCGGCCCGGCCTGGTCGCCGGACGGCCGCGTCATCGCCATTTCCGCAGACACCTATCCGGCTTTTCACCTGGCCGCCACAGCGGTGGAGGTGCCCGCCGGCGGAGGAGCGGAACGGCCCATCACGCCCCGTCGCTGGCGTTGGATCGGCGAGGTGAAATGGCTGCCCGACGGCAGCGGTTTGATTCTGGCAGCGGCGGAAAGAACGGGGAAGAGCCAGCTCTGGAAAGTCTCCTATCCCGGCGGCCAGGTTCAGCGAATCACCAATGATCTGAACTCGTACTGGGAAGTCAGTCTCACGGGCGACGGCGAGTCACTCGTGACCACCATCGTGGAGCCCAACTACAACCTCTGGGTGACTCCTCTCGGAACGGGTGCTCCGTCGGAACGCCTCACCTCCGGCAGCAAGAGAGACGATGGCCGGGGCATCTCCTGGACGCCAGACGGGCGAATCGTCTGGGGGTCCGCCTTCGAAGACAGCGTGCACCTGTGGATCACGGATCCCGGCGGGAGCGGCGCCAGGCGGCTCACCCACGACGAACGCTACGTCCACACCGAACCGTGCGTGAGTCCGGACGGGCGCTACGTGGTCTTCCAGTCCAATCGGGCAGGGGACCGCTACAACCTGTGGAGGCTGGATCTTCAGGGAGGAGACCTGGTCCAGCTGACGTCCGGCAAGTCCGAATTCGGAGCGCAATGCCATCCCGGTGGGAAGTGGGTCGTCTACACGGGAAGCCTCCCGACGGGCCAGCACGCGCTCTTCAGAATACCCCTGCTGGGGGGCGAGCCTGAGATGCTCAACGACAAATACGACCTCTTCGTGACACCGGCCATCTCGCCCGACGGTAAGAAACTGGCGATAGTCGTGCTGGGTCAGGAGAGGCCCGGCGTCGAGGTCATCCCCATCGAAGGGGAGGGCGTCCTGCAGAAGTTGGAATTTCGCGTGATTGACAGCCCGATCGTCCGTTGGGCCCCCGACGGCAAGTCATTGACCTATGTGGCGAGCCATGAAGGTGCGGCCAACATCTGGTCGCAGCCCCTGGATGGCGGCCCGCCCAGGCAGTTGACCCACTTCGAAACCGATTCCATCGATTCCTTCGCCTGGTCGCCCGACGGCGCGCAAATCGCCCTCGCGCTGGGCGGTTTGACCCGCGACGTGGTCCTGCTGGAGAACTTCCACTGAACCCCGGAAGCACGAGTCCTCGCGGGAAGCACGAAACTCGAAGCACGAAGAGTGTCAATCGCCAGTTGCCGGTTGGCGTCGGAACTGGGGGCGTCGCAACTGGGGACAGGGCAGGTTTCACTCTCGTCCTCGCACCCTTCGGGACTGGGGACAGGGCAATTTTTGCTGGGGCTTTCGTCGAAAACTGGGGACAGGGCATTTTCTTTGGGAGGCAAGTTTCGCGGTGGAACGAAAAAATCGCTCACTCCCGGGGCTTCATGACTCGGGAGGTGGTTTTGGAGAGCTTCTGCGATCTGATCCGTGCTCGAGCATTTCTGGACGCCGTGGGTTTCAGCCTTCTGAAGCCCCGCCTTTGAAGCCGCGCACGTAGCTATTGACGTTGGTGAGACTCATGGGCTGGAACTCGATCGCCTCGAAGCCCGCCTCTTCCAGCCACGCACCCGTCTCAGAAGGATCATGGTTCCGGCCGCTCGAGCTACTCGTGAGGAGAATCAGGTCCAGCATGACCGGCCAACCCTTCTCGGATTGGCCTACTTTCAGGAATTGCCCCTGAACCACCAGGGACCCTCCCGGTCTGACTGCGTGAAAGCAGCGACCCAACAGTTCTCGGGCCGCAGCGGGGCCGATCAGGTGCAGGGTATTCGAGATCAAAATCACGTCGAACTCCCCCCGGATCGGATCGACCAGGATGTCAGCGGGGCGAAACTCCACCTGGTTGGTGATCTGGAACTTTTGCGCGGTCCGACGCGCCACCTCGAGGACGCCGGCCGAGTCCATCAGACAGAGTGACAGGTGTGGATTGTGCCGGCCCAGCAGAAAAGCGTAGGTGCCGCTGCCACAAGCCAGGTCGAGCAGGGATTTTGCCCCGGACAGGTCCAGGAAGCGCACCAGCTCGGACCCGAGTGTCGAGGCGTAAAGGTGCATCGCGCGGCTGAAGGAGTCGAGGTCTGCCCCCCACAGGCAGTAATCGTCACCCTCCAAAGACGGGGGTCCGTGTCTGACGACTTCGGCAATGTCGAAGAGGCGCGGCGCCATCGATTGGATGAATCTGACCCACGGAATGACCGATTCTTCAGACTCGCCGCGCCCCAGGAATGGCTGGAGCCGCGAAGGAATCCGGAATCTTCCATCGGCCCGTCGCTCGACCAGTTGCATCCCGCAAGCGGCCCGCATCAGGCGAGCCAGCGAATCCTCCCGGGCGCTGGCCCTCTGGCTGAGTTCACCGAGGCTGAGGGTCCCGTCGGAGAGGTGCTCGAAGATTTTCAACTCGACCAGTGCGAAGATCACCGCGGACTCGAAAAAGCCGTGGACACGCGCTTTCAGCGTGAGCTGATCGCGGATCCGATCCAAGCTTGGCCCGTCCTCCTTCATCGTCGGGTCCTGCCCTGCGCTCCGCTTCAGGCTGTCCGATGGGAAGACCGCAAGATCCGCTCCCCAAAAGCCTTGGCGACGCCATTTTCTCGACCAGGCGATGGTACCATTTCCAGAAGCGTGATCAGCGGACCAGTGTCGGCGACGCCGGACGCCCAGTCGAGCGCGACTCCGGGGCCCCGGCTGACGTCTCGGCAGCTGGGCGTCATCGGCATCCTCTCGACGACAGGGTGGAGAAATGCTGGAGTCCCGAGGCCTCTCGCCCTTCCTAACGGATGAAGAGGGAATAGAGAGCCCCGACCGCTACCGATGCTGCGAGAGTCCGGATCATCCCCAACTTGAACCAGAGGAGGGCCAGCAGGGCCCCGCCGGCGACCAACAGGCGAAACGGATCCAGGCTCGACCAGACGGGCGCGAGAATCCTGGCACCCCATACCTGGAGCACGGTGACCTCGTGAAAAATGGAATGCAGGGAGAACCACGCCGCCAGGTTCAGCACGACGCCACAGACAGCAGCCGTGATGGCTGAGAACGCGCTCGAAAGCGAGGCATTGTCCCTGAGGCGCTCGACGTAAGGTGCGCCCAGAAAGATCCATAGAAAACAAGGTACGAAGGTGACCCAAGTCGTGAGAACGGCCGCCAATGCTCCCGCCAATAGGGGGTCCAGGCCTGGCAGCTCTCCCCCATTTGCGGCTCGATAGGCGCCCATGAACCCGACGAACTGCACGACCTGGATGAGCGGCCCGGGAGTGGTTTCCGCCATGCCGAGCCCATCCAGCATCTCCCCCGGCTCCAGCCAACCATAGACCTCGACCGCCTGCTGGGCCATGTAGGCCAGCACTGCGTAGGCGCCTCCGAAAGTCACAACGGCTGCTTTGCTGAAGAAGAAGCCTTCCTGAACGTACACGTTTGAGGGACCAAGTGCCCGTGACAGCAGCAAGAGGGGCCCGAACCACAGCGTCAGGCCCACCAGCAGGATCCATGCCGAGCGACCCGCCGCCGGCAGCACCTGATTCGTGAGTGGTTCATCCGAGAATAACGGCCGGGTCGCCTCTGGTTGCGCCGAGTCGGGCGACAGGTGGATGATCGAGAACTGCTCGGGCATGAGTTTCCCGCCGGCGAAACCGATGGCGGCTGCCGCCGCGATGATCGCCGGGAAGGGTACGTCGAAGAAAAAAATGGCCACGAATGCCAGGATTGCGATGCCCCCCGTGCTGGCGCTTTTCAGGATTTTCCTGCCGATTCGAAAGACCGCCTCGGCGACCAGGGCGATGACGGCTGGAGCCAACCCGTAGAACAGGCCCTCGATCAGGGTCAGGTCACGGTAACCGGCGTACAGGATGCTCAGTCCGAGCACGGAAATGAATCCGGGCAGGATGAAGAGTCCTCCGGCGATGAGGCCTCCCAGCGTTCGATGAAACAGCCAACCGAGGTAAGTCGCCAGTTGCTGGGCCTCGGGCCCGGGCAAGAGCATGCAGTAGTTGAGGGCGTGCAGGAACCTGTTCTCACTGATCCAGTGCTTCTCTTCGACCAGAATGCGATGCATGACGGCGATCTGGCCGGCCGGGCCGCCGAAGCTCGAGAGCGCAACTCTGCACCAGACTCGAAGTGCTTCTGAGAAGGGAATCATTGACTCTCTTGGTCGCCCGAAGACGCCCGCGAATCAGGGAACACCAGGTCACGAAATGCCTATCGACCGGTCCGGTCCAAACCTGCCCTCAGTCCTCCTGCCAGTCGCTCGACCGGCCCCACACCCCAAAAGTGCAGGAATAAGACGCGTGGCTGCTCCAAGGTCATGTGATTGTGTACGGCAACGACTTCGATGCCGTTCTCGATCAATGCTTCCACGACCGGCGCCACCTCATGTTCGAGCAGCGCAAAGTCGCCTGCCACGGCTGCCTTCTCCTGGCTGCCCTGAAAAGCCATCCAGCTATTGAAGCCCATGAAGGGACTGACCAAAACGCCGTGAGCCCTCAGGTCGACGTCGGGCCTGCCGATCGTAACCTTGAACACACCGGAAGAAATCTGGCCGCCACTTCCCAGGATGGCTTCGATCTGACTCGAGTCGAATGTGGTCTCGACTGTTGAGGGCGTTCTCCGGGCACCCGCAGCCCGTCGCAGTTCCTGGATCCGATCGAGCACCGCACGAACCGATTGGGCCACCTCCTCCAGGGGCCCTACTCCACCGATGTGCATGAACATGACCTTGGGGGCATCGCGAACGAAATGGTTGTGGAGAGCCGTAACCGTCAGTCTGTTTTCGACCAGCTCCTCCTGCACCGGAGAGATCTCGCCTTCCAGGACAACCAGATCACCCATCACGACCGCTCCTCGGGGGGTGGCCGCGAAGACCACCCAGGAAGTCAATCCCATGGGAGGAATGATCCGGAACCCGTCAACGGTCACGTGAAGGTCGTCCTGTGGCACGCTGAGCTTGTATTCGCCTTCGCGGGCTTGACCCGCGAGCCCGGTGATCTCCTCGATCAAAGCAAAATCCAGGTCGGACGTCGATGATGGCTCTGCCGATCTCGGGCGGGTGTCCGAGACACAGCCGTTCATCAGGAACAGCAGTAAGAGTCCGGTTGGCCAGGCGGTTCTGCTCATGGTTCTCGAAGGGTCCTCCTGCCGTCGCCCGTGACGAGCTCCGGGAAAACGATGAAACGAGCACCCCGAGCGGGCGGGCGGGTCACTTCAGTTCCTCAATTCAATAGTCAGTTGGTCTCCTTTATCGGCCTTGGCCGCACAAACTCGACCGGCCTTTACTCTATGCCAAGAGCAGCGCTTTGCACAGTCCCATCCTGCGGCTGTCGGCTCGGTATCGCATCGAGAATTCACAACGGCGTGGGCACTCGCCTGGATCCGATGATAGGATCTGTCAAGACGAGAGGATTCGAGTGAGCATGAACCAGACCGAGGTCGCCATCATCGGAGGAGGTCCGGCCGGCTCCGTGTTGGGTTGCTATCTCTCGAAGGCCGGCGTGAGCAACGTCATACTCGAAAAAGTCCACCATCCCAGGCCCCACGTCGGAGAGTCGCTGGTCCCGGCCACGACCCGGGTCTTCCGGGAGATCGACTTCCTTTCCACGATGGAGCGGGAAGATTTCGTGAAGAAGTACGGCGCCAGCTGGCACTCGGCCCGCAAAGACAGCGAGCTGGCCATCTGGTTCCGGGAGTTTCCTCAGCCTGGGGTCGAGCAGGATTACACGTACCACGTCGACCGCGGTCGTTTCGATCAACTCCTTTTCCAGCATGCCCGGGCCGCGGGGTCAACAGTCCTGGGAGGGGCGCACGTCAGAGAAGTCGTTTTCGAGGATGGGCGCGCAGTAGGCGTCAGTTATGTGCGGGACGAGCAGCAGCATTCACTCGGGGCTCGCTGTGTGGTCGACGCCAGCGGCCGTTCTTGTCTGCTCGGCTCGCAGCTGAAATGGAAGCAGAAAGATCCCTGGTTCGACCAGTTCGCCGTACATGCCTGGTTTGACGGCGTGCACCGCGGAGCCGGCGAGACGGCGGACTTCATCCATATCTACTTTCTGCCCATCAAGAGGGGCTGGGCTTGGCAGATTCCCATCACCGAGACCACGACCTCCATGGGCGTGGTGGCCGAGAAGTCGGATTTTCGTGACTCCAAGGGCCAGGTCGAGGATTGGTTCTGGGAGATCGCCTCGCGCAGTCCCGATCTGCGAAGAGCTCTGGAGCCCGCCCGCCGGGTGACACCCTTCCGGTCCGAGGGGGACTACAGTTACTGTATGCAGCGTTTCGTGGGCAATGGGTTTCTACTGGTGGGAGATGCGGCTCGATTCGTCGATCCCATTTTTTCCTCCGGCGTCAGTGTCGCATGTGTCAGCTCACGCTTCGCTTCAAAAGCGATCGTCCAGGCCCTGGCCGGCGGGGAGGTCACGGCAGCACGGCTCGAGGGTTACGAGGACCGTCTCAGACGTGGGGTCGACATCTGGTATGAGTTCATCCGCTTGTACTACAAGCTCATGCATCTCTTCACGCACTTCATCACCGATCCGGAGAATCGTCTCCAGATCCTGCAGTTACTCCAGGGTGATGTCTACGATCGAGCCGAGGTCCCGGTGTTGGACCGGATGAAAGAGGTGATTCGCTGCGTAGAAGGGACGCCCGGCCACATCTGGAAACCTCACTTGAGCGACATCCCGGTCTGAGGAGACCGGTGCTTCAACTCTTCGGTTGTGGCGATCCGCTGGCCTCGAGCACCTCTAGCCCGGACTCTACCCCAGCTTTCTGCTTCGGCGCCGTTATCATCCGCGCTGACTGTGTTGCCCGCTCTCGGCCTCCTCGACGGAGTGCACGACTCCGCCTCCGGGGGCCTCGGGCGTCACGCCTTGTCAGCGCGGCGCTTCCGGCGCCTCGCGACGAAACCTGGTGCATAATCCGGGCTAGCGATCGTTGAGCCGCGTGACGGGGTCTCCGAGAAGAATCCAGGAACGCCGAATGTCAGGGTCTTCCACGGACGCCTTGGCCCTCCTCGCCGCTTCTCCCAAAGTCATTCCCTGAAAGAGCAGTGGCATCAAGGCCTGGTTCATGATCGCCTGCCCGGAAGGATCCACCAGTCCCGACGAGGCCCAAGCCGCCACCGCTCCGCCTTCGGGCGCCGCCAGCAGCGACTCGGCCAGCCCTTCGTTCACGAGAACGTGGAAGGCGCCGTTCAGACAGGTCATCGAAATCAGGACGAAGAGTCGACTACCGTTGCGAATCCCGGAAGCGTCTGCGGAGGTGAGCAGTCCCCCCGCCCACACGTCGACCGATCCGTGGCCCAGGTAGTTGACGAGCAGCGGACCCTGATCGAGTTTTTGCAGAAGCTCCGCTCTGGTCACCGGGTCAGAATCCTGGCTGCGCGCCACTCGCTCGATGCCCAGACCGGGGGGAATGAGTTCCCCCACCCGGTCGCTCGCAGTCTCGAAGTCGAAACCCTCGTTCCTATCGGTCACCAGCAGTACCCAGCCGCTCCCTGGCACTTGGCCAGACTGCTCGTAGCCGACGATCTTGGACACCAGCGCAGCAGCCTGCTGCTCCGTGCGGACCGGCAGCCGTCCGATCGCCATCTCTGGAACTCCATCTTCGTCCAGGTCCGCGAACCAGTCGTCTGAAGCGGACTCGAAAGCAGTGGTGTTGACCAGCTTGGTGGGAAGGAAGTCGAAGTCGCCCAGACGGGTGTGGTTGCGGGGGTCGAACGTGGCATCGCCCACCAGCAGCACGAACTCAGCCGGGGCTTGCCAATGCTGGAAAGTCCAACTCAGGTAATCCCGCAATGCCCAGGGACTCTTGTGACCGAAGTTGAACTCGTCGTAGAGGTCCTCGATATCGATCAGGGCTACGGTCCAGCCCTGAGACTCCCGAAACGCGGCCAAGGGCCGGGTGTCCTCCAGAAAATCCCGATGGGTGAGGATGAGGATCTCGGCTTCCGGGGCGTGGTGCCATTCCGAGGGTTGATTCGACAGCACCATCTTGGGCCGGCGCGAGCCGGTCTCGCTGAACGCCATCAGCTGATGAGATTCCGATCCCTTCAAACTGAAGCTGACCGCATAGCCCTCGCCTTGCCGTTCGACTGAGCCCGTCAGCTCCTGGGTTCCCGTTGGGTGGGAGAAATCCATCACCCGGATCGAGGGACTGTTGAAGCCTCCAACGGTGACCCGGCGTGGAATTCCCATCCTTTCCCATGCCCATCGGTTCTTCTCAGGCAGAGCGGGCACGCTGAAAAACAAGATCTCCTGGTCGGCCGTGTAGGTGTGGCTGTAGGTCAGTCGGATGAAATCCAGAAGGCTGACGTCCGACTCGCCGCCCCGGGAGATCAGGGTCAATCGGTTCGTCCCCTCCCGCAACAATCCGGGGGGAAGCGAGATCTCGGTTTTCTGCCAGGACTGTTCGTCGAACCGCAGAGTCTCCAATTCCACTGCATTGAAGAGGATCGTCACCAGGTGGGATTGCGCGCTGAACCCCTGCAGCGCCACCTCGAGGTGAGGCGCCTGCGCTGAGGCCGGGTCCAGATGGTGGACCTCGAAGACTTGCTCTACCAGCTCGGTCGTGATCACCGAGCCGAAGAAGTTTTCCCCCTCGCCTCTTCTCAGCGACGGCACGTAGATCGACTGCTCCGCGAGCTCCAGAGTGAAGGGAAAACTCGTCGGGCTCGTCCCCACTCGGCCCGGGTTCGCGGACGCAACCAGGGGCACTCGCTTCCCCGGTTGAGGGCCCTCCACGAGCCAGTAGATTCGGGTACCGGTCCAGGGTGTGTCCAAGCCCATCCCGTGAAACTCGATGGCGTCCCCATAATCGAAAGACCCATCCTCTGCTCCGGTAACGACGATCGGGACCTCCTGCCCTTCGACGAACAGCTGGAGGCGGCGAGGATCCACCTGGGGTGCCAGCCCGGCGCGCTGCAGCTCGGGTTGTTCCAAGCGATACCATGCCTCGTTGTCGATCCCGATCTTGACGCCCGGCTGCGCCGCCAGGTCCCATTGCGTGTCCAGCTGAGTCTGAGTCTTCTTCGACGCTGCGGCCCGCCGCTGGCGCCTCTCCGAGACGGCTCGCTGCCCGGGGTCCTTCATGCCGAGACGGCTGAGGAGCGGGGCGTCCACCCCACGTCCCCGCTCGGACACGACAGCTCGGGTGGACGCAGCCTGCACCGCGACTGGTCCATGCCAGCCGCGCTCCCCGTTGAGGTCAACGTCCTGGAGCCAGTAAAGGTCATCGAGACTGCCGCCGGGATCCCACCACTGGTACGACCAACCGGCGGTCAGAGGCGTGCCCCCTCCTGCCAGAAGGGCCGAGCCTCCGAGAATGCCCGGAGTCAGCCTGGTCGGGCCTCGATTCCCTTCCCGGTAGAGGTGAAACCCGAGATTGTCGATCTCGTAACCGGTTTGCCACCGGAGCAAGACTCCTTCCCCAGCAGTGATTGCCGTGACCGACACGAGGTCTACGGCGGTCGTGAGCACGGCCTTGTAGGTGACAATGGCGCCCGCATACTCACGGCTTCCGCTCAGGGTCCCCGTAGCGGCGTAGGTGCCCGTCGCGGACACGAAACGGGCCTCCGGGAAGATATCCCGATTCTCTATCCCGGCTGCGCCGATCACAGTGTAGTTCGTCCCCGGAGTGAAGGTCCTGTCACCTTTGTCCAGCACGCTGAAGGCTCCGAAGAGCACTTCGATGTTTTGAGAAGTGGTGGTCGTCGAACCGGATGTCAGGTTGAGGTCCTTGCCTGTGTTGGTGCTGGTTTTGTCGACTCTTCCGCTGCTGACGATCCCCGAGAATTCGTTGGCACTGACCGCCCGGACTTCTACACTGGGATGGCTGAACGTGATGGTGTTGCCACTGACCAGAGCGGTCGCAACGTATGCCGAGCAGATGGCTGTTCGGATTCCTTTGGTGTTGATGATGCTCGCATCCACGCTATAGGTGTTGCTCTGGGTATCGCTGCAGCTCACCGCGCCCGTCGCGTCTGAGGTGGCCAGGGCAACGATGATCGTGTTGCCCTGTGCCACTCCCGCCGCCGGGACGGTGATGGAGATGCTCGTGCCGCTGGTGGTCGCCGTGTTGGTGCCGATGGTCTTGACGAAAGTCGGCGGCGGCTGAGCGCTCACATTCCCACAGGCCAATGCAACGACGATCAGCAGGGAGAAGAAAACCCCCGTGATGGTCAAGTGTCCCCAGCGTTTGAACGGTGAGACCCACAGGCGAAAAACCCACCGGGGACCAGGGCGTCTATGCGAAGGAAGAGTTGCGTCTTTCATTCTCGACCCGCCTTTCCGGCTCGGAGCGAAACCGCCGGTTCAGCTGCCGCTACTCTTGCGGCACTGTGATCGTAAAGGGTCGTCATTTCTCGTCCGCTCCCATGTCCCTCTCAATCGCCTCGTGCACGGCAGGAAGCAATTCAAGTTCACGTGAGAAACAAAGCCTCCGAACCGGAACGGTCTTGACGACTCGTTCCAGAAAGAGCAGCTGCCGTTTCAGCATGTTCCGATCCTGGATGTCGAGCCGGAAAGCAGAGCGGACCAGCCCCATCAGGCCATCCCGTAGCGACAGGCGCCTGATCGTGACGCCGCGCTCGTCCTTGGCCTCGGCCGGGTCCGACAGGAGGTAAATTCGCCTCAAGGGCTGAGTCTTGGCGCAGTAGTCTCGCTGCCGAGCCGGGATGGCCATCCGGCGTTTGTCGGTGTAGTGAGCGACGCGGGGATGGCCCTCCGCCATGCCGAAGAGTCGCGTCAGCGTATTTCTTCCGAGCCTCAGCCCCGGGTAGGAGGCCACTGCCTGGACAACCCCCTCAGGGGCCAGTTCGAGGACCAGGCAGTCATCGCTCAGAAGCGGGCAGCCGGCCCGCAGGAAGCTCGCTGCCAGTGTCGATTTACCGGATCCGCTCAGCCCGCAGAAGGCGACGGCGCCCTCCGGCTTCTGCACTGCACTGGCATGGAGCGCCTCACCGCCTTTGAGGTTGACGACCAGGGGAACGACCTGATCCAAGAGCAGGTGTCGGATCGTATCTGAGGGAACCCCGGTCCGAGGGGCGCACAATATGCTGCAGCCTCGAGAGTCCACGAAAAAATCCGCGAGCTCGTGGAAGCGAAGCAGATAGCCCCCCTCAGCCTTGCCGCAGGAGAGCCAGGCATTCCCATTCCAGTCATCCCAGTGCATGAACCAATCAGCTGTGGAAAGCCTTTCCTCCCGTGAATCCTCGTGCTGAACCCAGAGGTCTGGCTCCCCTCGGGTGGCTGGAGCCAGCTCTGGCAGAGGCTCGTCACTGGCGAGCACCAGGTTGCAGAACCGATACCCGCAGGTGCGGCTAGGGTCTGAAGGTGAAGTTGAAGTCATCTGTCTTTCCCGTCGAGCCCCGCGTCAGTTGGGCGATGCGCCCGTATTCGATGAGCCTGGGCCGTGCGTAGGGCCGGCGCTCGAGACGCGATTCATCCCCGCCAGGTTTCCCAGGTTGGTCTCCTTTAGAGCACATCCTGTTTCGTTCCATTTCCATCCTTGGCCGTCAGCTCGAAAAACCCACCTCTCCCACCTCCTTGGCCGCGCGAATCGCTTGCTGCGCCGCCGCCCGCGGCCGAGCGGCACCAGAGCTCCAGGGCAACCACCAGCTGAAAAGTCCTCCTCGCCGAAGAATCCTGTGTCTCTCCAGCTCGATATCGTTGAAAAAGTCGCTGCAGCCGGTCGGCATGGATCGCCCCCAGGGCAGCCAAACGGGAATTGTGCAGCAGGTCCTCCACCTTTCCGGCCTGCCGGTGCCTCAGCTCTCCATCTACCAGGCAAGAGAAATTCGCCTTCCTCCTGCGAACTCGAATCGATTCAGGCAGGATGCCCTGCATCGCCCGGCGCAGGACTGCCTTGGGCCACTGACGGCTGCATAGCTGCTCCGGCGGCAGGGCCATCAGGAACTCGACCAGGCGTCGATCCAGGAAGGGATGACGAATCTCGATGCCGAACCGGGCTGTGAAGGCTTCCCCCATCGGGAGTGCCACATTGGTGTTCCAGCCATTGGCCAGACTCCTGTAAATCCCCTGCTGGACCCGGGACCGAAAGCGTGGCTCGTTCCGGTCTCGACGGCCGTTGATACCCATCTTCGCGAGGCTAGCTTTATCGACCCAGGAGGGGATGCCATCGTTGCGAAAAGGCTCGAGCAAGGGTCTGCAGGCGGATTTGACCGGCCCTGGAATCAGCGGTCTGAGGCCCTGGTTCACCAAGAGGGACAACGGCGAACAGGAGAACAGCGCGGCATTTTCCCGGATCTGCGTCACCAGGCTGCCAAATCTTCCCTGGCGCAACAGATCTGCGAAGTGATCACTCCAGGCCGGTGCCAGGAGATCGTCTCCTCCCATCCCATCCAGGAGGACCCGAATGCCCTTCTGGCGAGCCGTCTCGAGCAGGGGAGCATTGATGAACAGAGTGGGCGAGTATAAGAGGGGAGGATACTGCCGCGCCTGTTCGAAATCGACCCAAGGGCGCTCTCTTTGATAGTTGACGTAGTTGGCCGGTGAACCGCACCTGCTCACCACCTCCTCGATGTAGCGCCGCTCATCGCAAGGATATTCATCGAAAGTTACCGAGAAGGTTTCCAGTCCCTGGTTCGGAATCTCCTGCCGGCGTTGCAGCCCTCGGGCCGTGCATACGACGGATGAAGAATCCAGACCACCGCTCAGCAATACACCCACCGGGCCGCGGCTCCGCATTCGAGTGCGCACCGCGTCCTGGAACAACTCGAGGAACTGTTCGCCGTACTGAGCATCGGTTCGATAGCGGATGGCGCGATCCGGCTCGACATCCCAGTAACGGAACTGGCGCAGCTGTCCATGCTCCAGGAGCATGCAGTGGGCCGGAGGCAGTCGGTAAACGGATCGGTAGAGCGTCTCCCCTGGCTCGTCGAACCGATTCGAGAGGTACAGGCAGATGAGTTTGAGGTTGGGTTCGCGGCTCAACCTCCCTCCGTCGAGGATGGACTCCGGCGCCGAGGCCCAGCGAAAGGACTTCCCGTCAAAGAAATAATAGAGAGGTCGCGAGCCGATCGGGTCGCGGGCGCAGAACAGGCGTTGCCGCTGACTGTCCCAGAGCACAAAGGCGAAGTCGCCCAGGATCTTCTTGGGACAGTCTTCACCCCAGGCCTGGTAAGCTCGCAGGATCAACTCAGCGTCGGTGTCGCTGGTGAACCGCGTCCCTTTGCTCTCGAGCTCGGCTTTCAATTCCCGCCGGTTGTCGACGCGAGCGTCAGCAGTCAGCCAGAGGTGACCGTCCTCGCTCTGCAGTGGCTGCCGCTCTTTCAAAGACTCGGGGGTGGTCCAGAGCGTCCGCTGACCCAGGCCAACCGGACCCTCGATCCAGACACCAGCTCGGTCGGGTCCTCGCGGTGCAGTGCTGTCGAGCATCCGTTCCACTATGGGGAAGTCAACGGGCCGACCGTCGAGGCGATAGATTCCGACGATGCTGCTCAACGACTCTCCTCCCCGGCCGGCTGTTGGAGAGCCATTTTCAGTTGTCGGCTCTCTGAAACGCTCGTCTCTAGTTCCGGCCGCGGACTGCAACAGTCATGGTCAGGTCCCACCTGCAAGGCCCGGCTGTCGCAAACTCCCCATCCAAGGCCGCGTTATGCCACGAGAGAGGGCCTCGGTGACCACTGGACCCGGCGCTCAGGAATCGGCCACCGCGCTGGTCGCTGCCAAGATTGGGGAATGCTACCATCGTGGTGCTGCGCACCCGAATGAACTATAAGGCAGGCAGCAGTCAAAGAGAGTGCGCTCCATCACGCCCTCCTTAGATCCCTTCCCGAGACTCTTTCAAGCTTTCTGGCCGCGCCGGTCCCAAATGCGGTAACAAGTCATATCGTATCAACGAAATGTGACACGGACAGGTCTCGTAAGGTGCGAGAGGCCCAGGTGCGACACGGGCATCTTGCCGGTGATTCCCTGAGAGCGGACCTGCAGGGCTGAGCGCGTCTTCCGCGTTGGAGGCACCCCGGCAGCGCCGGAGTCATCATGAGAGCTCTGCTGCGGCGCTTCGCCGCGACTCTCATTCGCCCCGAGGATTGCGGTCAACAGGTGCAACTGAGCAAGGGGGCGCTGGTGGTCAGGGTCGATCCCCTTCGAGGATGGCAAAGACCGGCCAGCGCCGGAAAACAGTCGTCGCTGTGCTACGAATCCCTACAAGGGTTTAGTTCAGGTCCTCCAGCCACTTCTGGGCGAAGGTCCGGGCCGCTTCAACCGTCTCCCGCCCCGTTCGGTAAGCGAGTTTCCAGTTGCCCGGCTTTTTCTCGTAAGCTGGATTGACAAAGACCATCTTGCCTTCCGGTCCCGGTTTCAATTCCGCCGAGAAGTCGATGTCCTGGGAATCGCGAAGAAACTCTTCCAGCCTCAGCCGGATCAGCTTCTCGGGGTCTGCCGGGTAGCTCTGTTCCCACTCGGCCAGCTGACGATTGTACTGCTGGAGTTGCCTTTCATGGTCCTGCTTCTGAAACTGCTCCATCTGGCTGCCGAACATGGGGTTGTTCTTGTCGTCCAGCGTTTTCAGCTGCTCCTTCAGGACGGTGATGACTTCTTGGTACATGGCTCGATACTCGGGTTGGGCGTTCGCCTGTTCTTCGTTCTCACGGATGTTCCTCTCCAGCTCTTCCCGCTGAGCCCGGCGTTGCTCCTCCATGGACAGGGGCGGATCGGGTGGCTGCGGCTTCCTTTGCTCGCGGAAACTGGCATAGCGTTGTGCGAAGTCTCTCGACTCGACGTAAGTCCTCGCAAAGGCGCCAATCAGCGCGACCATCGCCCCGCGCTCACTGGCTGGGGTCTGTTTCAAGCGGGGAAGGCCGGGGTAAGCGAAGTATCCGTTTGTCAGGCTGTTCCACACGTAGTCCTGAGCCTGATTGACCGGAATTCCAAGGCGATTCATCACGTCGGCGGCGGTGAAAGCACCTGCTGTCAAAGCCAGCAGTCCACAACCGAGAGAAACCGCCGCGACACACAAAACTCTTCTTTTCATAGGTCTCACCTCATTCGAAAAAACGGGAAAACTGAGAAAAGTCTAAATAGGTTGGCAACTCGAAGGGCGAAAAGCCAGGAGGACGAATCGTGGCCGCTTCGAGGCTCCTTTCCAGGTCATTATCCGGGAAGCGACCGGGGGACTTCAAGAGGAATCGAAAGGGTCCAGCTTCCTGGTCGAGCCCCTCTGCGGTGTGTTCGAAGCGACGGTATTCGCCGTTGAGCCGCCTTGCCCGACCAGGGCCCAGGTCACTCGGCCGTCACGGGGTCGATGACCGTTTGGATCCGCGAAACTCGATTGGCTGGAAAGCCACCCTGCTCGGCGTGCCGGCGAACGGTCTCCTCGTCTGGCGCGACATAGACGCAGTAGACCTTGTCGTCGGTGACGTAGCTCTGCACCCACTGGATTTCGGGTCCCATCTCCCGCAGCACGGCGCAGGAGGTTTGGGAGATTGTTTGAAGTTCGCGAGGCGACAACTTACCCGCACCAGGGATCTCGCGTTCAATCAGGTATTTCGGCATTTTCTCTTCCTTCCGACTACCGATGAAAAGAAACATTCCGGCCGATTGACCGGCCCTCATCTTCAGGATGTGAAAGCTTGAGGGGCGGACAATCGCCAAGTATCTCGGCTGGTGGCGCCTCCTGGGAGCTCCCGTGGGGGCGGAGGGCCCCGCATCGACAGAGGCCCTCGCCTGGTTCACTCACGGTCTGGGCATGGCCTTCTGCAGGGCATCCAGGCCCGATTCGAGTTTCTGCAGCCGGGCAGCAACCTCCTCGCGCGCCAGGCCGCCGATGGCGTACTCCACGATGTGCACGCCTTGTCCCGGACGAACGAGAACTCGCAGCGAGCCGTCTTTCCCGGAAAAGACCAGAACGCCCCGCTTCACTTCGGTCACGATGCCGTCCCCTTCGATGCGGACGTCGTATTCACCGGGGACCAGGTCGTCCAGGATCACGGAAGCTTGCAGCGGAGGAGTCACCAACAACGTTTCGTACTGTCTCACGATCCGCCCGTCGAAAATAGCCGACACCATGACGGGAAAGTCTTCCAAGGTCGCGTCGGCAGCCTTGACAATCACCACCAGTCGCCCGGGTTTTTCCTGTCCGGCCACGGGTGACCCTGGAGGGAGAACGCTCAGCGACAAAGTAGCGGCAACCACTAGGGAGAGGAAACGCAGAACTCGGGCATTCATCGAGCACCTCCTCGAAAACTCTGAAAAGGGAGCCAAATCATGGAACAAAAGCCAGACGCCGTTCATTATACTGCGTTATTCGGCGCGTCAACTACAGAAATTCAACAGGGGTCCGAGGCGCGGAAGCGCCGCGCCGGCGAGGGGTCGCGTCTGAGGGCCTCGGACTCCGAACCCACGGTGCGTGGAGGGGCGCGGTGGGAGCAAACGCAGTCGGTGGGGATGGTCCCGGCGTTCCAGTAGAGCTCTGATGATGCGGGTCAGACCCAGAAGCTCATCTTCAAGCAGAAGACGCTCCCGCCCGACCTCAGGAATTCACCGGTCTCGATTTCGATGACCTCCAGCCCGGTTGCTTTCAGCAGCCGATTCACCTGAGTGGCACCGCGCTGGATCACGACGTGACGGTCCAGGAAAGCGGCGGCGTTGCAGGCCATGAGCTCAGAAGCTTCGGCTGGCTCGGCCCTCAGGACCGTGGGAAAAACTCGCTGGATCAGTGTCAGAGAGCCGGGGCTGAAGGCGGGAGGGTAGATCAACACGGTCTCCTGGTTGAGCGGGCAAAAGCAGGTGTCCAGGTGATAGAAGCGGTCGGTGATCAGATCCAGGAGGAGGACGGGCACCTGGAAGATCCGGGCCAGTTCCGGGAAAACCGTGTCCTCCGATCGCGGTCCGTGCCCTCCCCAGACCAAGGCCCGCCCTGGATGCCAGATCGCGTCGCCTCCTCCCTCGAAGTAGCCTGTGCCGCCCAACTCGACGCTCTGATAAGAGTGCGACTGAAACCATCGCACGAAGGCCGGGACTTCACGCCGCCGAGAGGGATGCTTCATGCGGCTGGGGACGCACAGCTTTTGGCCTTTACGATCCAGGCCCACGAAGGTCTGGTTGGCCGCGAAGACCATATCCTCGCAGTCCGGAAGAGCAGCGAGAGTGTGCACCTGAAGCGGGAGGCCCTCCAGCGCGCGTTTGAGTCGATCCCACTGAAGGTGGGCTCTGGCGGTATCTACCCTTCCGATCTGCCCCTCCATGAAGGGGTTCTTCACGTCCACTACTCGAAAATAGTCGGGGGGGCACAGCAGAACCCCGTCAGGCAGAGGCATGCCTCTCGCCCGCTCGAGGAGGTCTTCGGGCAGATCGTCGACTCGGGTGATCACCCCCGGCCGCGATTCCATCAGGCTCCTTCCTGGGTGAAGCTTCTCCAGGCAGCAACTCGACTCACGCCTGGTCTCAGTCTACTCCCCCGGGCCGGCAGTTCCCTGAATCTTCTCGAATTCGCCGGTAGGAGCGAGCCGGTTCGAGCGGTACGCGGCAGCCTCCCCAGCTGTCTGTCGCAGCCGGGATCTTTGTTTCCGCGTCGTCTGCTCTCCGAGTCAGGACAGTCCCGGGTCATCTGTCTCCCGCGATACCCGCGCCGGACACTGGCGGCCTGGCGCGTTCCAGGAAGGCTTCCACTTCTTCTTCCAGCAGCCGTGCGGCAGCATCGTCCAGCTCGTAAGCAACTCTCATGATGGGTTTGTCGATGTCCAGGAGCCTGCCCAGGTCGAAGGGAGTTCCGACCAGAACCAGGTCACAGGGAACCGCCTCGATCGTCTCTTTCAGTTCGGCGAGCTGCCGATCGCTGTAACCCATGGCGGGTAGAACGGCCGACAGGTGGGGATACTTGGTGTAGGTCTCCTGAATGCTGCCGGCTGCGTAGGGGCGCGGATCGATGATCTGTGCGGCACCCCAGCGGGAAGCCGCCAGGTAGCCTGCACCATAGGGCATTTCTCCGTGTGTGACCGTCGGGCCGTCCTCGATCACCAGCACCTGGCGTCCGCGGATCAACAGAGGGTTCTCCACGGAAAGTATGGAGTCCGCATGAATGATCCGGGCCCTCGGATTGCGCAGCCGGACGTTTTTCCGCACCTGCTCCACCAGGGCCGGATTTGCCGTGCCGGTCTTGGCCAGCAGGACGATGTCGGCCATCAGCAGATTGGTTTCTCCAGGGTGGTAGCGCACCTCATGGCCGGCGCGGTGAGGGTCGGCCAGCACGATGTGAAGATCGGGCCGGTAAAAGGGAAGGTCATTGTTGCCTCCGTCCCAGAGAATTAGCTCGGCCTCCGATGCGGCGGCCTCGAGGATTTGCTGATAGTCCACGCCGGCGTAGACCACATGGCCCAGCTCGATGTGACGCTCGTACTCTTCCCTCTCTTCGATGGTGCAGTGAGCCGTGTCGAGATCCCCGATGCTGGCGAAGCGCTGACAGCGTTGTGCCCCGAGGTTCCCATACGGCATGGGGTGGCGGACGACCACCGTTTTCACGCCCTGATTCTTCAGAATCTCGGCCAGACGCCGGGCGGTCTGGCTCTTCCCGCATCCGGTCCGCACCGCACAGACCGAGACCACCGGCTTGGACGACTTCAGCATCGTGCTGCGCGCACCCATGAGCCTGAAATCCGCACCGCACGCATTGGCTACTGCCGCGCGGTGCATCACCTCCCGGTAAGCAACATCACTGTACGCAAATACGACCTCGTCCACGGACTCCTCCCGGATCAGCCGCGGCAAGTCGGCTTCGGGATGGATGGGAATGCCTTCGGGATAGTGTGGACCCGCCAGCTCGGGCGGATAGACTCTTCCGGCGATATTTGGAATCTGGCAGGCCGTGAAGGCCACTACCCTGCTCTCGGGATCTTCTCTGAAGGCCAGGTTGAAGTTGTGAAAATCCCTGCCGGCCGCACCCATGATCAGGACTCTTTTCGGTTGGGACATCGATCCTCCTGGTGCTCGCAGCTGGAGGCGGCGCTAGTCGGCCTCCTTGGAAGCGGAAACCTCGAGTTCCAGAGTCCAGGTTCTCAATTCAAGATTCACCGCAGCTGCCTGGGACTCGCGCTCCCAGAGAACAACAATGGACCTCCCGGTCCATGGATCAGCAACAACCGTGCCAATTGGGTCCGAGGACCGCGCTCGAGGGCGCACTTGCCCGGTCGGTCCGCCCTGTGCAGGGTTTCTGCTCTGCACTGCGCCGGGCCTGTACCCTGCTCGGAGTTGCTCCCGATCGTCGGCTGGGGCTTTTGACTCACTTCGGCGCTTGTGACCGGCTACGAAATGACCGCGGGCGGCACTGCTGAGAAGAGCGAGATGCTTCCGTTTCGGTCGATCGCACCAAAAATCAGTTGACCGATGATCGGTCCGGACGCCTCTACGACGACATATCCACCGGCCTGGCCGCTCGAATCAGGAACCAGCTGGGTCACCAGCTCGGACAGGCGTTGTCCCGCCGCCAGGGTCCGCATTCCGCGCCCGACCAAGACGCCTTCTCGCGAAAAGACGTCGACCGTGATTTCGGTCGTTCCAGGTCCCGGGAAGTAGAAGGCCAGTCCAGTGAAGAAATTCGCGAGGTTGGCGACGTGACTGAATACCGCCTTCCTGAAGGGACGGTCTTGCAGGGGGAGAGCAGCGGCGAACTGCTGGTCCACCGGGTCGCCGAAGATCACATCCCCGACGACCCCGCCCCCGTCAGCGTCGATTCGCAGAGAGCCGACGAAGGGCACGTCACCGGAAGGCGTCGTTCGAGTGAGAGCGCTCGAACGCACCAGATCTGCTGCATCGAGGCTGAACTGCTCCCGGGGGCCCAGTGAGATCCCGATGGGGGGTGCGGGGCTTCCTCCAGCGGCCTCGATCGCCTTCAGAACGAGGTTTCGCGTGCTGTCGGTCGTGTTGACCAGGTTGACACTGGTGAAGATCGTGGGTCCGCTGGCCAGTTGAGCCGAGAACGATGTTACCGAGCCCGAGCCCGGGCTGGCGTTGAGACCAATCACCGTGGACACCTGGCTCAGCTCGATCAGTTCGAAGCCAACTGCGCCCGGGCCCGACTGGACTTCAACCTCTACGTGCCCTCCGCTGATCCTGGCTTCACGGAAGATCTCGGAAGCCGATTCGTAGAGGTAACCCTTGGGCGGCAAGGAGCGGATTTCCGGAAAGGGCGGAGCCTGCCCCGCCCCCGGGCCGCTGGGATAAAGCGTCATGGCCAGAGTGACCGGCGTGAGGTTGGGATTGGCCAGGGCAAACCAGGTCCTTGCATCTTGTCCCCGGAAACTATCCGGACCTTCGAACACCCTCGAAAAATAGAAGCGTTTTTCTTGAGCAGTGAAAGCGACCGACCCGTCCAGCCGGTCGAGCGGCGACGTGCCGAACTGGAAAAAGCTACCGACCCGGGGAGTGTCGCTGATCAACTCGATCCAGGCAGCGTGTGCGTCGGAACTGCCCAATCCAAAGATCTCGAACCCTTGAAGAGCCAGCTGCGTGCCGGGCTGAAGGACGAATTCAGCAGGATTGACCGGGAACGACGCGCGGTCTCCGCTTTCCAGGAAGGCCTGAAAGACCAGCCTGGCGGGCCGGTCCGAGAAGTTCGAAGCGGCATATCCTGTGAACGAACCCTGGCCTCCCCGAGAATAAGGAAAGTAGAAGGACTGCTGCTCCGTGATGAGGAGAGGCTCAGGGTCCGGGTCCCCATAGCGGTCGTGGAAGTAGAGTAAAGTTTCTCCGCCCAGCACCGGAATCCCGAAATAGAGACGGTAGGAAGTGGAGCTCAGCCTCTCGACCACCCCGGGAATGGTCCGGCTGACCGAGGCGTAGTCGAGCCCCAGATTGGGAGAAGGGCCAGTGGGGCGTTGAGACGCCTCTCGTGATCCGGGAAACACCGATTTTCGATTCTCAGCCGACCCAAGAGCGCGTCGGTTCTCGAATAGCCAAACAACTGTGAATTCCGGATCCCCCATGACTAGGTCGCTGGCTTCGTCTCCCACCAGGTTGGCCGAGGCGAGGGAGGGAGACAGCAGGCCGCCTCCCACGATCCCCGAAGCGACCGGGTCCCAGTCCTCGACGGACACCAGTCCGCCGGCGCGGAACATGCCGTCCTGGTTCAAAAAGATCGATATTTGTCCCGCCTGATTGGAGACCAGAAGATCCGGGTCGCCGTCGGCATCCCAGTCGAACGCGGTGGGCCATGCGTTGGTCCCTACATCGATCGGGTTTGCCCCTTCGTCCAGCAGAGGGAAAGGGTCGCTCAGAACGAGGCGCCCCGAGTCGTCCTGATTTCGATAGACATAGAGTTGCCCTGGCAGCGCAGAGTCAGAAACGTCTTCGGGCACGCCGACGATCAAATCTCTCCCCCCCTCGCCGTCGATGTCGATCTCCGCCCAACCGAGGCCTCTGACCTCCCCTCCGCTCGTAGTCGTCAGGCCCTGTCGTGCCGAGAAACGCAAGGGAAAGAGGGTCTGCCTCTCGAAGATAGAGAGGCGGCCACCGAGGCTCGGCCCGAGTCCCTCGAACACCTCGTGGATCAAGTCCTCCAGGCCATCACCGGTGTAGTCTCCCCAGGCCACCGTGCCGTTCCGCAGCCAGTTCGGGTTGAACACGCCATACGGGTCGAGGTTGGGGAAGCCCTCGGTTGGAAACGTGTACAGGTCCTGATAAGAAAAGCGCGGACGATCGCCGGTCTGAGCGCCAGTCGGCTGCAAGGTACCGCGCCACTGCCGCTTCGAGGCGG
>JBFKLX010000012.1:0-47651 GCA_041630155.1 Acidobacteriota bacterium
CCTGATGCAGCGCAACGGAAACTGCTACGTGTGTACCGTCTGCGGCAACACCTCCGGCTGCAGCTGAGTCCGGGTGACACCGGCATCCTTTCTCGGAAGGCGTGAGGCTCGAGGGCCGTCGGCACCGGCACCCCTGCCGGTGATTCTCCCGCCAGGCGCAGAGCTCGAGAAGACCCCCTCTTTCCTTACTCTGGAGCGAGCAGGGGCGAGCCGGGCCGGCGCGTCTTGTCGGGAGCGGGACAAAGACCAGCTTCGTCGTGAGAACTCGAATCAGGTATGATGAGCTTTCCGTGTTCGAGGGTGGAAAGTGATGATCTCGCTTCGAGGAGGCAGTGCCAGTCGGGCAGCGGGTTTCTGCTTGCTCCTGTCGCTACCCCTGTTTTCGAGCCTCTTTGGCCAGCAGGGCGAAAGTGGGGGGGACGAAAGAGTACCCGAATCCGCTTCGGCGCCGCCAGCCATGTCTCCCCCGACTTCCCCGCCCGAGATCCGAGCCCATTTTCTGGAAGAGGCACCCAGCCTGGACGGTGACGTCCTGGAAGATCCGGTCTGGAATTCGGTCCAACCCGCCAGCGGTTTCTGGCAGACTCGGCCGTTCGAAGGACGGCCCGCCACCGAGCACACGGAAGTGCGCGTAGCCTACACGATGGAAACCCTTTACATCGGAGTCGTCTGCTTCGACTCCGATCCCAGGCTGATGATCGTTGCCGACAGCCGCCGGGACTCCCCTCTGGACGAAACGGACAGCTTCCAGATGATCCTGGACACCTACCACGACCGGCAAAACGGTTTCGTGTTCGGCACCAACCCTGCGGGCTTGGAGTACGACGGCCAGGTAGCCAACGAGGGGGAAGGCGGCGGGTTTGGCGGGGGCCGCCAGAGGGGCGGGTCCGGAGGCGGTTTCAACATCAACTGGGACGGCTCCTGGCAGGTTCGAACCCGGACCGGAGAGTATGGTTGGAGCATCGAGTTCGCCATTCCCTTCCGCACCCTGCGCTACCCATCGGTGGAATCGCAGCGCTGGGGCGTCAATTTTCAGCGCAACATTCGGCGCCACAACGAAGTGGCTTATTGGGCGCCCCTGCCGCGCCAGTTCAATCTGTACCGGCTCTCCCTGGCGGGAGATCTCGTGGAGCTGGAAATTCCCAGCCAGCGCAACCTCAAGTTCGTGCCGTTCGCGGTCGGCAGAGTCCGCAAGCAGGGCCAGGGCGACTCAGTGAGGACGGGGGACGCCGGCTTCGACGGCAAATACAGCGTGACGCCCAGCCTCACCCTGGACTTCACGTACAACACCGACTTCGCCCAGGTGGAAGTCGACGAGCAGCAGATCAACCTGGACCGCTTCAACCTCTTTTTTCCGGAGAAGCGCCCTTTCTTCCTGGAAAACGCGGGCCTCTTCGCGGTGGGAGACAGCGGCGAGGCCGAGCTTTTCTTCAGCCGCCGCATTGGCATCGGATCCGAGGGGGATTTGATCCCGATCCTGGGAGGGGCGCGGCTGACGGGCAAGGCGGGCCAGACCAACATCGGATTCCTCACCATGCAGACCGAGAAGGTCGGAGACCTGGCGCCCACCAACAACTTCACGGTGGCTCGGGTCCGGCAGGACCTGGCCAATCGCTCCTACGTGGGCGGTATGTTCGTCAACCGCCAAGCCAGCGGGGATCTGGCGATCGGAGGAGACTACAACCACACCTTCGGCTTCGACGGACGTTGGGGCATCGGCCCGTACATGGACATTTCCGGTTTCGCCGCCGCCACCTCCACACCAGGGTTGGAAGGGGACGCATACGCGTTCAAGATCGGCGCCCGCTACGATTCTGAGGCCTGGCTCCTGCAGGCCAACTACACCGAGTTGGGAGAGAACTTCAATCCTGAAGTCGGCTTCCTGGCGCGGGAGGGCGGCTACCGCAAACCCGACTTTCTGATCTTCCATCGCTGGAGGCCCGACTTCGGGGGCTTCTACGAACTGCGACCCCACGTCTCTTACCGGGGATTCTGGACGCCGGAGGGCTTTCAGCAGACCGGATTCCTGCACGTGGACAATCACTGGGAGTGGCGCAACGGGTACGAGGTTCACACCGGCGTAAACTTCACGCGGGAGGGACTGCAGGAAGACTTCGAAATATCCCCGGGTGTGTTCGTCCCTCCCGGAACCTACGACCACGCGGAAGCCCAGATCGTGGCCAACACGAACGAGGGAGCCTGGCTGAGTTTCCGTTTTCGGACCAACTTCGGCGGCTTCTTCGGAGGAGAGAGGGTGAATCTCTCGCCCTCCATGAACCTTCGGCTGGGAGAAGCCTTCAACACGAATCTCACCTGGACGCGGAACGACATCGATCTGCCCGGTGGCGCCTTCGTCACGAATCTGGGTGTGCTGCGCCTCTCCTACTCGTTCACGCCCCGCCTCTTCATTCAGACCTTGGTCCAGTACAACGACCGGGCCGATGTCTGGGCCACCAACGTACGTTTCGGCTGGCTTCAAAGCTCCAACACCGGTCTCTTCATCGTCTACAACGACACCCGGGCCCTGGAAGGCCTGGCCAATCCCACCCTGTTGCCCGACCGCAGCCTGATCATCAAGTTCAACCGCCTCTTCGATCTGCTGGATTGAAGGCTGTCCACAGCTCGCCTTGCGGCTGCGATCTGGCGTCCTGGGCTCAGTCGTTTGCCAGCAACTCGGCCAGTTCGCGGAACTGGGGCAGGGTCAACGCTGGTTCTTCGCTGCCGTTGAGCGCCACGTTGAGGATCAGACCATCCACGCCTACTGCTCGGGCGGCTCGAGCCAGAGGCGCGACCCGGCTGCTCGAATGGGCAGCGCGCATGGGGTCAACCAGCACCGGTAAATGGCTCTGCTCTTTGATCAGCAGAACGGCTCCCAAATCCAAAGTGCTGCGCGTGCCGCTCTCGAAGGTCCGAATTCCTTGCTCGCAGAGAATCACCTGCTGGTTGCCCTCCTCGAGGACGACCTCAGCCGCCGCCAGCAGCTCCTGGACGGTGGAACTCATGGACCGGTACAGGAGCACCGGCTTGCCGAGTTTTCCCACTTCGGCCAGCAGATTGAAGTTCTGCATGTGGGCACCGTGGATCTCCAACAGATCGACTCGCCCAGCCGCCAATCGGGCCTCCTCGGACGAGGAAACCGGATAGGAAACCGCCAATCCCTGTTGGCGGGCGGCTTCCACCAGCTCGCGGCCCTCGCCGAGCTCGCCGTTGATCAGACGCGGGCAGAAAGATGGATACTGGAGTATCCGCGCCCCGTTCTGGCGCAATGCGGAGAGTGCCCGGGCCAGGGGTTCGTCGTGCAGGGTGGTCATCAATGCAGCGGCCACCGTGAGGGAGCCTTGTCCAACAGCTTCGTCGCCCACCCAAACCACCGACCTCTCTTTTCGGCGTGAGAGGGACACCAGGGGTTGTGCGTCGGCGCCGTTTTCCAAACCGTCCACTTCCAGAGGAGGCAATGGGACGGGCCGTCTGCGCTCGTGGTCGGCCCTCGGGTAACACCCCAGCACGCGCAGGAAACGGGCGCGGCTGCGGAGGTCGTCCAGGGCTCGGACCACCCGCTCTTCGGCGAGGTTGCCCTCTACGTCGATGTGGAACTGGTATTGCCAGGGCATGCCGCGCCGGGGACGGGATTCGAGCTTGGTCATATTGACCCCTTGCGCCGCCAGCGCCGAAAGGCAAGAGACCAGTGCCCCTTCGCGGTGTTCGGTCACCAGGATCAGAGAAGTCTTGGAGGGAATACGAGGGTCGACGGTCACTGGTTTTCGCGCGATCACCCAGAAACGGGTGTAATTCTCCGGGTGGTCGGAGATCCCGTCCCGCAAAACCTCGAGTCCGTACAGACGAGCCGCCTCCTGGCTGGCAATTGCCCCCAGGCTCGGGTCGCCGGAATCTTTCACCTTGCGCACGGCTTCGGCTGAGTCGATGTAGGACTCGACACGGGCGTTGGGCAGACTCTCCAAAAAAGTGGTGCATTGGCGTAGTGCGACGGGGTGGCTCAGCACTGCGCGAAGCTGCTCCAGCGGCACCCCGGGAAAGCCGATCAGGCAGTGCTCGATCAGCAGGACCTCCTCCCCCACGACGTGCAGGCGCCCCTCGGCCAGCAAATCATAGACCTCATAGATGCTGCCGGCCAGAACGTTTTCGATGGGCAGGAGGGCCAGATCAACCTCGCCCCGCTCGACCGCACGGGCAGCGGCACTGAACGTTCCATACCCGATCGGCTCCACGTCTTCTCCGAAGCGCTTGCGGCAGGCCAGCCAGGAATAAGCGCCCTGGGTTCCCTGGAAGGCCACTCGGGCCACCCGGCCCAGCTCCGGATTGCGGTCGTGCTGGACCCGCCGTGCCTGGACCTCCCGGGAGTGGCGGATCACGGCCCGCAGAACCTGCTCCGCCAGACGCGCGTCCAGCCCCTTGTCGGCCGCCCGGGTGACGATCCGGCTCAGCAGTGAGTCTTCCCGTTTCTCGTCGAACAAAGGCAGACCCGCGGCCTCTTTGCGCTGCAGGATGTGATCCACCGCTTCCATCCGGCGGGCCAGGGCCTGAAGCAGGGCCTCGTCGGCCTGATCGATCTCCTGTCGCAAGTTCTCCAACTCTTGCATTTGCTTTCTCCGTGGCAAAAAAAAACCCGCCAAGCATCGATGCCGGCGGGTGAATCATTGAACGCTTCGCTCGTGCGTCTCTCTACGCGGTCGGGCGCACGCACCCACCAATGTGGGTGCTAAAGAATCCAAAAGATCTGCTGAGCTCCAACCTCGGTTTCATGAACCGCCAGGGAGAGTAGCGCAGAGATCATGAGCCGGTCAAGTGCCAGAGGCTCGAAATTCCTTACAATACGCCTGATGCGGATTGTTGCCGACTCCAAGATCCCCCTGGTCGAGGAAGCCTTTGCAGAGTTGGGCGAAGTGCTGCGCTTCCACACTTGCGATCTGACTCCGCGGATGCTGCGGCAGGCCCAGGTGCTGCTGATTCGTTCGGAGACTCGCATCGATGCCCGGCTGCTGGACGGCTCTGGGGTGGAGTTCGTGGGAACGGCGACGATTGGGACCGATCATGTCGACATCGATTACCTGCAAAGACGGCGCATCGGCTTCGCCAACGCTCCGGGAAGCAACGCCCGTTCGGTGGCGGAGTACCTCATCGCCTCTCTGCTGGAGCTGGCGGTCAGGCGCGGCGAGGAGCTCTCGGGCCGGAGCCTGGGGATCGTAGGGGTGGGAAACATCGGGAGCCTGGTCGAACGAGCGGGCCGGCAGCTGGGTCTGCGGGTGCTGCGCAACGACCCACCGCGGGCCCGCGCGGAGCCGGGAGAAGCGTTCCACTCGCTCGAGGAAGTCTTGCAGGCTGATATCGTCACGCTTCACGTCCCTCTGCAGAAGACCGGCCCGGATCCCACCTATCACCTCCTGGATCGAACGCGCCTCGCCCAGATGCGCCGGGGCGCCCTTTTGATCAACACCTCCCGGGGGGCGGTGGTCGAGAGTGCGGCTTTACTGGAGGAGCTCGAGAGGGGCCGCCTGGCCGCTGCCGTACTGGACGTCTGGGAGGGAGAGCCCGATATCGATTGCAACCTCCTGCTCAGGACCCAGTTGGGAACGCCACACATCGCCGGCCACTCCTGGGACGGCAAGGTCCAGGGGACGCACATGATCTACCAGTCTTGTTGCCGGTTTTTCAGTCTCCCGCCGCGCTGGCCGGACCGGCCAACCGGGAGTTCGCCCCGGCTGGTGGATTGGAGTGCGCTGACCGGGCCGGCTTCCCGGGAATCCAGACTGCTGGAACTGGTCCGCTACAGCTACGACATTCGCGAAGACGATCGACGGCTCCGAGCCATCCTGAGCGTGCCCTCGGAGAGTCGAGGGCATTACTTCAAGCGTTTGCGGCGCGAATATCCGGTTCGCCGGGAGTTCTCCAGTCTCCAAGTCCGGGTGGAGGATCCAGAGGCAGCTCGCCTGCTGAGAGGGTTGGGCTTCGCAGTCGCCCGGCAGCCAGGGAGGCCTGAAGTTCGAGGCTGAGGAGCCGCCCATCTCGCCTCGATTCGGGGCTTTGACTGCGGGAGCATGGCCGTTCGGAATCAGCGGCCCCAACTCGGTGTCACGAGCTCCCTCCCGAGTGGGGCGAGGGAGCCTCGATGTGCTAGAATTTCCGAGCAGATCACATCGTAGGAAGAGGATTCGAAGTCTGAAGAGCCAGGAGCATTCATGAGCAAAATCACGAGGAGAAGCTTTCTAGGGAGTTCGGCCGCCATGGCGTCGGGGGCAGCCGTGGCTTCCACCACAGCAACCGCGGCCCAGGGGCCGGCCGGGGCTTCCAGCGCGAACGACAAGATCCACCTGGGCCTGATTGGATGCGGCGGCATGGGCCGCTACAACCTGAGCGACTTCTTGCGGGTGAAGGAAGTCGAATGCCTGGCACTCGCCGACGTGGACGACGCGCAGCTGGAAGAAGGCCGCAAGCTGGTCGAGAGCCGGCGAGACAGCAGCCCTGAGCGCTACAAGGATTTCCGCCAGCTGCTGGATCGGCAGGACATCGACGTGGTGATCGTAGCCACTCCTGATCACTGGCACGCCCTGCCTACCATTCTCGCCTGCCAGTCGGGCAAGGACGTCTACGTAGAAAAGCCTCTGGCCACCAGTATCGAAGAGGGGCGGGCCATGGTGGAGGCCGCCCGCCGCTATGAACGGGTCGTTCAAGTAGGAACGCAGCAGCGCAGCTCCCAGCATTTCGGCGAGGCGGTCAAATTCGTCCAGTCGGGGGAACTGGGCAAAATCCGCAGCGCTCGGGCCTGGGCTTTCCTGGATTGGAAAGGGGCACTGGGCAACCCGTCCGACGGTGAGCCGCCGGCGGGGGTGGATTACGACATGTGGTTGGGCCCTGCGCCCAAACGGCCCTTCAACCCAGCCCGCTTTCACTTCACCTTCCGCTGGTTCTGGGACTACAGCGGCGGCCTGATGACCGATTGGGGAGCTCACATGGTGGACGTGGCCATGTGGGCCATGCAGGAAGAACCGGTCGGCGCCATGGCTGCCGGTGGAAAGTATGGCTACCCGGGCGACATCATGGAGACCCCGGACACTCAAACTTCCCTGATTCAATTCCCCAGCTTCAATCTCACCTGGGAGCACAAGCTGGGCTGCGGCTCGGGCGCCTGGCAGCGCGAGCACGGGGTGGAGTTTCACGGCCAAAACGGCATCCTGGTAGTGGACCGGGACGGATGGGAAGTCCACTCGGAAACCGACAGCGAGAACCGCCCCAACCGGATCTATCGCATGACGGGGCTGCCGCGCCAGAACGGCTCCCAGGGCTACCACTTCACTCACGTCCAGAATTTCCTGGACGCCGTGAGGACCCGGCGACAGCCGATCGCCGACGTCGAAATCGGCCACAAGTCGGTCATTGCCTGCCACCTGGGCAACCTCGCCGCCCGCTTGCAGCGCTACGTCAAATGGGACGCTCAGAACGAGACCATCCCCGGCGATTCGGAGGCCCAGGCCCTGCTGGGAAGGGAGTACCGCTCGCCCTGGACGCTGCCGCGAGTCTGAGCCGCGACTACAGAATCAGCATCGCGTCCCCGTAGCTGTAGAAGCGGTAGCCCGCCTGAATCGCCTGCTGGTAGCAGCGACGGATCAGTGCCGTACCCGCAAATGCAGAGACCAGCATCAGCAGGGTCGACCGGGGCAGATGGAAATTGGTGATCATGGCGTCGACCGCTGTGAATCGGTAGCTTGGGTAGATGAACAGGTCGGTCTCCCCCTGTCCCGGCAAAATTTCGCCGTGCCTTTGCCAGGAGGTCTCCAACACCCGCACGCTGGTCGTTCCCACCGCCACCAGCTTGCCGCCGGCCGCGCGGTGGCGATTGATCTGATCCGCAGCTCCAGCCGAGATCTCGAAACGCTCCGCTTCCATCCGGTGCTCAGCGACATCGGACACCCGGACCGGCTGAAAGGTACCGTAACCCACGTGCAGCGTGAGGAACACGTGGGGGATGCGGCGCAGGAGCTCGGGCGTGAAGTGCAGGCCGGCAGTGGGGGCGGCCACTGAGCCTTCCGCACTCGCGTAGACGGTCTGGTAGCGCCGGCGGTCCAGCGGTTCCCGCTCGCTCTCCCCCGCGGCTCGCCGAATGTAAGGTGGTGTGGGCATCTTTCCCAGCTTCCAGGCCCACTCCCGGAGCTCCCCCTGGCAGAAGAAGCGCAACCGGCGGGTGAACGGCCCACCCCCTCGCACCAATTTCGCCTCCAGCTGCCCTGGCTCGAACACCAGGCGTTGGCCGGGGCGCAGTTTTCGGGCCGGCTTGAGCAAGACCTCCCAGACATCATCGCCCGCGGGACGAAGCAACAATACTTCGATGCGTGCACCACTTTGATTTCGGGCCCACAGGCGCGCCGGGAAGACCCGTGAATCGTTGAGCACCAGGAGCGCATCCGCGGTCAACGCTTCGGGCAACTGCCAAAAGTGGCGATGGCGAATCTCGCCCGAGCTTCGCTCGACCACCATCAACCGCGAGGATGCGCGCTGCGGGGCAGGCTCCTGCGCGATCAGCGACTCCGGCAGCTCGTAATCGAAATCCTCGATCCTCACGGGAGGCTCATTGTAACTTGGGAAACACGCCCGAGCGCAGCAGGTCGAGGAGCCCGGGGAACGCAACCCGGGCCGGGGGGATCCCGGCGCCACCCCTCAGCTGTCTCCGAGAAATGCCGGGTGGGTCCTCGAAGGGGGTGATCGGCAGCGGGAACTCCCGCCTTTCCGGCCCCTTAGGTGCGTGCGTGCCCCGACCCATGCAGGTTTTCTTCGAGGGCGGGGCCGACTATGCTGCTCCCATGAGGATTGATTTGACGGGAAAGCACGCGCTCGTGACGGGTGGTTCTCGCGGCATCGGCGCTGCTTCGGCGCTGCTTCTGGCCAACGCGGGAGCCGATTTGAGCCTGATCTACCACAACCATCACGAGGCTGCTGGGCGAGTCGTCGAGGAAATCCGCCGGACAGGCGTGCAAGCAGTGGCCGTCGCGGCGGACCTGAGTACCTCCGAAGGGGCTGGAAACGCCGTCGAGCGGGCCGAGGCGGCCCTGGGACCCATCCAGATCGCCGTCTGCAACGCGGGAATCTGGAAGCGCGCTCCCCTGGACGAAATGACGGAGCAGCAATGGCAGGAGACCATCGACGCCAACCTCAAGAGTGTCTTCCTGACCTGCCGAGCGGTGGTCCTGTCCATGAAGCCGCGTGGCCAAGGCAACCTGATTCTGATCTCCTCAACGGCCGCCCAAAGAGGGGAAGCCGAATACTCGCATTATGCAGCCAGCAAAGGCGGAGTCGTGGCTCTGACCAAGTCGCTGGCCAGTGAGCTGGGACCCTTCGGAATCCGTGTCAACGCCGTGGCACCCGGCTGGGTCGAAACCGACATGACTCGCGCCGTCTTTGCCGATCGGGAGCAGCGAAAGGCCATCCTCGACAGCACGCCCCTCCAGCGCATCGCTCAGCCCGAGGACATCGCCGGCCCGGTTCTGTTCCTGGCCAGCTCGCTGGCCTGCCACGTTCAGGGCGAGATCCTCAATGTCAACGGGGGGTCGGTGATGTGCGGCTAGTCAAGGACATAGGCCTGCAAAAGCACTCTCCACGCGGGAAAGGGAGGACCGGGCGCCGCGAGCTCTTACGCTTCACGACGCCCAGCAAAATGAGGGTTGTCGGGAGGACCGTGTCCGGGCTTCGTCCAGCCTTCCTCGTGAAGGAGGAGAAACCACGGACACGGATGTGAGGGTGTCAAGGAATTGTCGCTCCCGATGCTCGAACCGGTGGACTCGCGGCGCCGGCGCGTAAAGCGCTGAAACTCGCGATTTCACCGTACCATCGGGGTTTAGGGGCACGGGCTTGCGACGGACCTTTCGGTCACGACTCACCAGATCAAAGGTTTCGAACATCTGTTTCGCAAGCATCCTGCTCAGGAGTTACGCAATCGGCATGCCAAAAATGAGTCTCCCTCACTTGGCAGAGGGAGCGCGACGCAGTCGGATCGGCGCGGTGCTCTGGTCCGGGAGTACCGTGGCGTGAAGCGGCTGGGTCCTCGCAAAGCGAGGTCGCGAACCGAGGAGGAGGCGATACGGGAGCATCGCCGACGACCACCGGCGGAGAATTCGCTCACGACCACTGCCGCCCTGATGAGGGGTCGTCGCGAGGCGCCGGAAGCGCGCCGTGAGCAAGCGGCGCTGGGGATCCGTCTGGCAAATCTTTCTGGCTAATCCGGAAAGTTCGGGAAGAGCGGAGCTTCTCTGCTCCTAGGAGGCTGCCCCCCACAGGCCGGTCGGGCAGGAGAGTCGAGCGCTCCGCTGCGAGCGCGCTCCTCCTGCCGAGTGCGGCCCTGGTTTCAGAAGGTGATCATGAGGCCGCCGGTGATTTCATTGCTGTTGGTGCTCGCCCCCGCAATGTCCTCGAAGTAGAGCCGACGGTAGTCGATCCGAAAGCCGATGCGGCCGACCACCTCCCGAAACTTGACGCCTCCCCCGTAGTTGACGAGGAAGGAATCGTCCAGCTGCGGAAAGGCTTGTCCGAATCGATGAAAGAAGCCCGCTCCGATGGTGGCGTTGGGGACCACCTTGCCAAGCGGAGCATTGATCACGAAATTGCCCGTGTAATAAAGGCCGTTCTGGCTTCCCGCGAGAGGCAGGGTGACGCCCTCGGAGGTATAGGCCAGGCTGTTCTCGATCCCGAAGATGCGGCCGAACGTGTACTCGAAGCGCACGCCGAGAACTCCGTAGTCCGCCGGGTCGATGTCGAAGAAGATGGAGTCGAAAGAAACACGGAACGACTCGGGGCTTCCATAGCCGGCGAAAAACGAGAGATCCGAGGCCACCGCGGGAAACATCGACATCGACGCGATGACCAGACTGATGAGTGCCAGACGCATGAATCTTCCTCCGTTGGGTCCGGATCAACTGTACCGGATCACCCTGACAGGGTTCGAGACTGGAGAAGTCGGGTGGAATTCAGGCCGAGTTCTGGAGGCCAGCGGATACTTTTTGCGGTTGCCTGATTGCTCCGGCCCACCCTATACTCGGCCGGAGTGAATCGATGACCCAGAGCGAGCGCAGTTGCATCACCCTCGAATACCTGGAAATCTACTGCCACCGTAATTCCCTTGTCGTGGGCTGCCTTAGCGAAGAAGACGAAATCTGGGTTTCCGAAACAGGCCCCGAACCGAGCGACAAGAGCCAGTTGGAGATTCAGCAGATCCTGCGGAGCTGTCGAACCTTCGAACTGCGCAGCCGAGTCGACGACGAGGAGCAACCTTTCGAACACTCTTCGGTCCTGACTCGGCCGGAAATGGAGGCTCGACTCCGAGGCCTGCTCAACTGACTCGGCCATCCTCCAGACTCAAACCATAGGAGCGGAGCAGACTGAGGAACTCCGGGCTTTGGCGCAATCGTGAGAAGGCCGGTTCCCGGGCCAGGCGCTCGGCATCTCGAAAGCCGTCGGCCAAAGCCTTCGCCAGGTAATAGAGCGAGTTCTGGAGATCACCCGTCTCTGCGAACAGCAGCGACATCTGAAAATGCTTCTCGGGCGCCGTTTCCTGTGGAGACGCGGCAATCTGAATCACGTCCTCGAATTTCAGGATCCCGGGGTCGAGGGCCAGCGCCTGGTGGTAGGCTTGCCGCCCCTCCCGAAACTTTCCGCGATTCAAGTAGGCCGTCCCCAAATTCACATAGAAGATGGCCTTCTTCGGCTCGAGGCGAATCGCTTTTCTGAAGCTTCGAATGGCTTCAGCCTCCTTGCGGGCGGCCAGGTGCAGAATGCCTTGGGTGTTGTGGGCGTGCGCGTAATCGGGGTCGAGCTGCAAAGCGCGCCGTATGGCCTTCTGGGCCTGGCGAAAGCGGAGCAGCCTCGAGTAGGTGATGGCCAGCTTGTTGAAGATCAACGGGTCGTAGGGGTTGAGCGTGGATGCTTCCACGAACTTCAGGAGCGCGAGGTGGTCCTTTCCCTCTCGTAACAGGAGCGACCCTTCCGTCGTGAGGCGGTGAGCCTGGACGCGTTGCTCGGCTGAGACGGGCTCTCGATTGATTCGGGCAGCAGGGCAAGCCGTGGCGATCAGGAGCAGGCCGGCAGCAATGGACGCTTTCAGCCGCATGGCTCCTCCATGCTAACATGGCGGCCTTTCCCCTGCCGAGGAGAGACTGCCGGCGGCCGCCCCAGTCCCAGGCGCTCTGGAAGCCTCCCGGCCGGCTCGTCGCGAGGTGCCGGGAGCGCGTTCTGCGTTGCGCCCAGTAGGTAGGAGGACCATCCCGGAGCCCTCCAGACCGTGTCCCCGCGGGGAACTCTGATGAGAAAACAGGTTGGCCCGCATTCCGGATTGCCCCAAAGAATCTGTTCGTTTACAATAATCGCTTGTTTTCGTGATCGTATGGCAACGAAAAAGCAAGACAAAGCCGTCCAAGAAGCGTTTGACGAGGTTCTCCGGGCCATCATCGACGAGTGGTTCGAACGGGTATCAGGCTACTATGTGACGGAAACCCTGCCGGGAGATCCGGAAGCCGGCATCGAACTGAAGCGTTTTCACGACGAAAAAGGCCACCGAATCAAGTTCAACAAGGACAGCCTCGATTTGACCTACGGGCTTCACGCTACCTGGACCAAGGGGAGCTTCCACCTCGACATCTCGGTCAACAACAAAGTCGAGGAATTCGACTACGCGGACTTCAAGCGGAGTCTGTTCGACCACTATCGAGCGGCCGGTCAGAGGACCATCACGGCATCTTCGCCGCTCAGCGAGCTCTCGTTCCAGGAGCTGTTTCGGCTGGAATCGGGAATCAGTGAGGCGTTCACCGTCGAGAAGCGCGGAGAGCAGGCCGAGATCATGCGCTTGTCCTTCGTGCTCAATCCCGAATACCTCGAGGTGCTGGCCCAACAGCCGGACCTGACCAAGAAGCTGATCGAAGGATATTGTGTGTCTCCCTTTCGCAATATCTACGCCCGCGTTTACCGCAGCAGAGCTTAGGGGACGTGGGGCGCGAGGCTTGGCCCGGATTTCTCGAGAGGTGTCGTCGCGACTGAGGGCCTCAGAATCATACGCGACACGGCGGGCAGCACAAGCCAGTCCAAACTCTCTCCCGGTCCTCAATGGAAGACTACTCGCGCCAATTCGATCAAGGCATCGAGCTCTTCAATCGTGGTGATTTTTACGAGTGCCACGACACTTTCGAAGAGATTTGGCTCCAGGAGTCCAGCGATCGCCAGCCGTTTCTGCAGGGCTTGATCCAAGCCGCGGTGGCCTTCCACCACTATCGACATGGGAAGAGTGGCGCCGCCCGAACCATGTTGCGCCTGTCTCTGGAAAAGCTGTCCGGGTACCCCGATGCTGCTGAGGGAATCGACCTGAGCCGCTTGCGGGGGGAGTTGGAGACATGGAAGCGCGCCCTGGATCAGAGCCTGAGCAGCCCGCGGCCAGCTGAAATCGGGTTGGAATATCCAAGAATCTGGCCTGCCGAGCCGAGTCCGTGAGAAGGCTGGAGTCTCGACAGGCTGAGGGGTTGACTGCTCGTTCCGGAGTGCGCCGGCAGCGGCTCGGCTTGCGCAAGGGTGGCATGGATCTTATAGGATTGGGACATCGGCTCGGGGGTGGCTGGAGGAGTTTTCGCCACGGCCCGAAGATGGGGAATGAATTTGGACAAGAACTTGGGTGCGGAGGAGTTGAAACGGTTCCTGGAGCGTGAGTACGCCAAGTCCACGCCGGACGTGGCGCGAGAAGCCACCGACGAGGAGGAGGGCCCGAGCCGCCGGCGCCAGGCCGCCCTCACTTTCAACCAAAAGCCCAGTGAGATCAAAGCCTACCTCGATCGCTTCGTGATTCAGCAGGACGATGCCAAGAAGGTCCTGGCCACAGCGATCTGCGATCATTACCACCACATTCAGCAATGCCGCAGCTCTGAAGACTGCCGCGACTACAAGAAGCAGAATATTGTTTTGATCGGCCCGACCGGCGTTGGCAAGACCTACCTGATTCAGAACATCGCTCGGCTCATCGGGGTACCCTTCGTCAAGGCGGATGCCACGAAGTACAGTGAAACCGGCTATGTCGGCGGCGATGTAGAGGATCTGATTCGGGACCTCGTGCATCAGGCGGATGGGGACATCGACCTGGCGGAATACGGAATCGTCTATCTGGATGAAATCGACAAGATCGCCACGCCGAACACCGGGGTGGGGCGCGATGTGAGCGGCCATGGAGTTCAGCGTGGGCTTTTGAAGCTGACCGAAGAGACCGAGGTGCCGTTGCGGGCACCCACCGATGTGGCCAGCCAGATGCAGGCCTTCATCGAATTCCAGTCCAAGGGCCGGGTGGAACGCCAGACGATCAACACCAAGCACATCCTCTTCATCGTGAGTGGTGCGTTCACGGGGTTGACGGAGATCATCAAACGCCGTATCGGGTCCAAACAAATCGGCTTTACGGGCGCCAAGACCAGCGCCGAGGAAGAGCACTTTCTCTTCGGGCTGGTGCGCTCCAACGACTTCCTCGAGTACGGCTTCGAAGCCGAGTTCATCGGGCGCCTGCCGGTCGTGATGCACCTGAATCCCCTGTCGGAAGACGATTTGTTCGACATCTTGAAGTATTCCGAAGGATCGCTCCTGAAACAGTACAAGAAGGACTTCCTGGCCTACGGAATTGACCTCTACTTCACGGATGAAGGAATGCATGGGATCGCAGGGCGGGCAGTCTCGGAGCAAACCGGGGCTCGGGGTCTGATGACGGTTTGCGAGCGGATCTTTCGCGACTACAAATACACCCTTCCAGACAATCCCGAGATCCGGGAACTGGTCGTGACCGCCGACCTGGTGGAAGATCCAGCAAAGCGTCTGACGGAGCTGCTGTCCTGCCCCGAACTATTCCGGAATCGAGTGTTCAGTTTTCAACTGAAGCGGTTCGAGAATGAATTCGCTGACCAGCACGGCGTCCACGTCCGATTTTCGGAGGACGCCGCCACCCGACTCTTCCAGAAAGCCTCCGCGAGCGGCCAGACCGCAGACCAGTGCTGCGCCGAGCTGTTTCAAGGGTTTGAGCACGGCTTGGCCTTGTTGCGGGAGGCTCCCGAAGAGCACCAGTTCCTGCTCGAGGAAAAGGACGTCGACAATCCCGGCCAAGCGTTGGAAGGCTGGATCCGGGAATTGTACCGACTTCGAAACCAGTCGGGCGCGTGACACTCCCCGCCCCGACTCTGCGCAGTGGCAGGCTCCCAGAAGAGCGGGCAGGACACTGGACTCCTGCTCCTCCTCGCTACTCCGGATAGAAATTCTTCTCCCACCGATGGCGGCGCAAACGCTCGAGTAGTTGATCGGACAGTGGCGGGCGTCCGGAAGCGGCCAGGTTCTCTTCGACGTGTTTGCGTGACCGCATCCCCGGAATGACGGTCGTCACCGCCGGGTGGTGAAGGCAGAAACGCAAGGCCAATTCGGGGAGAGTGGCAACTTCGCCGTCGAGCAACTTCCGGAGCCTTTGCACCCGCTGGTGAACCTGCTGCTTTCGGTCGCCCGCGAAATAGAGGTTGCGCCAGTCTTTCTTGGGAAAAGTGGTCTCGGGGGTGATGGCGCCCGTCAGCGCACCCTCGTCGAAGGGCACACGGGCGATGACCCCGACGTCGTGTTCGGCGCAAGCTCGCAAGAGCTGGTCCTCCGGAGTCTGGTCGAAGAGATTGTAAATCACCTGAACGGTGGCGACCTTTCCGGACTCCACCAGCGCGACGGCGCTCTCAGGATGGTGATCGTTGACGGAAACCCCGGTGTGGGCGACTTTGCCCGCCGACTGCAGGTCTGTCAAACACTCGTGCCACTCCTCATGGTTCAGCCACTCGGGATTCCAGACGTGAAGCTGGAGCAAATCGATTCGATCCAGCTGCAGGTTGCGCAGACTCTGCTCGACCGAGGCCTGGATGTGCCGGCTGGGAAAGACCTCTTCGAGGGTCCCACGCGCGGGCCAGCGCAGGTTTTTCGGCGGAACCTTGGTAGCCACGTAAATCCGCTGCGAGCATTGGCGCAGGAACTGGCCCACCAATCGCTCGCTGTGGCCGTCTCCGTAAACCAATGCCGTGTCGATGAAATTGAGACCATTCTCGACGGCCAGGTGAAGTGCCTGCAAGGACTCTCGATCGTCGGCGCCCCGCCACATCTGTTTCCCGATGCCCCAGGCGCCATACCCGACTTCTGAGATCCGGAGACCCGTGCGACCCAAAGTTCGATACCGCATGCCTCAGACTATAGCATCGGCTCGAATTCTTCCCCCGTTGCAGGCCCTCGCGCGTCTGTTACCATGAGGCCGGCCACCTCATGGGACATGACCGGCGGCCGGGGAGGCACCGGAGAACCGAGACGAGGCGAACGCTAGTGGCGAAACACAATTCTTTCGACATCGTATCCCGCACCGACCTCAACGAAGTCAACAATGCCTTGCAACAAACCTTGAAGGAGGTTCGCCAGCGTTTCGACTTCAAGGGCAGCCGGAGCGACGTGAAACTGGACGGCAACCAGTTGGTCCTGGTGTCCGAGGACGAGTACAAGTTGCGCGCTCTCACTGACATCTTGGAGCAGAAACTGGTGAAGCGAGGGGTGTCGCTGCGAGCCGTCCATTACCTGAAAGTAGAGCCCGCCGCCGGAGGGACCGTTCGGCAACGGGCCGACATCCAGCAGGGCATTCCCGCGGAGAAGGGCAAGGAGATCTCGAAATTCATTCGGGACACCAAGTTGAAAGTGCAAGCCTCGATTCAAGGGGACACGGTTCGAGTGTCGGGCCGCGACCGTGATCTGCTGCAGGAGGTGATCCGGCACTTGAAGGAAGCGGACTTCGGGATTGACATGCAGTTCACCAACTACCGGAGCAACTGAGCATGGCAGAGCGGCGGCGGCTCCTGGAAATTCTTCGTGAGAGATCTCTTCGCCTGGGGAGGTTCAAACTCGCCTCCGGACAGGAAAGCCACTACTACTTTGACGCCAAGCTCACAACGCTGCATCCCGAGGGCGCCTATCTCACCGCCAGGCTCGTTCTGCTGGCCTTGAGGGACGCGGGTGGGGGGGTTCGCGCCATCGGCGGGCTGACACTTGGGGCGGACCCCATCGTTGCCGCGGTCGCCGCTGTGAGTCATCGGGAACCCGACTTGTGCGGCCCGCTCCAAGGGTTCATCGTCCGCAAGGAGGCAAAAGGACACGGCACGGAACAGTGGATCGAGGGTATGGAAGCGGTTCCCGGGCTGCCCGTCGCGGTCGTCGATGACGTTTGTACCACCGGGGCTTCCACGCTACGCGCCATCCGCGCAGCTGAGGCCGCGGGACTGGAGGTCAAGGCCGTCCTCTGTGTGGTGGACCGCCAGCAAGGAGGCGCCCAAGCCCTGCGAGAGTACCCTTTCATTGCCCTGACCACGGCATCCGAGTTGCTCGACACCCCGGAGATCCAGCAGCAACTGATTCGCCTGTCGGCAGATCCTGCCGCGGCGCCCTGATTGATTCTCCGTCTCGAGTCAATCCTGCTACAATGAAGAGTCATGTCCGAGGAAGCAACGCGCCTGAATGTCATGTGCCCCTGCTGCGGAGCCAGCTTGAAGGTTGACGCCCAAACGGGTTTGGTCATCTCCGGCAAAGAACGCAAGACCACGTATTCGTTGGACGAAGCGTTGAAACAGGAGAAGCACAAGAAGGACAGGACCGACGAACTGTTCGCCAAGGCTTTCGAAGACGAGCAGAAGCGGCATTCCTCCTTGGAGGAGAAATTCCGCAAGGCCCTGGACTCGAAAGACGAGCTGGAAGACCCCAAACGCCCCTGGGATTTCGACTGAGAGCGACGATTCGGTCCGATACGACCAGGATGCCCCGCAACCAGGAGTCTTCCCGCGATCCTGCGATGGGAGTTTCGACTCTCAAAGCGGCTCAGCAGCCTTCGAGAAAATACCCATGAAAGTCCAGATTCCCGATTATCCCGATGTCCCTGAGCGGATCTCCCGAATCCCCGAGATTGCCTACAATCTCTGGTGGAGCTGGCATTCGAGCGCTCGCGATCTGTTCCGCCGATTGGATCGCACTCTCTGGAACAGCACCCAGCACAACCCCGTCAAGATGTTGCAGGATATTGCGCCTGAGCAACTCACCGCCAGAGCGGAGGACGCTCATTTCCTGGCCCTCTACACCTCTGTGATCCGGCGCCTCGACAAATACATGGACGCCGCTCAGACCTGGTTTTCCGGGGAACCCTGGCCGCAAAAGATGCTGGTGGCGTATTTCTGCGCCGAGTTTGGGATTCACAACTCGCTGCCCGTTTACTCCGGCGGTCTGGGCCTGCTGGCCGGAGATACCTGCAAAGAAGCCAGTGATCTGGGTATCCCGATTGTAGGCGTGGGCTCGCTCTATCCCCAGGGCTATTTTCACCAGAAGGTGGGCGCCGACGGGCGACAGGAAGCGATCTACTCGCGGTTCGAGACGGATTCGGCGCCCATCCTGCCCGTGCTCAACAACGATGGTTCCCGCTTACTGGTGAGCGTTCCGCTGGGGAGTAACGAGGTTCAGATCGCCGTTTGGCGTGTTCAGGTGGGCCGGATTCCCATCTATTTGATGGACACCGACATCGCCGAGAACGAACCGTGGCTGCGCGATGTCTCGGCGCGGCTTTACGGGGGGGATCAGCACGTGCGCCTGAGGCAGGAGATCATCCTCGGTATGGGCGGCGTGCGCGTATTGCGGGCGCTGGGACATCAACCCACGGTCTTTCACATCAACGAGGGCCATGCCGCCTTCGCCGCTCTGGAGCTCCTGCTCGAACAGGTGCGCGCGGGGCTTCCCTTCAAGAAAGCCCTGGAAGAAACTCGTCGGGAACTAGTCTTCAGCACGCATACGCCCGTCAAGGCCGGTCACGATGAATTCTCCATCCATATGATCGAAGAGTATTTCCAGCCCATCTGGGAGGAATTGGGGATCACGCGAGAAGAGCTTTTCCAGTTGGGGCAGCCGCCCGACCGGCAAGCCTTCAGCATGACCGTCCTGGCGCTTCGAACCACCCGGGCCGCCAATGGCGTGAGCGAGAAGCACGGATCCGTCTCCCGGGAGATGTGGCACGAGCTCTGGCCCAATTTACCTGTCTCCGAGGTGCCGATCATCTCGATCACCAACGGCGTGCACGTCCCAACCTGGATCTCTCCGGAGCTCGTCGAACTGTACGAGCGCTGCATGGGGCCCTATTGGTGGGAGCGCCACGACGACCTGGCCTTGTGGGAGAAAGTGCTTCAGCTCTCCGACACGGAGTTGTGGGAAACCCACCTCAATCTGAAGGGGAAGATGTTGGCTTTTCTCCGCGAGCAAGCCCGGCAGAAATGGGTGTCCGGGGGGGTCGCTTCGGCCAATCATCTGGTGGGCTTCGGGACGCTTCTGGACCGCGAGGCCTTGACGATCGGCTTCGCCCGGCGCTTCGCCACTTACAAGCGGGCCACCTTGATCTTGCGCGACCTGCCCCGGCTGATGAGGATCCTTCACAATCCCTGGCGACCGGTACAGATCATTTTTGCAGGCAAGGCTCATCCCGCCGACGAACCGGGCAAATTCCTGCTGCAACAGGTCTTCGAGTCCTGCGCGTCACCCAACGTCGCCGGGCACATCGCCTTCGTGGAAGATTACGACAAGCACGTGGCCCATTACCTCCTGACCGGCGTGGACGTCTGGCTCAACAACCCTTTGCCACCCAACGAGGCCAGCGGGACCAGCGGCCAGAAGGCCGCCCTCAATGGCATCCCCAACCTGAGCGTTCGAGACGGCTGGTGGTACGAAGGCTACAACAACCGCAACGGCTGGGCCATAAGGGGCGAGGACGACGACTCCATGGCTGCGTCGATCTACGACATCCTGGAAAACGAGATCGTGCCTCTCTATTACGACCGCGATCCGAAGGGCATCCCCAGGGGCTGGACCTCTCTGATGAAAGAATCCATCTTCTCGGTGGGTGCGACGTTCTCGGCGCGACGCATGATGAAGGAGTACGCGCAACTGCTGTATGCGGGTGAACTGGTGAAGGCCTCTGACTAGGTGAGAGTGGCGGAGGAGGTAGGATTCGAACCCACGGTAGCCTTCCGACTACAGCGGTTTTCAAGACCGCCGCCTTAAACCACTCGGCCACTCCTCCACGGAGTTCTTCGATTTTACAACAATGCAAGAATTCGACGCCATCGTTGTCGGGGCCAGCGTGGCTGGATCTTCCACGGCCGGATTGCTGGGGCAGGCCGGGCACCGGGTGCTGCTGTTGGACCGCGCCTCTTTTCCTCGTCCCAAGGTGTGTGGTGAAGGGCTCATGCCGGCCGGAGTCAGATTGCTGGGCCAGATTGGCTTGGACGCGTGGCGCATGCCGGCCCGGCCTTTCACGGGAATTCGCTTTCAGCTGCCAGGGCGAGTACCCCTGGAATGGAACTTCGAGGAGACGCTCCCCGGCAGTCGCGGCCTGGTGATCTCCCGCGAGACCCTCGATTCACGTCTGGTCCGCCATGCGGCCGGTTCACCCAATGTGGACTTCCGACCGAACTTCCTGGTGCGCCAGTGTGAGCGGCTGGACCGGGGCCTGCTCATTCGAGGCGGGCAGCCGTCGCAGACCTTTCGATGCAGGGTCCTGGTGGGAGCGGACGGCATCCGCTCGAGGGTCGCCGCCACCGATTCAGGGATTCGTAGGAGCCCGAACCATTCCAAGCGCTTCGCTCTGCGGGCTCTCTTCGAACGGTATTCCCACTCGGAGGATTGGGTGGAGGTCGATTGCGCCGCGCATGGCGAGGCCTACGTGGCCCCCCTCGACTTCCGCTCAGCGCGTGTGACTCTGCTGTTGAATGGTCCCCTTCGGTTCCCCAACGGACTCTCGAAAACCGACTTGTTCCAGCGACAGCTCGAGCGGTTCCCCAGAGTCTGGAAGCGGACTGGGTACGCGCCGCCAAGGCGTGTGGAGTCCACCTCCCCGGTCAGCCGGACCCTGTCCCGCTGTCACGGGGAGCGCATACTGCTGGTCGGCGATGCAGCCGGCGCGGTCGATCCCATCACCGGTCAAGGAATGACCCTGGCCTTGCGGGACGCCCTACTGGCTGCAGAGCTCCTGGATCGAGGTTTGCGAGGCGATCGCTTGAGCGAAGCCGATTTGCGGCCGTACACTATCCAAAGACTCGGCTATTTCCTGGGAGCGAACGAGTTGTCGAAGCACCTTCTGACCCTGCTGCGACATCCCTGGCTGGTCCACCGGGTTCAGAAAACACTGGTTCAAAACGCCTCACTCCGAAAACGTCTGCTGGCCCCGGCCTTGAGCTTGGGGCCGCTTCCACGATTGCGCTGGAGTGACCGGCTTCGTTTGGTGGCAGGCTTTTGAGAATGCGTGGATCGAACCCCCAAGATTCCCCGCCCTCCCTCACCGGCCGCTCTCCGCATCCCGCTCGACTACTCGGGTCGTCCGGCAGCGCCTTCGAGCGAGTCCTCTGGCTAACCCTCGCCATCGCCGCCGTGGGAGTTTTGGCGCCCCTGCCGAACAGCGTGGAGGCACTGCGCTACGAGAACCGCCGGCTGGAGGGGCCGGTTTCCCTGCACGTTTTGCGAGTCGACCCCAAGCGCCATCGCCTGCGCGTGGCCCGCGCACTCAACGACGGGGTGGGCCGCGAGACGGTTTCCTCGATCGCCCGCCGCCACGGCGCTCTGGCCGCCATCAATGGAGGCTTCTTTGCCATCGGAGGCCGTTACGACGGAGACCCGACCGGCGTTCTGAAGATTCGAGGCGATTGGTTCTCTGATGCTCCCTCGGCGCGCGCAGTACTGGGCTGGAAGGAGGACGGCTCGCGAACCTTGATCGGACGAGTTGGAGTCTCCTGCCAACTTCGTGCGGGTCAGAGAATTCTCCCCGTGGACGGCCTCAATCGCTCTCGAGGCCGCCGGGAGGCCATCCTGTACACCTGGGCTTTCCACCGCACGACGCTCACCGATCCTGACGGTGAAGAGATCCTGGTGGACGTCGATGGCCTCGTCACCGCCCGGCGGAGCGGCGGAGACTCGGCGATCCCCCCGGGCGGATTCGCGTACTCTCTGGGCCCCGATTCCGAGCCACCTGACGCCTCCGTCCTGAAGGTAGGTGCCCGGGCCGCGATGCACTGCCGCCCCCAAGCCACCTCGGGTGGAAGCAACGAAGAGTGGAGCAGCCTCGATTATCTGGTGGGAGGAACTCCGGTGCTGCTCGAGGAGGGACTGCCCGCGGCCGAAATCTCGGACGAGCAGCTGGCCTCCCGGTTCGTCAAGGAAAGGCATCCCAGGACTGCCGTGGGAGTGCGAGAGGACGGCACCTGGGTCCTGGTGGTTGTGGACGGTCGCCAGAGCGACTTGAGCATTGGAATGACCCTGCTTCAGATGGCCGGCTTGCTGCGGGAGTTGGGCTGCCGCACCGCCCTCAACCTGGATGGCGGAGGTTCGACGACCCTCTTCGTCGACGGCAGAGTCGTCAATTCGCCCTCCGACTTCGGCGTCGAACGCCCCGTCTCGGAAGCCATCGTGATTCTGGACCGTCCCGGCACCCAATGACTGGGCTGCTCCCCTTCGTTCTCGAGACGAGGACTCTGGACCCGGCTCATTCCGGGGGCTGTTCCGAGGCCGGCGAGGCTCGACGGCGGCGGCTCTGACCCCAGAAAAGCAACCCTCCCGCCGCCAGCGCCAGCCCCCCCGCCAGCAGCGACGTCCGATCGGCTCCCGCCACGATGGCGAGGGAGCCGGCCAAGGCCAGCATCGGAATCAACCATCCCCCTGGCAGGCGAAATCCCTCGCTCTGGGGGGCCTGGCGGCGCAGGACCGGAACGGCCAGGCAAGTCACGGCGTAGAAGACCAGCCGCGCCACCGCGCTGACTGCCGCCATCTGTTCGAAAGAACCCGACAATGCCAGCCCCCAGGCGACCAGCGCGTAGATCAAAATCGAGGCGTCTGGGGTTCGAAAGCGCGAATGGACATGTCCAAAGAAACCGGGCAGTTCGCCCTGCTCACCCAGAGCGAACGTCAACCGGGGCCCCGCCAGCATCGTTCCCGCGTTGGTGCCGGCGATCGAAATCAGGCCTCCCAGGGCGATCAGGATCCCGCCGGCCGGCCCCAAGAAACCGGCTGCGGCGTCCGCGATTGGTGTTTGAGTCTCGCCCAGCGTAGCCAACGTGCCGACAGCCACGACCTGTACCGAGAGGTAGAATGCCGCCCCGATCACTATGGTCAGTACCAATGCAGCCGGGACGTCATTGCGCGGCGCGCGGGCCTCTCCGGCCGGCAGCGTCACCACTTCGAAGCCGCCGAAGGCGAACATCAACAACAGGATCGACTGGCCGAACCCTTCCCAGCGTGGTTGCAGCATGCCCTGGAAATTGCCCCACTCCATGAATCCGGCCCCCAGAAGGACGAAAATCAACAGCGGCAGCAGTTTCGAGACCGTGAACAGATTGACGAGCCAGGAGCCCTGCCGTACGCCCCGAACATTGATCGCCGTGAGCACCGCGATCACCACAGTGATCACCACGATCCGACTCCAGCCCGCTCCTGCTCCCGGAAGGAAATAAGCGAGATAGAGACTGAAGGCGTTGGCGAGAGCGGCCTGGCTTGCGACGCGGGTGAGCCAGATCATCCAAGCGACTTCGAATCCCACCAAGGGCCCGAAAGCCTGCCGGGCGTACAGGTACGGTCCACCGGCCTGCCGAAATCGCGTTCCGGCCTCGGCGAAGCAAAGCACGATCAGCACGTTGACGGCGGCCGCGGAAATCCAGACCAGCGGACTGGCCGCCGCGCCGACCAGCACGGCCACCGACGCCGGCAAGACGAATATACCGCTCCCGATCAGCTGATTGACGCCCAGGGCGGTGAGATCCCACTTGCCCAGGACTCTGACCAGCCGACCCTCCACCTCCCGTACCGAGCTGCCCAGCTTCACATTGCCTCCTGATTTCCTGGGCGCATTATAAGCAGCGGGGCCTCTCGGCGCGGTCAAAAAAGGCTGGCCCCGATCGAGGGTTTCATCAGAAGATGGAGTCCCGTGCCGAGCTATTCGCCGTACTCCGGAGCACGGCACGCTTCCGGTCCGCGGAGTCAGCGCCCGTAAAGAGGAGGCAACGCCACTGCGAATCACGCGTACTCAGCTCAGCTGGTTTCGTTTGAAGCGTTCCGGCCTGATCACGCCTTTCGACACTGCCGAGCAGGCGGCGCGGGCACTCGTGGGCATCCAGGCTCAGATGCTCCCGGCTACGGGCCTGGCCCTCTGGAACCGCACTCGTGGCCTGGACCGGGCCAGCTTCGACGGGCTGCTGTACTCACAACGGGCTCTGGTGAGAATCTGGGGCCAGCGCCAGACGCTGCACTGCTACGACGCGGCCACTTGGCCCCTGATCTTCGCGGCTTTTCGCGATCGGGACTCCTGGATGGAACGCCTTCTGAAGAAGCGTGGGGTCGAACCCAAGGCCTGGCTGGCCACCGTCGAGCGGATCGGGCGGCGCTTGCGCCATACTGACACCCTCAGCCGCGATGACGTCCGGACCGAGGAACTCGAACTGGACGAGATCACCAGCCAGCTTTGGAACGGCATTTTCGTCATTCTGTGCCGGCAAGGACTGGCCTGTCACGCGCAGCCAGGGCCTCGCGGAGAGGCGCGATTCGCACACCGCAAGGTCTGGCTCCCCGACCTGGAATGGAATCCGCCGTCCGGCGAACGAGCCAACTTGGAACTGGCGCGCCGATATTTTGGGGCATTCGGCCCCGCCCATCCGCGCGACCTGGCTCATTGGGCAGGGATTACGGTTGGGCGCGCCAGGCGTTGGACCAGCGGGCTGGGCGAGGAACTCGTTTCGGTGGGAGTGGAGGGCGAGGAACTGCTAGCCCGGCGCATCGACCTTCCCGAGCTCAGCGAGTCCCCCCCCGGGCGCGAGGCCTGGCCCGTTCGCCTGCTCCACCGCTTCGACCCCTTGCTGCTGGGTCTGAAAGACAAGTCCTGGCTCATCGATCCGCAGCACTACCGCAAGGTCTGGAGGCCCGCCGGTCATGTGGAACCGGTGCTGCTGATGGGTGGCGAGATCCGGGGTACCTGGCGCTACCTGCGCACTTCCAAAGGCATCAAGGCGCAATTAGATCCGTTCTTCGAGTTGAGTGCGCCTGCTCGGCGTGCCATCGCACGCGAAGCTCAGAGGCTGGCCGGGTTCCTGGAGCTGCCGCTGCTCGAGCTGGAAACGCAAATCGGGAGCTAACTTGGCCATCCCCGGGGCCCCCCGGCGGGGCAATGGCCACGAATCGGCCGCGGCGGGGGAATCCGGGCTCCGCGCGCCCGCTCACTCAGGCTGCTGGGCCGCCATGAGCTGAGCCAGCAGGCCCGGATCGCCACCAGCCAGCAGAGTCACCTCGGCTCCGCTCTCCAAGATCCGGCTGGTCTCCAGCACCTGAAACAGGGCGTCGGCGATCTTGGGGTCCCTGGCCACCCGACCCAGCGCCTCGCCCACCAGCTGAGGACGCACTGCCTTGGCTTTGGCGAACTCCCGAGCTGCCTCTTTCTCCGCCGCACTGGTGATGACGTCCACCTGGTTGGCCCCGGCCTGCCGGATGGCGGACGTCACCTGACGCAGGCGGTTGACGACCTTTTGCTCGATCTGGTGGATCATGTTGCTGTCGCGGAAATGGACCTTCCGGATGTAAACCGAGCCCAAGCGATACCCCCAATTCTCCGACTTGGGGGAAACCTCCTCGCGTACGGACCGGCTCATCTGGTGGCGATCGGTCAGCATGTCGTCCAGAGGCATGTTGCTGAGGCAGCGAACGGTGGCGTTGGTCACGTTGGCCTGCAGCGAACCCGACGGGTCGGTATTCTCGAAGAGGTACGAAACCGCGTTGGACACTCGCATTTCGTACCACACCCCGATGCCCATCGGGGTCCCCTCCTCGGTGTTGACGGGCTGGCTGCGCAAGTACTTCTGGTCCAGCCGGAGATCCAGTTCGTGGACGCGCCCGAAGAAACGCACCAGCAGCGCCCTGGGCCCCAGCGAGAAGAGAGGGATGTGCAGGCCTGGTTCGTCCAGAACTCCGATGACTTTTCCGAAGAGCACGAACACCTTGCAGCGGCACTCCTCGACGGTCGTGTACAAACCCAGCAGCTGACAGATGCCCAGCAAGGTGGGAGTGGCGATTGCGGCAATGATGAAACTGATCAGCGCAGTCAGCAGGAAACTCATAGCTGCACCCCCGCAATCACCCGCTTGGCTTTTCCAAAAAGGCCCAGGCGAACGTTTCGCAGATAAGCGTCCAGTGCGCCCGAACCACGACCTTCCAGTTCCGACAATTGCTCGGCCAGCCGCTCCAGTGGTTGCACTTCTGCCTGGGCGCGCATGGTCTCGATCTCCACGGCCCGTTTCGACTGTTCGATCTTCTGGTCTGCGTTGGCCTGGGCCAGGCTCAATTCGGCCGAGACCTCGTTGTGGGCCGTGTTGATGGCGGCCAGCGCCGATTCGATTTCCTGCGGTGGATCGATTCCGGTGATCAACGATGCGTCCAGAACGATGCCGTAGCGCGCAGCTGAGGAAACGCATTCCTGGTCCATTTGCTGATTGAGGTCATTGAGGTTCTTGCGCAGGTCGTTGATCGAGACCCCTTCCATGACCACTGCCTCGGCAACCCCCTCGGGCATGACCGCCGCCGAGGTCTCCCGCGCCTCGAAGTTGGCGATTCGCTCCCGCAAAATCGACACGAAATAACCCATGATGTGGGCGATCGGGTTCTTGACCCCGAACAGGAAGGCATAGAGGTTCAGTTCGGACACCTTGTAGCGCAACTGCCCCGTGATGCCGATATTGAGCTGGTCCTTCGTGACGGCATCCAGAATCGTGTTGCCCTGATTCGCAGTCGGGGCCTCCGGGTCGAAGGCCAGATTCACCGTCCGGATCGCGATGTCGACCTTGTACACCTTCTGCCAGGGGAACTTGAAATAGGGCCCGCCCGGTCCGATGACCCGCAACTGCGGATAGACGTAGCGTTCGCGATCTCGCTCGTTGAGCGACTCACCGACCGGAAGGTCCAGCGTCGTCTTTTCTTTGATCCGCTGAGCCCGGCCGAAAGAGGTGATCACGGCTCGCTCGTTCTGCTGGACCGTGAACAAACCGGCCAGAATGCAGCGAACGAAGAAATACAATAAGAATCCTGCCAGCACGCCTCCAAACAGGGACATCGAGTACCTCCAGTTTGCCATCTCCAAAAAAGGGGAGAGAAACGGTGCGTATTGTGGTCCAGCCGGCCTGGCCAGTCAATCACCGCGGCGCAGGCCGGGAGGCAACAACTGTGTGGGCGCCGCCCAGAGTCGAGCAGGCTTCGGGAGGCTCGACTCAGGACGCGAGGGAGGGCTCGCCCTCTCTCGTTTCCGCTGCCGCCCGGCGGCTCCACGCGCCAGGCAGAAAAGCTGCAGCCGAGAGGAACACCAGGGCCGTACCCGCCAGCCAGAGCGGATATCGCAGCAGGAAGACCAGGTTGGCGGAGCCGACGTTCAAGGTCGGGACCAGCGCTTCCGACAATTTTTCCAGCGGATAGACCAAGGCGATTCCCAAGGTGAAGTAGAGCCACGGCCCGATCCGGCCGGCCAGCCAAAAGCCCAGGGAGCCGAGCAGGAATGCGAACAGCACCAGGGCCAAGCGAGACAGCACCCAAGCTGGAGCCCCGAGGTAGAGGCCGGTGTACCGCAAGGCACCCGGTGTCAGACAACAGGTGCAACCGGCCGCCAGTACGGCGCTCGCCAAGACCAGGAGACCGTAAGGTTCGACCCCCCGGCCATAGAACTTCAGAATCGCGAAGAGCAGCAATGAGGCCGCGGCGAAATAGAGCACGAAACCGGCCAGGTGGGCTCCAGAGTGCTCGAACCCATCCATCATCGTTCGGGGCGGTGCCAGCAAGGACGCTGAGAGCAAGGCGGCCAAGGCCGCCAGAGCCGGTCCGATCGCCGCCCGTCGACTGCTGATGCCTACGAGAAATGTGGAAGCGCCCGCGGTGAGAATCGCGGCATAGAAAGCGCCGCTCGCCAAACTCACGTCGAAGGCGCCGGATACCCCGGCCAAGCCACCGCTCACGCCACAGGCACAGGCCCCCAACACCACCAATCCTGCGAAGATCTTTCCGCTTGCCATCTTGGCCCACCCGCCTCCGGGTCATCCCGGACGATTACAAGTTCGTCGTTGGCTCGTCTGAACGCGGGAACCGAACAAAGTTTCGACCGGACACTGTTTGGCCGATCATCCCCTTCGCCCCGAAAGTCTTCATTCTGGATCGAATCGAAGCCAACCGCAAATCTCGGATCTTCGTGTGCGGATCGAGCACGCGACGGCCCGCTCAGAGGATCACGCTGCCCACCGCTTCGATCCCAATCACTGGACTGAGGACGGCTTCCCCGCCCGCGAGGCCAGGACGGGCTCCAAGAAACCCCAGACGTGCTCGGCCACGATGCGGTGTCCCTCGGCCGTGGGGTGGATTCCATCGGGTAGATTCAGCTCGGGCCGGCCGGCCACGCCCTCCAGCAGGAAGGGGATCAACACGGCGCCGTTGCCGGCGGCGATTTCGGGAAAGACGGTGCGGAATTGATTGAAATAGTCCGGTCCCATGTTGGGTGGCACCAGCATGCCGGCCACCACGATCGCGGCCTCGGGGTAACGCGCCCGCGTTTTGTCGATGATCCCCTGCAGATTCTGTCGCGTGACCTCCGGAGAGATACCCCGCAGGCCATCGTTCCCTCCCAGTTCGAGGACCAGCACGTCGACCGGTTGCCTCAACAGCCAGTCGACGCGCCGCAGCCCACCCGCCGTGGTGTCTCCGCTGACCCCCGCGTTGACGACTTGGAAATCCCAGCCGCGCGCTTCGATCTTCCGCTGGATCAGTGCCGGGAAGGCCTGCTCGGGGTCCAGACCGAACCCGGCTGAGAGGCTGTCTCCCAGGAAGAGGACGCTTTTCTGGCTGGGCGGCGTCGACTGGGCATCCGGTGCCGGGGAGGGTGGCGACGACTGGGCGGGTGTGGAATCCGGCTCGCGCACCTGCGCACAGCCGGCCAGAAGGCCCCCCATCAAAAACAGCGTGACGAGCCTGGAGACCGAGGTGCGCCTCATGACGGTCATCCTACTCGATGTGACACGCCGGCCGCCAGGCATCTGAAATTGCCCAAGTTTTGCCGAACCTTTCTTCTCGAACTGCGTCCTTGACTGTGTAGGCAGTGCGTATGAGCGAAGAGTCCGTTCTCATCGTCGAAGATTTGACCCAGACCTATGTCAGCGGTTCGCGACCCCTGACCGTTCTCAAGGACGTGTCGTTCCAGGTACGGCGCTCCGAGGCCTGTGCCATCGTGGGGCCCTCCGGCAGCGGCAAAACCACACTGCTCGGCTTGTGTGCCGGGCTGGATCGACCCACCTCGGGAAAGGTCGTGCTGGACGGCCTAGAGCTGAACCGGCTGAATGAAGAGGAACTGGCCGAGGTGCGCAACCGCAAGGTTGGGTTCGTCTTCCAGACGTTTCAATTGATCCCCACCTTGACCGCACTGGAAAACGTGATGGTCCCGGTGGAGCTCAGGGGGGAAACGGGCGTTCGCGAACGGGCCCGCGACCTGCTGGACCGGGTCGGGCTGGCCGACCGGACCGGGCATTATCCCGCCCAGCTGTCCGGAGGCGAGCAACAGCGGGTGGCCTTGGCCCGCGCCTTCATCAACCAGCCCGCCATCCTGTTCGCCGACGAACCGACCGGGAACCTGGACGCGGATACCAGCCAGCACGTCGACGATCTGATCTTCCAACTGAATCGGGAAGCAGGAACGACTCTGATCCTGGTGACCCACGACGTGGAGCTGGCTGAGCGCACCGAGCGCATCATCAAGCTCAGAGGGGGACGGATCGTCTCGGACGCGCCCCAGCTTCAGGAGGTCTCGCGCAGACTGCCATGAACCTCCGCTCCGCCTGGATCGATCCTTGGGTTTGGCGCATGGCCTGGCGCGACAGCCGCTCCAGCCGACGCCGCCTCTTGCTGTTCACCTCGTCGATCATACTGGGTGTCAGTGCCCTGGTGGCCATCAGCTCGTTTTCGGCCAATCTCCGCATGGCCATCGACGAGCAGGCACGCAGCCTGCTGGGTGCCGACCTGTCCTTGATTTCCCGCACGCCTTTTGAGGAAGCCGATCAGCCGCTTTTGTCCCAAGTGGGAGGAGAACAGGCCCTCCAAGCCTCCTTCTCCTCGATGGCCTTCTTCCCCAGGTCGGCTGATTTCCGCCTGGTTCAGGTGAGGGCCATCGAAGGCAACTTTCCCTTCTACGGCAAGGTGGAAACCGATCCCCCCTCAGCTGCCGACGAGTACCGCCAGGGCCCGGGTGCCCTCGTGGACGACGCCTTGATGCAGCAATTCGAGGTCGGGGTGGGGGATCCGGTTCGACTCGGCGAGTTCACTTTCACGATCGCCGGACGCCTGCTCGACATTCCAGGTGAAGCCGTCGCGTTCAGTGTGGCAGCGCCACGCGTCTACATCCCTCTGGCCTACCTGGAACAGACCCGTTTGATCCAGCCGGGGAGTCGAGTCAGATACCGCAACTTCGTGCGTTTCGAGCCGGGGACGGACGTCGAAGCGCACGTGACGCAGCTCGAGCCTCGGCTGAGAGAACGGGGACTCCGCTGGGACACCGTCGAGGAGCGCAAGCGCCGACTGGGGCGCGCCATGGAAAATCTGGCTCGCTTCCTGAACCTGACTGGTTTCATCGCTTTGCTCCTGGGCGCGATCGGGATCGCCAGTTCGATTCACCTCTACGTCAAACAAAAACGAAACACCGTGGCGGTGCTGCGCTGCGTGGGGGCTCGCACCAGGCAGGTCGTGACTGTCTACGTGGTCCAGGCACTGGCGATGGGCCTGGTCGGCGCCTTGACGGGCTCGCTCCTGGGAATCGGGGTGCAGCTCCTCCTGCCCCGAGTGCTGAGCGACTTCCTGCCTGTCTCGATTCCCTTCGCCGTCTCCTGGTTGGCCGTTGCCATGGGAACCGGCATCGGCCTCGGGTTCGCCCTGCTCTTCTCGTTGCTCCCCCTGGCACCCATTCGGCGCATCTCACCGCTGGTAGCTCTGCGAGCCGATTTCGAAGCCGTCGCGGCCCGTCGAGATCCCGTCCAATGGGCTCTGGGTGCGCTGATCGCCGGCTGTGTTTGCCTGTTCGCAATTGCTCAAACGGAACGCTGGGTGTACGGGCTGTTCTTCTTTCTCGGGCTGGCCGTTGCGTTTGGGCTGCTGGTGGGGGTCGCCAAGCTGATCATGCGGACGGTGCGCCGGAGCTTTCCGGCCGGCTGGGCCTACGTCTGGCGCCAGGGGCTGGCCAACCTCTACCGCCCCCAGAACCAGACCCTGGTGCTGATGCTCTCCCTGGGTCTGGGCACCTTCCTGATCGTGACTCTGTACCTGGTGCAGTCGACTTTGCTCTCGCAGGCCGCGCTGACCGCTGGAGGCAACCGTCCCAACCTGGTCTTCTTCGACATCCAGAGCGACCAGAGGGACGAAGTGCGCGAAATCATCTCCGCCAGCGGCTCGCCCATTCTGCAGGACGTTCCCATCGTGACGATGCGTTTGCAGTCCCTGAAGGGACGTTCCGTGGAGGAACTGCGCGAAGACGACAATCGCTCTCAACCGAGGTGGCTGCTGACGCGGGAGTATCGCTCCACCTACCGAGACCATTTGATCGAAACTGAGCGGGTAGTGGGGGGACGGTGGATCGGCCGACTGGAGGGAGCCGGCCAGGCCGCACCCATCTCCCTGGAACAGGAAGTTGCCTCGGAGCTGGAGGTCGAGCTGGGCGACCAGCTGGTGTTCGACGTTCAGGGCATTCCCATCTCGACCTATCTGGCCAGTATCCGAGAAGTCGAGTGGCAGCGCGTACAGCCCAACTTCTTCGCGGTCTTCCCGGCCGGTGTTCTGGAGGAGGCGCCGCAGTTTCACGTGCTGGTCACGCGGGCCGAAAACACTCAACAGTCGGCTGCTCTGCAGCGGGCCGTGATCCAGAGCTTCCCCAATGTGTCGACTGTAGACCTGGGCCTGATCCTGCGTACGGTGGACACGATCCTGGACAAAGTGGCCTTCGTGATCCGGTTCATGGCGCTCTTCAGCTTTTTCACAGGACTCACTGTGCTGGCCGGGGCCGTCATCACCAGCCGCTACCAACGCTTACAGGAGACGGTGCTGTTGCGGACGCTGGGGGCGTCGCGCCGTCAAGTCCTTCAGATCATGGTCATCGAGTACGTCCTGCTGGGATTGCTGGCCGCCGCCACAGGCCTGATATTGGCTCTCGGTGCCGGTTGGGGGCTGGCCTACTTCCTGTTCGAGACAACCTTCTTGCCTCCCGGCCTGCCCATCTTGGCAGCGATTCTGCTGGTGGTCGTCTTGACGGTCCTGATCGGCTATCTCAACAGCCGTTCACTGCTGGACCGCCCTCCACTGGAGGTGCTGCGCAGCGAGGCCGCAGCCTGACCCCGACACCCTGCTCAGACCCCAAGAAAATCGGGGGCATGCTAGCCTTGCGCTGACGCGGCCCGTTTCCGCTTCCAGTATTCTCCCTGCTGGCGCAGGATTTCCTCGGTCAGCCAGGGCTGATCGCGCCAGAGTTCGACTTCGGGGCGCAAGTCCGCCAGGAAGTGGCGCCGGGCGTGGCTATGTCGCACCCGACTCAGATCGAGCGTCGCATGCAGGATGTGATCTTCCCCGGTCGGGGCCCGAGCGATGACGCGTCCAGCGGGGTCGCTCACAAAGGACTCTCCGGCGAATTCCAGGCACTCCTCCTGACCCACCCGATTCGCCAGGGCCGTGTAATAGCCGTTTTGAAAACCGGCCACCCGCATCTCCGCCTCGAACAGACCTTCGGGCCATTCGTCCACCGCTCCAGCCTGTGGGACCACGACCAGTTCGGCGCCTTTCAACCCCAGAGCTCGCATGTATTCGGGATAGTGGCGATCGTAGCAGATGGCCACGCCCAGGCGGCCGGCAGCGGTGTCGTAAACAGGAGCGCCGCGATCGCCCGGCGCGTAGTAGCCTTTCTCGTGGAAACAGGGGGCCTCGATGATATGAATCATCCGAGTCACTCCCAGCAGTGACCCGTCCGCGTCGATCACGGGAGAAGAATCGTAGAGCCGGCCGTCATCCAACTCGTACAGATTCAAGACGACGACCACCCCCAACTCGCGGGCCAGCTTAGAAAAGCGCTCCGTGGTAGGTCCGGGCACGGGTTCGGCCAGCTGGGCGGATGGCCGCCCAGCACTGGGCCGCTGCGGCAGAAACGGAAGAAACGCCAGCTCCGGAAACACCACGATCCTGGCCCCTTCCGCCGCGGCTTCGCGCGCGGCTTCCCATCCCCGCTGCCGGTTCTCTTCGACCTGGGCGCCGGCATGCAATTGCACCAAAGCAATCCGAACATCCATGATCCACAGCCTAGCATGGCGGCTGGCAGCGCCTGATCGAGTGAATGGTGTTGGGAAAAGAAAAAATTCCCGAAAAATCCATCCGCTGTGTTATCCTGACGCAGTTTTTCTTGCTTGGGGCCGCAAGATGCCAACCCGTTTGGGACGGGTTGCGCGAGAGGAATTTTCTTCAATCAATCCAGGCTAGGAGGTTCAGGGATGCAGCAGAAGTATCTCTTGTTCGCGATTGTAGTCGGGGCGTTGCTTGCCGGTAGTTTCGCGAGGGGCCAGGGCAATCCCAGGGGAGCCCAGATCTCGCTGGCTGCGCGCACGGCACAGAGCCCTCCCTTGCGCGACATTGCGGCCACTCCGGCGCCGGCGCGGGCGAGTCGTGAGATCCGCAACATCGTCAAGTTCGTTCCACCGGGCCGGGCGGCGACTGCGGCCCAGGCGCCGGACAGCATGCGACAGCTGAGCGCTGAAACGACCTCTTCCATCGCGGCGACGCCTTTGCCCTCCCTGAGCTTCGACGGAACCAGCGACGACGACAACGCCCTCTTCGCGGGCGGACGCGTAGTTCCCCCCGACACCGAAGGAGACGTCGGCCCCAACCACTATGTCCAGATGAACAATCTCGTCTTCCAGATCTTCGACAAGAGCGGAATCTCTCAGGTGGGCCCGCTGGCCAACAACACCCTGTGGGCCAATCTCGGCGGCGCCTGCGCCGCCAACAACGACGGAGATCCCATCGTGCTGTACGATCAGCAGGCCGACCGCTGGATGCTCAGCCAGTTCGCCATCGACGCAGATGGCCATCAATGCATCGCGGTCTCCCAGACGTCCGATCCCACCATGTCCTACTACCTGTACGACTTCGTGGTCAGCCCGGGAGCTTTCAACGACTACCCCAAACTGGGTGTCTGGCCGGATGGCTACTACCTGTCGGCCAACGAATTCGCGGGTCCCTTCCGGAGCGCCATAGCGGTGGCTTTCGAACGCGACCAGATGCTGGCAGGAAGCCCCGGGGCACGAATGGTCAAGTTCGACGCGGCCTCGACGCCGGCGGAGACCTACTTTTCACTGCAGCCCTCCCACCTGGAAGGCAACACTCTTCCCCCGACCGGCAGTCCCAACCTGTTCCTCATGTCTTTCGACGACGAGACCTGGGGTGTGGGCGGCGGCCCGGACGGGTATCGCCTCTGGGAATTCTCAGTCAACTGGACGACTGACACTTTCTCGTTCACGCAGATCCCCAACGCCGCCTCGGCTGAGTTCGACGCCAACCTCTGCAACTTCAATCCCTGCGTGAACCAGCCGCCCGGCGGAGAACTACTCGACACCCTGAGCCAGTTCACTATGTTTCGGGCCAGTTACCGCAACCTGGGGAGCGCGGAAACAATCGTCGGAACACACACGGTCGACGTGGGCCTCAACACTGCGGGCGTGCGCTGGTTCGAGTTGCGCAAGACCGGCCCTTCCAACTGGTCGGTCAGTCAGGCCGGCTCATTCGCCCCCAATGACGGAAACCACCGCTGGATGGGCTCTGCCGCCATGGACAAAGACGGCAACATCGCGGTGGCCTACAGCGTCTCGGGCAGCGGGACCTTCCCTTCCATTCGCTACAACACGCGAGCACCTGGCGACGCAGCGGGCGAACTGCCCGGCGGCGAGGTCGAGTGTCATGTCGGCGGCGGGTCTCAAAGCAGCTCCTTCAACCGCTGGGGCGATTATTCGACCATCAGCGTCGACCCCGTCGACGATTGCACCTTCTGGCTGACGAACGAGTACTACGCGGCCAACGGGAGCTTCGACTTCAACACGCGTATCTGCTCGTTCGTGGTCCCCTCCTGCGCCGGGCTTCCCAGCCCTCCGGCAACTCCCAGCGACTTGACGGCCACAGCGGGCAGCAGCGGCAAAGGGCGCACCCGCTCGGTCTTCGTCGATCTCGCCTGGACGGACAACTCAAGCAACGAGGCCGACTTCCCCATCGAGCGGGCGATCCTCTCCGGAAAGGGCAAGAACAAACAGTGCGGAGGGTACCTGATGATCGGCACGGCTCCCGCCGACATGCCCAGCTTCCGGGACAGCTCGGTGGAAAGGCGCACGGAGTATTGCTATCGGGTCCGGGCACGCAACGCGACGGGATCTTCCCCGCCCTCCAACGTGGCCACCGCCAAGACCAACTGAAGGGATCGCATGAGTACCGGGCGGGCCCGTCCCGCCCGGCTCACCCCGGGTTCGGGTTGCCCACCCCATTGGCTAACTTCCCAGCCGGCGATCTATAATTGACACGCGGTCGCTCAGCCGCGGAGAAGATTGTGACTGCCCCCTTTCTGTCCGTCGTCATTCCCGCTTACAACGAGGCGTCTCGGCTCGCCTCCTGCCTGAAAACGGTTAGCGACTACCTGGGCCGCCGGGGAGTCTCTTTCGAATGTCTGGTCATCGACGACGGCTCGGACGATCGCACCAGTGAGGTGGCCGAGTCGCTCAGCGCAAAGGCTGGCTGGCTCCGCATCCTGAGCAATGCATCCAACCGCGGCAAAGGATACAGCGTGCGCCGGGGGATGCTACAGGTTTCGGGACAGTACGTGTTGCTGACGGACACCGATTTGAGCACACCGATCGAAGAGCTGGAGAAACTGGAGTTGTACGTCGTGGACGGTCCTTACGACATCGCCATCGGCTCGCGCGACCTGAAGGACTCCCAGATCGAGGTTCAACAGTCCGCGATTCGCGAGCACTCGGGGAAGCTCTTCAACTGGCTGGTTCGAAGGTTGCTCGGGCTCCCGTTCCGAGACACGCAGTGCGGCTTCAAGCTGTTCACGGCAGAGGCCGCCCGAGAGACTTTCTCCCGCGTGCGCACGGAACGCTTCAGTTTCGACGTGGAGACCCTGCTGATCGCCAGGCTCCTGGAGATGGAGATCAAGGAGGTACCGGTGTTGTGGCGCCACGATGCCGGCAGTAAGGTGCACTTCTTTCGCGACGGTTCGCGCATGATCGTCGATCTCTTTCGGATCTGGTTCACCTGGGTCTCCGGCGGGTATTCGGTGTCCAGCCCACCCGGCCCTTGAACGCGGGACACTGTTGGGGCGGACGGCTACAACAATCCGAAGCACGAAGCTGGAATTTCGGGCTCTTCCGCTCCGCTCTGCTCGAGTCTTCTTTGGCGAAGAGTCAGAAGCTGGCAACTTCCTGATGGCGACTTCCCACTGCTCACTATCGCCATTGCCTGCCTGCGGTTTGAGTCGGACCGGTCCGTTCATTTACTCTGGGGGAAGGAGGGCATGCATGACCAAGCTCGGTGTGAACGTCGACCATGTCGCGACCATCCGCCAGGCCCGGCGGGCCCCCGAACCCGACCCGGTGAGCGCGGCGTTGCTGGCGGAATTGGCAGGTGCTCACGGTATCACCGTCCACCTCAGGGGTGATCGCCGCCATATCCAGGACCGCGACATCCATTTGCTGCGCCAGGTCATCACCACCCGCCTCAACCTCGAAATGGCGGTGACGCCGGAAATGCTTCAGATCGCAATGCAAGTCAAACCCAACACAGTGACCCTGGTACCGGAACGCCCCGAGGAGGTAACCACCGAGGGTGGGCTGGACGTGCGGACCCACGCCGAGGAGATCAGCGCTGCCGTGCGGCAGCTCCACGAAGTTGGGATTCAAGTCTCTCTTTTCGTCGACCCCTCGGAGAGCCAGATCACAGCCACGGCTGAGACGGGAGCACAGCTGTTCGAAATCAACACGGCGGCCTACGCCGAAGCCGTCCCTCTGGGGCTGGACGAGCACGATGAGAACTTCGAGCAACAGCTGAAAAAGCTCGAGGCGTGTGCCCACCACGGAGAATCCCTGGGACTGCGGGTGCTGGCCGGCCATGGCCTGACCTACCGCAACGTTGGCCACGTCTCGGCCATCCCCCAAGTCGAGGAACTCAACATCGGCCACAACATCGTCTCACGGGCCGTGCTGGTCGGAATGGAACGAGCCGTTCGAGAAATGCTGGAGGCGATGAACGCCTGATTCCAGAACATCCGCCCCGGACCCTGTCCAGGAGGAGTCCGTGACGCACTGCCCGGCGAGGTCGTGGAGAATTCGGACTCCGGTTTGGGAGATTTGAACGGAGCACTTTGACTCTCGACGCGGCAGATTCCAAGCACCAGCCTGCAGCGGGCCGACTCTACGTAGTTGCCACACCGATCGGCAATCTGGGAGATCTCAGCCCCCGGGCCCGCGAGATCCTCGCTCAGGTGGACTGGATCGCCTGCGAGGACACCCGCCACAGCGCCAAGCTGCTGGGGCACTTCGGTATTGCGACTTCGACGATCAGCTATCACGAGCACAACGAACAGCAGCGTGCCCCCCAGCTGCTGGACAGGCTGCGGATGGGTCAATCCGGGGCCCTGATCAGCGATGCTGGGACGCCGCTGATTTCTGATCCCGGATTTTGCCTGGTGCGGCTGTGCCGGCAGCAAGGCATTTCGGTCACGGCCATTCCCGGCCCTTCGGCAGCCATTTCCGCGCTCAGCATTTCCGGCTTGCCGTGCACCCGCTTCTGCTTTGCCGGCTTCCTCCCTCGGAAGGAGGGGGAAATCAGGCGCTTCCTGGGGACACTGCGAACCCGAGACGCCACCCTGGTCTTCTACCTTTCTCCCCACCGCCTCCGGCACACCCTCCAGCTGATCCTGGAAGAGCTGGGTCCCCGCCAGGCATTTCTGGCGCGCGAGTTGAGCAAACTGCATGAGGAGACCTGGTGGTCGGACCTGGCGCACATGGCGGAAGCTGTCGGAAAACGCGCGCCGCGGGGTGAGTACACACTCGTCGTGGAAGGACCGTCTGCCGACTCTGTGGAGGAACCGGCCGGCCCGAGCCTGGATGCGGCTGCCTACCTCGAGGGGCTACGAGCCCTGCGCGGCCTGAGCCGCAAAGACGCGCTGCAAAGGGCCGCCCAGGACCTCCAGCTGCCGCGCAATCGTCTCTATCGCCTGCTGCTCCGGGACGAGAAATCCGAGCCGAAGTGAGAGACCGGGTCCCGGCTCGGATCAACCACGGTTCGAAATCACCGGCTGCGATGCTGGTGTCACGGCGCTGCTTCAGATCAAATAGGCCACCGCAACGAAGATCGGAACCAGAACCAGCAGGCTGTAGACCATGAAGCCGAAGAAGGACGGCATCTTGACGCCGCTTTGCTCGGCGATGCTCTTGACCATGAAGTTGGGCCCGTTGCCGATGTAGGTGTTGGCGCCCATGAAGACCGCTCCCAGGCTGATCGCCACCAGCAAAGGCTCCATGACAGCGCGCCCCTCCGAGAGCAGGACCTCCGAAATCCCCTCCAGGGGTTGCAGGCTCACCGCCGTTTCCAGAAACACGACATACGTGGGAGCATTGTCGAGAAAACTGGAAAGCACACCGGTGGCCCAGAAGAAGTGAGCGGGTTCGTCCAGACCGAGGGCCGGCCCCTCGACATGCAGAATCTCGATCGGCACTTGCATGCAGATGAAAATTCCGCTGAAAAGCGCGGCCACCTCCGTAATCGCGAAGTAGTCGAAACGGTTGGCCACGCGGCTGTTGGCATGGGTCGCCAATAGCGATCCAATCACGAACCACAGCATGACCATCTCACGGAAGAAGACAGGAGGGTGAAAGGAGGTCCCGAGAAACTCTTTGTCCGGCACGATCAGAGCCACCGCCAGTACCACTCCCAGGAGAAACACAAAATTGATCTTTCCGGTCAACCGGAGAGGCCGTACCATTCGTTCGTCTCGAATCAGGTCCCGAAGAGCCTCCTTGCGGTAGGCCAGACTGTCCCACGCGAAATACACCGCCAGCAGGACGAGATTGACTGCCAGCCAATAGGGCCAGAGGTCGAGTGTCCAGGTGAAGGGAACACCCCGCAGATAGCCCAGGAAGAGCGGAGGGTCCCCAATGGGAAGCAAGAGGCCACCGCAATTGCAGACCAGAAAAATGAAAAAGACCACCGTGTGTACTTTGTATTTGCGTTCGGCGTTCGTCGCCAGCAGTGGCCGAATCAGGACCATGGCTGCCCCGGTGGTCCCGATGAAGCTGGCCACGCTCGCCCCGATTCCCAGAAAGGCGGTGTTGGTCCCCGGGTGGGCCGGGAGGTCCCCGGTCAAACTGATGCCCCCGCTGATCACGTAGAGACTGAAGAGCAGCACGATGAAGGGAATGTATTCGGCGAAGACGGCGTTGCTGAACGCAGCGAAAACCGTGTCCCACCCAGGGAGAGAACTGGGTGCATGGGTGAAATGGTTGGCGATGCCTCCGGGGTGCTCGAGGCCGTAATAGACCAGGGTCACGGCCCCCAGCCCCCCTGCGATCAGGAAACGGTTCTCGTTGTGATGCCACCAAGGCCCTGTCGCCGGGATCAAGGGGAGAATGGCAATGCACAGGAGCAGTGCGACGAACGGGAGCACGGCCCACATCGGGGGCACATGAACCGCCGCTTCGGCTGCCGCCGCTGCGTGGCCGGGGTCTCCGTGAGCAGCTCCCGGGATCCAGCCCAACGCCAAAACGAGCAGGTAAATGCCGATGAGCGCGAGCAGGGCCAGTACCATGCGCCGCGATACGGTTCGCATGCGCTGGGCATAGGTCTCACCTTCCGGATGCGGATACTTGCCCTCGTAGTCGATATGCTCCACCAAGACCGGCGGACTCGAATCACTCATGTTCTTTCATTTCCTTTGCTCTCGCCTGACCTGCCCCAAATCTCGACTCGGCACGCCGACACCTCACCAGATTTCAGGGATCTGAAGGAGCCGAGCGCGTCTCCCCGAATCGGCAGCCCGGTACAACGCCGGAAACATTTATTGTGGCACACTCGGCGCCGTTATCCTCCCGGACGACCGATCAGCTCACCTGAACCCCGTCTCCGATCTTTTCGACCACGGCCTGCTTACGGAGATCCGCCAGAATGGCCTCGCGGTCCAGCTTGCTCTCCGCCGCCCGGATCAAAGCCAGGTTGCCCCGGGTCTCCGGATGGCGGGGCACGAAGAGGGAACAGCAGTCCTGCTCCGGCTTGATGGAGATCTCGTAGGTCCCGATTCGTCTGGCCAGCCGGATGATATCTTCCTTGTCGTCTCCGATCAGGGGCCGGAACAGGGGCAGCTTGGCGGCTCGAGAAATGACGGCCAGGTTTGGCAGGGTCTGGGAGGCGACCTGCCCAATGCTGTCGCCCGTGACTAGCGCCTTCGCCCTTTCCCGGCGGGCAACCTCCTCAGCCACTCGCAGCATCAGGCGCCGGTAGAGAATCACCCTGGTTTCCGGGGGGGTGTGGACCACCACCTGCCGTTGAGCGTCGGCAAACGGCAGCAAGTACAGGGTCGATCGATACTGGAAGCGCGTCAGCAGGGTCACCAGTTCCCGGACTTTTTCCTGCGATTCCATGCTGGTGTGGGGAAAGCTGTGAAAATGAACGAAGACGACCCGGCAGCCGCGGCGCATCATCTTGTAGGCAGCCACTGGCGAATCGATCCCCCCGGACAACAAGACGACGACCTTGCCGGCGGACGAAACAGGCAAGCCGCCGGCTCCGGGCAGCCGATCGAAATAGAGAAAAGTCTGCTGACCAACCACGTGGACGAAGCAGGTAAGGTCGGGATCGCGAAGCTGCACGCGTTTCTGCGTTTTCTCTCTCAGAAAGGCCCCCAGGCGCTCGTTCATGTAGGGTGAATCGAGAGGGAACTTTTTGTCCGAGCGCCGAGCGTGGATCTTGAACGTCTCGAACTCCTCCCGCCGGCGGACCAAATCCCACAGCGCTTCCTTCATCGCCTCCAGTTCCGCCGGGCAAGCCCAGGCCGGTGAGTAGTTGGCAATGCCGAAGACGTTTCTCAGCCGCCTCACGATCTCGTCGACCGGGCTTTCCCCCTCCAGTTCCACCACGATCCGTCCGAACAACCGATGCACCCCCTGAAACGGCAGGCCCCGCAAAGCCCTTTCGATGTTGCGGCAGAGCAGCTCCTCGAAGTACAAACGATTTTTCTTCTTGAGGGCGATCTCGTGGTAGTGGCACAAAATGAAGTGCTTCATGACGACCCGGTATTATAGCGATTGATTCGGGCAGCACACGTTTGGCTTTTGGAGACAAGGGAGGTGACATGCAGTCGTTCGCGAGACTGGCATTGTTTTGGTTGGGATTGGCGGCACTGGCATTCCAGGTGGCGGCGGTCGAGCCGCTGACCATCGACCGGATCATGGAAGGAGAAGACTTCGTCGGCGTGTCCCCCACGGCGATCCGTTGGGACGGGCAGGGGGAACGGGTCTTTTTCCGCTGGCGGGAGCCCGGGGACAAAGGGGATCGCAATACGTTCGTGATCCACCGTGACGGCTCGGGTCTGACGCGGCTCGAGGAAGAGGAGGCCGATCTAAGCGCCTGGCCGGTCGGAGGGGTTTGGGACCGTGATCGGCAGCGACTGGTGTTCAGCAGCGAGGGGGACATCTATCTGCTCCAACGCGACGGCGCCCGCCTCCAACTCACCCGGACACAGGAGCGAGAGTCGAATCCACGGTTCAGCTCAGACGGGAAATCGGTGCTCTTCACCGCCGGGCAAAACCTCTATCGCCTTCCCCTGGCCGAGGGACAGCTCCTCCAGATCACCGATTTTCGCCGGGGGCGGGCCCCAAAGGAAAAAGAGCTGGAAGGGAGCCAGAAGTTCCTGCGGGAGCAACAGGAAGGGCTGTTTCAGGAGTTTTCGGGAGAAAAGAAAGAGGAGCGGGACAAGCAGAAGAGGCGCCGGGAGGAGCGCGACCGGCGGGCCTATTATTTCGACGAGAAGGAGCCGCCCGCGGACCTGCAGCTCTCGAGAGACGAAAAAGCCGTGACCTTTGAAATCAACCAGCCGGCCCCCAAGGCGCGAAGGACGCTCGTACCCGACTACGTGACCGAGGATGGCTACACCAAGGATCTGCCCGCCCGCGAAAAGGTGGGCGACGAGCGGGAGCAGCGAAAACTAGGCATTTACGAGGTCGAATCGGGCAAGGTCACCTGGGTGGAATCCGCCCAGGGGAGCGCCGTCCTGTTGGGTCCCCGCTACAGCGAAACCAGCGGGAAAGCCGCGCTGCTGGCGGTCTCCAGCGACTTCAAGACCCGTACCATCTCGACCCTCGATTTGAGCACGGGCGAGACCCAGCTGGTGGACGAGTGGAAAGACGAGGCCTGGATTGGGGGACCGGCAGCCTTCACCTTCGGTTGGATGCCCAACGGGGAGGAGATCTACTTCGTCTCGGAGAAGACCGGATACGCCCATCTCTACGTGGCGCGCGCGGACGGCTCAGCGTCCCGAGCTTTGACCCAGGGCAAGTGGGAGGTCGGCTCCGCGGAGTTATCCCGGGACGACGAGCATTTCTACCTCACCAGCAACGAGGTCCATCCCGGCGAGCGCCACTTCTACCGGCTTTCACTGGACGGCAGCCAGAAGATTCGCCTGACCCATCTGGAGGGGAGGAACGATGTCGAGCTTTCTCCGGATGAAAAATACCTCGCCATTCGGCACTCCTCGGGCAACCGGCCCTGGGAGCTCTACGTCCAGGAGAACCGCGCCGATGCAACGGCCGTCCGCTTGACCTTTTCCACTACCCAGGACTTCCAGGGCTACCCGTGGAGCGTGCCCGAACTGGTCCGGATTCCAGCCCGCGACGGGGCCCGGCCATGGGCCCGCTTCTACCGCCCCGAACAGCCCGCCCCGCACCGCCCCGCCGTGATCTTCGTACACGGTGCCGGCTACCTGCAGAACGCCCACAAATGGTGGAGCAGCTACTACCGCGAATACATGTTCCACCACCTCCTGTTGGAGCGCGGTTATCACGTCCTGGACATCGACTATCGCGGCAGCGCCGGCTATGGCCGGGACTGGCGCACCGGCATCTATCGCCACATGGGCGGCAAAGACCTCACCGACCAGGTCGACGGCGCCCGCTGGCTGGTGCGGGAACACGACGTCGATCCGGCTCGCATTGGCATCTACGGCGGAAGCTACGGAGGGTTCATCACGTTGATGGCGATGTTCACCGAACCAGACGTCTTTGCAGCCGGGGCTTCCCTGCGCCCCGTGACCGACTGGGCCCACTACAACCACTGGTACACCAGCCGCATCCTCAACCAGCCCCAGGACGATGCCGAGGCCTACCAGCGCAGCTCGCCCATCCACTTCGCCGAAGGGCTGAAAGGAGCGCTGCTGATCTGCCATGGCATGGTCGACACCAATGTCCACTTCCAGGACACGGTACGGCTCGCGCAGCGGCTCATCGAATTGCGCAAGGAAAACTGGGAAGTCGCAGTCTATCCAGTCGAGGGGCACAGCTTCGGGAACGCCACCAGCTGGTCCGACGAGTACAAACGGGTCCTCGCGCTGATGGAAGAGAATCTGAAGGATTAGGCTGGGGTGCCCGAGGAGGCCGACCGGCACTCGCCCGAGAGTGCGCCGGCTGGGAATCCTATTTGATCTTCTCGACGACCAGGGTGATCTCGTCCCGTTCACCTCGTTTCTTGAAGTAGACGTGGACGAAGGCACCCGGGCCGAAGTCCCCTCCTTTGGTCGACGCGTCGGTGAAATAGAAGGTGCGGGTCCCTCCCTGCCTGGCGTCGATCACGAGCCGCTCCAGGTTGATCGACTGGACCGAGCCGTAGAGATCGTACACCCGCTCCTGCGGGTTCTTGGGCTTGCTCCAGAGTTTCCAGATGCAAGCGGGCTGCGGGACCACGGTGAGCAACAAGAGAAGAACGCCCAGTCTGTACATGACGTCGAAGATTCTAACCCAAAGCCCCGAGGCGGTGTCGGTGGAAGCTCATTGGTTGGCTGGTTCGATCAGAGCGCCGGTCCCCAGCAGCCGGATCGTCCGGTAGGGTGGGGACCCCAGATCTTCCTCCCGAAACTCGACTCCCTGTTCTTCTGCCTGATGCCGCTGCTGAGCCAGGTATTCGTCCCGGTCGAGGGTTCGGTGTTCGACCCGGCCCTGGGCGACTGCCCGGCGCCCGTAGGCCGTCGCTGGGAAGACGATGACCCCATCCTCCACCTTCACCCGAATCCGTCCTCGATCTTCACCCTGCAGCGCGATCCAGCAGCCGGCCATCTGGCAGACGCCGACGATTCGACCCTCCACCGCGACGACTTTTCCGTCGAAATCCGCGGGTGAGGCCAGAATCGCCGTTATGGAGGTGGCCTGGGAGACTGAGACTCCATCGCCGTACTTCTCCCACTCCTGGGGTGTCGGATTCTGGGCCGCCAGATGCGGCACAACCAAGCAGACCAGCCCAAGCGCACACAGCCGAGGCCGAATCAGCGCCTGAACCGAAAAGTCGGACCACATAGAATTCACCTTCCTGACCACCCGCCCGCTCAAGATAACAGAAATGGGGTTGTCTCGACGACAAGCCCGCGCTGAATGGGTCTTGGCGTGACGCGAGGAAGCGTCAGTATCTTGACCCCTGGGTGTCGGATTCTTGCCGCAATCCAAGTGCCCAGTCCGTGTCGCTCGCACCGGTGAGCTCCGACCGACTCGAATCTCGGCCGAAAACGGCCAGAAAACGACGACAAATGACTCGGAATTCTTAGATTCGGGCGATCCCGAGTCGAGAAAAGTGATCGGACGCACAATTCGCGCTAGTTTGGCACTCACTTTGCTTTCTCCCTAGCGTCATGAAACCAGCGATGATCGGTTTCAGCAGGGTGAGACAAGCAGCAATCGGCATCGTATTGCTCGTTTTCGTTTGTTCACCCCTGTTGGCCAAAAAGCTCGACAAAGTTGTACACAAGCTGCCGCCGCCACTGGTGGCTGAGTTCGAATTCCTGCTAGAGCACCCCGAATACGACTTCCCCATACCTCTGATCGTCATAATGGATAAGAAGGTAAAGCTACCGTCAAACGAGAAGAAGCTGGCCCTCATCCACGGCTACAAGACGGTCCAGAAAGCGGAGAAGCTCTACGGTGTGCTCCACAATCCCCACGTCGTCTACGTGACCATTGACACGGCACTGAGCACGGCTGCGGTCCCCCCTGGAGGCTGGCCCGACAACGCCTTCCTGGATTCGATCGGGGCGGATCACGCTCAGGATCTCGGGTACGACGGGACGGGGATCGGCGTGGCGGTCTTCGATTCGGGTGTCACCGACCAGGACTTCGGCGGACGCGTGGTTGAGCGGGTCGACTTCACTACGGGCCTTCCCGTCCTGGGAGGTCTCCCCGTTGATGAGTACGGCCACGGCTCACACGTCGCGGGGTTGGTCGGCGGAAGCGGCACCTTGTCTGGGGGCATCTACCGAGGTGTGGCGCCCGGGGTGAACATCCTGTCCGTACGGGTCGTCGACGACGTGGGTGACGGGAGAATTAGCGACCTGATCGCGGCAATCGACTGGGTGATCCAGAACAAGAGCACCTACAACATCCGAGTCGCCAATCTCTCACTGGGAAGCCCTCCTCTGGACAGTTACACGCTGGATCCCCTCTGCCAGGCGGTCGAAAGCCTGGTCGCCGCGGGGGTCGTTACGGTGGTTTCCGCCGGGAACGTCGGCAAAACCGATACCCACCCCGAGGTCTGGAGATCGATCACCAGTCCCGGCAACAGCCCCGCCGTGATCACGGTCGGCGCAATCAACACCAAGGGGACCGCCGACCTGGACGACGACGTGGCCACCACCTACTCGTCGCGAGGGCCGACCTACCCGGACGAACTCTTCAAGCCTGACGTGGTCGCGCCTGGTAACGCTATCCCGTCGGTGCGGTCCGCCGCCAGCTGGATCGATCTGAATTACCCTCAGTATCGCCTGGTTTCCCATCCCGACTATCTCTCGCTGAGCGGATCCTCGATGGCGGCAGCCTTCGTCAGCGGTACGGCTGCGCTGATGCTGCAGGCCAACCCCGCCCTGACCCCCAGGCTGGTCAAGGCCCTGCTGATGACCTCGGCGGTCAAGCTCCAGCAGCCCCACGCTTTGGAGCAAGGCAATGGACTGGTCAATGTCTCCGCGGCGGTACGGCTGGCCGAGGTGGCCAATGTGAGCAGCCGAATCGTGAGCAGCAGCCTAGTCCCCCCATACTACACTCGCAACGGCAAGCAGGTATGGGCGGGAGGCGCCATCGCTACGGGAAGCGCGGTCGTCTACTCCGGAGTGGTCTTCTCGGTTCCGTCTGGAGGGCTCTGGGGCAATGGGTTGAACTGGCGTAACCAGCTCAGTTGGGCCTCGGGAGCGCCCTGGATCAACGGCATGTTCCATTCCAATAGCGAGGTCTGGGGGAACGGGTCGCTCTGGACGGACGCGGCCTTCTGGACGGACCACAGTTTCTGGACCGACGGCACCTTCTGGACCGACGGCTTCTTCTGGGCCGACGCGGCCTTCTGGACGGATGGATCGTTCTGGGTGGACGGCTCCTTTTGGGTCGATGCCGCCTTCTGGACCGATTCCGCCTTCTGGACCGAATCCACGATGGGAGGTGACCAATGAGCACGGACGCTAAGTCAACCTCCACGAGGAGATTCTCGAATCTACCCGGTGCTGCTCGAGGCTACGTCGTTGCTGTCCAATTGCTGGGCCTGGTAGCCCTCGGCTACTGCGTCCTGGAGAGTGTCGCGAGAGGTGAAGCCACTTGGCTGCTGCTCGCGGCCCTGACAGGGATCACCAGCTTCCTGGGAATCCAGGTGCCCCTGCCCGCGCAACGAGGTGGTGGCTTCGGGCTGACCGTCAGCGACTGCTTCGTGTTCACGGCGATGCTGCTCTACGGCCCGGCCGCTGCGGTCTTCCTGGCGGCCATCGATGGGCTGGCCGGCAATGTGCGGTTCAAAGTCCGGACCTGGTTCCGGTTCCTGTTCAACTTCGCTCAGATCCCGCTGGTGGCCTTCCTGGTGGCGAACCTGTTCTACCTTGTGCGGGGTGAAACCGCTCCGCTGCAAGGAACGGTCTTTGATCTCGCAGTGCTCGGCGCCATCGGCCTCTGCGCCATCGCTTATTTCACGCTGGGAAGCTTCTCGGTAGCTGCCGGTTTGGCACTGAGTTCGGGACAGTCGCTACCCGGTCTCTGGAAACGTTATTTCCCCTGGGCATCACCCGCCACCGTGATCAGTGCGGCGGCGGGAATGCTCTTCTTCGTTGCTTTCGGGAAAGAGGACACGGCCACGGCCGCACTCTGGTTCCTCACCGGAGTCGTTCTCTTGACTTTGAGCACGCTTTACAACTCGAGGGGCAGCCGGAGCCTGGTCGTAAGGCTCGAAAGCCCCTCCAACTAACCTAACGCCTTCCGTGCCGGCCGGCCCCGCGGGGC
>JBFKLX010000013.1:0-46191 GCA_041630155.1 Acidobacteriota bacterium
CAGCAGCGGGAAGACCACCGCCATGGTAGCCGCCGGAAAGAGGCGCGCGGCGTCCACCAGGCGGAAGACGGCGTGGTACGAACCCACCGCAGCGCTGCCCCAGTAATGTTCGAGGATGAACAAGTCGAGGCGAAAATAGAGGGCCGAGAAGAAAATCCCCAGGCCGATCGGGAGTGTCTCGACGACCTGTCGGCCCAAGGGTGGAAGCGGCCCGTGCTGCACGCCCGAGAATCCCAGGTCGAGTCTCCGCCAGGCCCAGAGGCCGGCCATCACCAAGGCCGCCCACGCGGACAGCTGCAGGCTGGCCGCGAACGCCGCCAGGTTGGGAGCGGCCGATGCGAACAACACCGCCATCAACAGCGCCGAAGTTCGCTGGAACAGCTGGACCGAGGCTTCCCAGTGGCTGCGGTCCAGGCCTCGGAAGAGATGGTTGATGAAGTCGACGAGGTTGAGTACCAGATGCGAAGTGACAATGGCCAGGATACTGAGGCGATCCCGGGACGGGACTTCAGTCCAGGCCAGGACGGGAACTGCCAGCGTCAGCATGAATCCGACGATCAGCAGGCGGGGAGGCAGCAGCTGCCGGAAAATGGGCCCCGCCGCTTGGGGGTGCAGGGCCACTTTCCGGGTGAGCTGAAGCTGAAGCCCGAAATCGGCCAGGACGGAAATCAGCCAGCCGCTGGCCCAGGCCAATGAGAACCAGCCGAAAGAGGGCGCGTCCAGGGTGCGGGCGGCCAGCACCACGAGCGCGAAAGAGCAGAGCCGGCCCACGACTTCCGCGAAGGTCCGGTAGCTGATCAGGTGAAGGGGGTGCGGCTGGGGGCCCGGCTGGACGGCTGGCGCCATCGTCCTCTGGTTCGGGAAACCTTCCCGAGTTCAGTTGGCTCAGGTGAAGCGACCCGGCCCGCAGGCCCCGCCGGAGCTGGCTCGGGAGGCTGCCGACCCGGAACTCACGGCAAAGGTGGAGAGCTGTTTCTCGACCGAGGTGCTGGAGCAGGCCGGGCAGCAGACCTCTTGATCCGCCCGAAACACGATGGTCTCGAATTGCTTTCCACACTGCGAGCATACGTACTCGAATATCGGCATTTCGGGGCATTATAGCGCAGAAGCACCGGCGGGCGCCCGGCCGAGGAAGCAGTCCTGCGCTGATCTCCAGACTCGAGCTTTGTGCAGGCTCGCTTGGCGGCCTTCACCGCGATGGGTGACTCCCGACCCGGCGGAGGCGGCGGAGTTTGAGGCGATCCAGAGGCAAGGTCAGCACCCCCAGAAGATCTCGGGTCCGCCAGGCTTGCTTTCCCCGCCGCAGCTGCCGCCAAGCCCGGCTGGCGCGGAATTCCTTGTGCAGGACGCGGTGCAGCCGGCGGTAGAACTCCGAGCAGAAGGGACCCCGGTAGAGCATCGCCAGGTCGTTGCTGTCGATCCAATTCTGCTGGTCCCCCAGCTGGGTCTTGACCCGCTCGTGAAAACGCGTCCCGGGCAGCGGATAGGAGACCGAGGCACCAATGTCATCGGGCCGGCACTGGCGCACCATCCGCAAGGTCATTTGAATGTCCTCCCAGGTCTCCCTGGGGTATCCGAACTGGAGAAAGAACCCGACTTCGATTCCATTCTTCTTGAGCAGCCGGGTGGCGCGGCGGGTGTCCTGTACGGTTGCACCCTTGTCCATGGCGTCCAGGATCTTCTGCGAGCCCGATTCCGCCCCCACCCACACGGTGCGGCAGCCGGCCCGCGCCAGGTCCCGGGCCGTCGCCTCGGTGACCAGGTCGGTGCGCAGCAGGCACTTGAAAGGGATCTGCAGGTCGCGCTTCTCGACGAGCTCCGCGAAGCGGCTGATCCAACCCGGTTTCAGCCCGAAGATGTCGTCGCAAAACCAGATATGCCCGGGGAGGTAATCGCGCCGCACCTGGGCCAACTCCTCGACGACATTGTCGGGGCTGCGGCTGTGATAGCGCTGGCCGTAGATGGGCTTGGCGCACCAGTTGCAGTGGTACGGGCAGCCCCGCGTCGTGACCAGGTTGAGGGAAAAGTAGCCATGGCGCTCTGTCCAGATGCGCCGGTACTGCTCGAGGTCGACCAGATCCCGTGCCGGGAAGGGGATCAGGTCGAGATCGCGCAACAAATCTCGCGAGGGGCCGCGAAAACCCTCCGCCGCCACTCCGGGGATCTCCTCGAGGGGCGTTCGGGAGGCACCGGTGAGCGCGGCCAGCAGGTCGCACAGTGTCTGCTCCCCCTCGCCCAACAGGACGAAGTCGGCGCCCCGGCCCAGGTACTCCTCGACGTGGTCGGTGGCGTCCGAAGAAGAGACGATCACGGTACAGCCTGCCCGCTTGGCCTGCTCGATCATTTCGAAGGCGGCCTCTCGCATCCGCAGCAGGCACATCTTGCTCAAGTAGTTGAAGCTGTCTTCGTAGAGCACCGCGTAAGCGGGCGCGTGAGTGCTCAGCGCCTCTCTCCAGGCCGAGGGGGATTCGGCCAGCATGGCGTCGAACACCGCTACTTCGAGGCCGTCCCGTCGCAGGCAGCCGGCTGCGTACAGTGTCCCGAGAGGCGGATAGGGTTGCATCGCCTCCCAGAGTTTGGGATCGAAGCGCAGATAGTAAGCTTGACCCAAGAGGACGTCTACCATGGAATCGAACCGATTATATCAGTCGCGAGAATCAGACCGAGAGGAACCGTGAGGCGCGTCGGTTCGACCGCACCTGACGGCTGCGCGGCTCTCCGGCTCCAGCGAAGGATGATCCTGTCACCTCTGCAGAAATGCCCAGTTGAGGCTCGACGGAGAGTTTTCTCTCTCAGGGTCTCGACGCTTCCAACCTCACGTGCTACCATTTGCCCCACTCGTTCAGGTTGAACCAGTCAGCTGAGAGAAGCCCAAGCCGAGCCGGGCCGGCCAGAGGTTTTTTCGCGCCCTGTGCGGGGCCCATCAGGTGGCTGGATTGAGGCGGGCGGGTTCGACGCGAAACTGGGAAAGCGTTATGAAATCGACCCAGCCATCTGTCATCGTGCTGATATCGGTTGTCTTGGCCGCCGGACTCCTCGCTCCCGCCCGGGCGCAGACCTTTTCCGTTGCCGTCGACTCGGACAACGATATGTCCACGGGCTGCGACATCATGGCCGCAGACGCCGGCGGAGGCATGTCCCTGAGCGGGTTCGAGCTGCTTCTCTCGATCATCGTGGGGCAGGGCGGTTCCGGCCCGGAGGTCGTGCAGAGCCAGGTGCAGACCTGTGACCCGGGCAGCGGAAGCTTTGGAACCCCCACGCCGCTCACGACCACACCCTATCCGGTGGCCTTGAACCAGGGACTGGGCGGCGCCGACTCTCTGGAAAGCGAATTGGCCGGCACGTTCCTGCTGGCTCCGCTGAACCAGCAGGTGGTTCGCCTGGCCGTGACTTCGTCGGCGGCCTCGGGCGCCGCTGACGCCCTGACGGCCACGGCCGGCTTTCCGCTGGTGTTTCCACCTGCTTTGGTAGGCATTCCGACCCTCTCCGAGTGGGGATTGATCCTGCTCGGCCTGCTCCTGGCCGCAGGCGGAATCTTGCTGCTGCAAAAACGCGGGCTGGGCGGTTCGCCCCCCATCCTGACGGCCCTGTTGGCAGCACTGGCTCTCTCCACGCTGGTCTACGGGGCAACCCTGATGGTGGACGGAGACGTGTCCGACTGGGGCAACACCGGACCTCTGGCCGTCGATCCGGCAGGGGTCAGCACGCTGGGCGACCCTGCCGCGGACATCCGGGCGCTCTTCGTGTCGGCCGGCTCCCTCTTTTTTCGGGTAGACGTTCAGGACCTGGAGCAGGATCCGCCGGTCGCCGTCGACGACACGGCTACCACCGACGAAGACACTCCGGTGGGAATCGACGTCCTGGCCAACGATTCGGACCCGGACGTGGTGGACGTGTTGAGCGTCCTGTCGGTGACCGCCGCTTCCAACGGCAGCCTGGTCGTCAACTTGGACGACACGATCACCTACACGCCCGACGCCGACTTCAATGGGGCGGACGGTTTCGATTACACCATCCAGGATTCCACTGGTCTGACCGACAGCGCCACGGTCACCGTCAACGTGACCTCGGTCAACGACCCGCCCATGGCGGTCGACGACACGGCTTCCACGGACGAGGACACCTCAGTGGACGTCGACGTGCTGGCCAACGACTCCGACGACGACGGACCGCTGACCGTGATCGGGTTCAGTCAGGGGAGCAACGGTGCGGTCGCCGATCTGGGGGGCGGTATCCTGCGCTACACCCCCAACGCCGACTTCAACGGCGCCGACAGCTTCACCTACGAGGTCCAGAACGGCAGCAGCGCCACCGACACGGCGACGGTGGACGTGACGGTCGATCCGGTCAACGACGCGCCTTTCTTCACCAGCGTTCCGCCCACCGGCGCCACCCAGGACGTGCTCTACACCTACAATGTCACGACGGCCGACGTGGACCTGGGGGACGTGCGCAGCCTGGGGATCATTCTGGCTCCGGCCTGGCTGGGCCTGGTCGACAATGGAGACGGGACGGGCACTTTGAGCGGCACGCCGGGCAATGCCGACGTGGGTCCGAACGCCGTGGAACTGGTGGTCACGGACTTCCTGGGCGCCAGCTCCACGCAGCCCTACACGATCACGGTCAACGACGTCAACGACGCCCCGACGGCCGACCCGCAGATGGTGGCGACCGACGAGGACACGCCTCTCCTGATCACCCTCACGGGATCGGACCCGGAGGGCGATTCACTCAGCTTCGCCATCGACACGCCGCCCTCCAGCGGCACGCTGGGCGCCATCACGCCGATCGGACCGGCCAGCGCCCAGGTCACCTACACGCCCAACGGCAACTTCAATGGCGTGGACAGCTTCGGTTTCACCGTCGACGACGGAGCGCTGACCAGCGCTCCGGCGGTGGTGGACCTCACGGTCAACTCGATCAACGACGACCCGGTGGCCAACCCGCAGTCGCAGACCACGCCCGAGGACACGCCGATCGTGTTGACCCTGACCGGCTCGGACGTGGACGGCGACACGCTGACCTTCACGATCGTCCCCCTGAGCGGGCCTTCCAACGGGTCTCTGGGCGCCATCACTCCGGTCGACGCCACCAGCGCCATGGTGACCTACACGCCCAACCTTAACTTCAACGGTGCCGACCAGTTCACCTTCATGGTGGACGACGGCAACGGGGGCACGGACACCGCGGTGGTGGATCTGACCGTGGGGTCGTCCAACGACAACCCGACCGCCAACCCGCAGATGGTCAGCACGAATGAAGACACGGCCTTGCCCATCATGCTGACCGGCTCGGACGTGGACGGCGACGCGCTGACCTTCACGATCGTTCCCATGAGCGGGCCCTCCAACGGGTCGCTGGGCGCCATCACTCCGGTCGACGCCACCACGGCCATGGTGACCTACACGCCCAACCTGGACTTCAACGGTGCCGACCAGTTCACCTTCATGGTGGACGACGGCAACGGGGGCACTGACACTGCAGTGGTCGACATCACCGTCAACCCGATCCAGGATTCGCCCACCGCCAACCCGCAGATGCAGACCATCAACGAGGACACGCCGGTCATGCTGCTGCTGACCGGCTCGGACGTGGACGGCGACACTCTGACCTTCACGATCGTGCCCATGAGCGGGCCCTCCAATGGCATGCTGGGTGCGATCACCCCGGTCGATGCCTCCAGCGCCACGGTGACCTACACCCCCAACCTGAACTTCAACGGGTCGGACAGCTTCGATTTCCAGGTCGACGACGGCAACGGCAACATGGATACGGCCACCGTCGACATCACCATCAACCCGGTCAACGACGATCCCGTGGCTCAGGACGACGACGTGACGACCGATGAAGAGACGGCACTGATGGGAGACGTGCTGGCCGACAACGGCAACGGGGCCGACTCCGACGCGGAGGGCGATCCCCTGACGGTCACCGCGGTCAGTGGCGGCGGCACCATCGGCACGCAGTTCGCATTGCCGTCCGGCGCCTTGCTGACCCTCAATGCCAACGGCAGTTTCACTTATGACCCCAACGGCTCGTTCGAGTCACTAGCAGTGGGCGAGACCGGCATGGACAGCTTCGGCTACACCATCTCCGACGGCAACGGGGGAAGCGCCATGGCCACCGTCAACCTTACGATCGACGGAGTCAACGACCCGCCCACAGCCCAGGACGACGACGTGGCCGCCGACTCCAACATGGTGCTCAACGGCGACGTGCTGGCCGACAACGGCAACGGGGCCGACTCCGATCCGGACGCCTCGGACACGCTCACCGTCTCGGAGGTCAACGGGAGCGCCGGTGACGTCGGCATGCAGGTCATGCTGGCCTCGGGAGCCCTGGTGACGGTCAACGCCAACGGCACCTTCAGCTACGACCCCAACGGCGCCTTCGACACACTGCCGACCGGCATGACTGACACCGACTCGTTCATGTACACCATTTCGGATGGCAACGGCGGCACCGACACGGCCACCGTGACGGTGACCATCACGGGAGTCAACGGGCCTCCGGTGGCCCAGGACGACGATGTCTCGACCGATGAAGACACGGCCGTGATGGGCGACGTGACGGCCGACAACGGCAACGGCCCCGACAGCGACCCCGACAGCGATCCCCTCACGGTCACCGAATTGAACGGCAGTTCGATGGACATCGGCACGCTCACCATGCTGCCTTCCGGCGCCCTGCTGACGCTCAACTCCAACGGGACCTTCAGCTACGACCCCAACGGCGCCTTCGAATCGCTGCAGGTGGGCGATCCGGACGCCATGGACAGCTTTCTCTACACCCTTTCGGACGGAACCGCCACGGACACCGCCACCGTGAACCTCAGCATCAGCGGGGTCGACGATCCGCCCGCCGCGATGAACGACTCCTTCACGGGCGGCTTCGGCAACACCCAGGGGATTTCGGGGACCCCGGCCCCCTCGACGCCTCATGTGGTGCTGACGGGGAACAACGTACTGGCCAATGACAGCGACGTGGACGGGCCGCCGTTGATGGCCGTGATGGCGGGCATGATCGCCACTGCCAACGGGGGGACCGTGGCGATGAACTCCGACGGCAGCTTCGACTACTTCCCGCCGGTCGGTTTCGAGGGCGCGGGAATGAGTGCCGACACCTTCAGCTACGAGCTGCAGGATCCCATGGGCGGAGCCAGCGGCGTGACGGCCACCGTCAGCGTGGACGTCAGTGGCATGGTGTGGTACATCGATGGCGACGCGGCGGCCGGCGGCAACGGCACCTCGGCCAGCCCCTTCAACACCATCAACGACTTCAACACGTCCGCGGCGGACGCTGCCGGCGAGAACATCTTCCTCTACGCGGCCACTTCTCCCTACACGCAGGGAATCAACCTGCTCGACATGCAGACGCTGCTCGGCGAGCCGGCCGGCTTCGCCTCCGTGGTAGGGTTGCCCGCCCTCCCCATGGGGACCCGGCCGGTCATCACCAACGGCAGCGGCAACGGCATCAATCTGGCCGCCGGCAACACGATCAATGAAGTGGACCTTGGCGACACCTCTGGCGTGGGCCTGACCGGGATGTCGGTCGGCACCCTGACGGTGAGCAACATGGCCATCGGCGACAGCGGGGCGATGGGCGGCAGCGGCGCCGCCGTCAACATCAACACCGGGACGCTCTCGGTGACCTTCGACAGCATTACCTCCGACAGCGTCATGGCCGATGGAATCTTCGTCGCCAATGCCACAGGCGCCAGTACCTTTGCCGTCAACGGGGCCACCAGCATCAGCGCCGCCGGCGGAGACGGCATCGATTTGTCTGCCAATCCGACGTCCACCTTCACCTTCACGGGAACCGTGAACATCGCTGCGACCACCGGCGGCGTCGGACTGCGGGCTTCCACCAGCGGCACTGTCAACATGGCCAATGCTTCCAACTCGATCAGCTCGACGGGCGGCGCGGCGGTCGACATCGACGGCACCACGACGGGCATGACCTTCGCCAGCCTGACCTCGACCAACAGCTCGGCCCGCGGAGTGGACCTCACCAATCTGGGCGCCAGCTCTAGCTTCAACGGTGGCACCACCACCGTCACCAACGCGGCGGCTGGGATTCTGACGGCCAACGGCGCCATCAACGTCAACACGGTCGCCGCCGGTTCGGACATCGACTTCGGGACCACCAGCGTCAACAGCCGCAACGGAACCGGCATTTTCCTCGACAACGTGGCCGGGGGCAGCACCGTCGACTTCGGCGCTACGACCATTCCCAATCCCAACGGCGTGGGCGGCTACGGAATCCGCATCGAAGACTCAGCAGGGGTCTTCACCTTCGCCTCGGCGAACATCAGCAGCACTGCCGTAGCGACCGCGGGGACCTACGACGCCATGCGGGGACTGCCCAGCAACGACGGGGACGGCGACGGCGTCTTCCTGAAAAACAACACCGGCAGCGTCACCTTCAACGGCGGGACCGTCGAGGACATGGCCGACAACGCGTTCGACATTCGAAACTCCGACAACACCACGATCAACGGGGTGACCATTCAGGATGGCTCCGACGGAAACGCCTTCAGCACGGTGAACTCGGCCATCCAGTGGCACGGCGGGACCAATCTGACCCTGTCCAACAGCACGATCGACGATGTAGGCAATGACATCAACGCCGCGGCGTTGGTCTCGGACAACGGCATGAAAATCGCCGACGTCGACGGTGACCTGCTGATCCAGAACACCACCTTCGACACCGCCACCGGCTACGTGCTGGCCAACGCCGCTCCCGGCAGCGCCAGCCGGGCCGTGGAAATCGACAACCGCATCAGCGGCAACCTGGACGTCACGGTGACCGGCAGCTCCTTCCTGCGGTACGACTTCCAGGGACTGAATCTGCGCCACATCGGCGGCAGTCTGGACGCCATCATCGGCGGTCCCAACATGGCCGATGCAAACACCTTCCAGAACATCAACGGGGCAGCCGTCAACACCGGGCCCGCCCAGCAGTCGGCGACGGGCAACGTGCACGGGCTGCGGGTGGAGAACAACACGTTCACCACCGTGGGCATCGGTGTCGAAGTCTTCAGCGCTCGCGGCAACTCCATCGGCGGCGCGGAAGGGACGCACGTCTTCATCCTGAACAACACAATCAACGGTACGATCAGTGACGCCATCCGGCTGGCCGCCTTTGCCGCCGACGCGGGCGCGCCCGTCATCGGCAGCAACAATCCGATCTTCCGTGCCTCCGTGACCGGCAACACCATCACGGGCGTGGGGGTGCAGGTGCCCGGCATGGGCGGCGGCAACGCCTTCTTCGTGGCGGCCGAAGACAACGCCGACTCGGATGTGACGATCACCGGACACTCGAACGTGAGCGGGGGCGCAGGGGGCGGCACCAACTTCCAGGGGGCGCTCACCACCCAGAACCAGCGCAACGGGGACCTCGATCTGGTCTTCCAGAACAACAGCTTCACCAACTTCCCGGGGGCGGTGCAGGGCTTCGGCCTGGGGTTCTTCGGCAACGACAGCAATATGTCTTCGCCATCGACGGCGACCGCGGTGCGATTCGGGGGGAACGATTGGGGCGGCATCGCCGGAGGCTTCTTGGAAACGCTTTTCTTCGACGCCTTCGGCAACGCCATGGACGTCGAGGGCTATGCCGGCTTGCCGACCGACAGCGCAGCGCTGCACGCCTATGTGTCGCTGCTGGACGCCAATCTGGCCCCGCATGGAGGATCCATGCTCTTCAGCGGTCCGGTCACCGGGAACGCGGTCAGCGTGACCGCTCCGACGGCCGTACCCTTGACGCCCTGAGGGGCCGGTTTTGCCGCAGCCGACTCGGCCCCGACGACGGGGAAAGAGTTGCTCGCGATCCGGGCAGGGAGACAGAGGCCGAGGAGGAGAGGAAAGGAGGAACGCATGTCAGAACCGTTCTTGGCCGAGGTGAAAATCGTGGGCTTCACGTTCGCGCCGCGAGGCTGGGCTTTCTGCGACGGCCAGATTCTGCCCATCAACCAGAACCAGTCCCTCTATGCACTGCTGGGCACCACCTACGGCGGGGACGGGCGAAGCACGTTCGCCTTGCCCGACCTGCGCGGCCGTACCCCCGTCCACGTCGGGCAGAGTGAAGAGGGGACCGACCATCGACTGGGGTCCAAAGGGGGCGAAGAAACCCATACCCTTTTGGTGGCGGAAATGCCAACTCACCAGCACGTGCTCCAGGCATCGGAAGACACCGCCGACCAACAGTTCCCAACCGACAGGGTGCTGGCCCGCTCCACGGCCACCGACCCGGTTTGGGTGAATCCCAGTCCGCTGGTGGACATGGCTTCGAGCACGGTCGCCACGGTCGGGAACAGCGAGGGCCACCAGAACATGCAGCCCTACCTCGCCCTCAACTTCTGTATCGCACTGCAAGGGCTGTTCCCGTCCCGAAACTAGAGGAGACACGTCATGTCGGAACCTTTTGTCGGTGAAATCAGAATGTTCGCGGGAACCTTCGCGCCACGAGGGTGGGCTTTCTGCGACGGGCAACTCCTGGCCGTCTCCCAGAACGACGCGCTCTTCTCCCTGCTGGGGGAAACCTACGGAGGCGACGGCATAAACACCTTCGGCTTACCCGACCTGCAAGGCCGTATCCCCTTGCACGCCGGGCAGGGGCCGAGTCTTTCGGAGCGGAGACTGGGCTCGAAGGGGGGGAGCGAGGAAGTCACGCTCACTTCCGGTCAACTTCCCACTCACACACACCAGCCCACGGCCAACGACGACACGAACACCAACGTCGATCCCGCCGGGCGGGTGACCGGCCACCCCGTGCGAAACATCTACCGCTCGCCACCGGACAATTCACTCAGCTTCAATTCAGCTGCAATCACGGCTTTGGGAGGTGGCGAGTCTCACACCAACCTGATGCCCTTTCTCTGCATCAATTTCATCATCGCGCTGTTTGGGATCTACCCTTCACGGCAGTGAGGAGTCCAAAAAGACATGTCTGAACCCTTTCTTGCCGAAATCAGGATCTTCGCAGGCAACTTCGCCCCCCGCGGCTGGGCCTTCTGCAACGGCCAACTCCTGCCGATCGCCCAGAACACGGCGCTCTTTTCGCTCATCGGTACCACCTTTGGCGGGGACGGCCGCACCACGACCGCGCTACCCAATCTCAAGGGGCGGGCTCCCATGCACCCGGGACGGGGGTCTGGACTGACGGCACGCCGGCTGGGTCAGAGGGGAGGAACGGAAACGGTGACCCTGACCAAAGCCCAGATCCCCAACCACACCCACACCTTGCGAGGCTCGGGTCCGGCCAGCCAGAACGTCCCGACCAACGCGGGTCACGCCACCAATCCGGCGGTGCGGCGCTACGCGGCGGCCAACAATCTCGTCGCCACCGCCGGCGCAGCCTTGGGCGCGACAGGCGGTTCTGGGGCTCACAACAACCTCCAGCCGTTCCTGGCGCTGAACTTCATCATCGCGCTGGTCGGCCTCTACCCGTCCCGGGGATGATCCGACTCCGGGCGGCGCATGCCCTCGGCGCGGCTCCGGAAGCCTGGAGGGCGGCGGCTCGCACCCGTCCGCAGCGGAAGAGTGTCCCTAGGGGGCCGTGAGCCTATCGGTGCATCGACTGTCGCACCTCGAAGGCCAGATTGCGGACGGCCGGGTCCGGATCGGTCGTGGCAATCGACTCCAGGATCTCGGCCAGTTCGGGGGACGGATGCCGTCGAAATGCCTCGATGGCTTCAGCCTGCTGCTGGAGGGGAAGACCGCTGGCGATCTGCAGGGCCTCTCGAATGGCTTGGTGGGTCGGTTGCGGCCAGAGCAGAGCGTCCAGAAAACGCGCGACCTTCCTGTCCCGATAGGCGTCCAGAATGGTTCGAGTCCTGGCGGCGAGTCGAGCCTCGGCCGGGTCGGGAGGAGGACCGGCGCGCTTTTCCGCTTCACCTGCCGGAATCCTCGGAGCCAGGTCTCCTGGGGGCGTCTCGGGCCGGCCCCCTGGCACAGTTTGCCGCCCCTCCCTGACCGCTCCCCCAGCAGGTGGCGCGGGACGTTCCAGGACGCCCTCGGCCCGGTTGGCGGAGAAGTGAAGCCAGAACCCAACTGCGGCCACCGCCAGAAGCAGGAGCAACCCGGCGGCCCGGAAAAGAGTCATCGATTCGATGATTGTAGCGAAACTGCTGAGACGAGGCCCGCCGGCTGCCGCCGACGCGAAGTCTTCCGCTTCGGGATTTGCTGTGTCCGAGAGGCAGACCTGACTTGACTAGCCAGACCAGTGAACTTCTTTCGAGTCGACATGAAAGATCTCTATTCCACTCACGAGGCCCAAGCGAAGCTGAGCGAGATTCTCCGGAAAGTTCGCTCGGGTAGGACGGTCCGGATCTCGCATCGGGGAGAGCCGATTGCGGAGATTCGGCCCATCGAAGGCAACCCCACGGGCTGGGAAGGGCGAGTCAAGGAGCTGACGGATCAGGGGGTGCTGGTGCGGAGCGGGAGTCCGAGAGGCAGGTTGGCGCCCGTTCAGAAAAAGCCGGGGGCGCTGAAGCGTTTTCTGGCGGAGCGGAACCAGTGAGCTCCGCCTACGTGGATGCGTCCTGCCTGGTAGCCATTGCATTCGAGGAGCCTGGTCACTCGGACCTGGGTCGAACATCTCGAGGGCTACGACGAACTTTCTTCCTCTGCGCTCCTGGAGCCCGAATTGCGAGCTGCCCTCGTCCGCGAAAGGAGTCACCAGCGACGCGCAGATGCTCGAGGCCATTTCCTGGGTGCTGCCGCCGCGGCCGCTGAGTCCGGAAATTTCACGAGTCCTGGCTGCCGGATACCTGCACGGGGCTGATCTGTGGCATTTGGCCTGCGCCCTTTTTCTGGCGCGGACGCCGCGTGACCTGGCCTTCGTGACCGTCGACGGGCGGCAGCAGAAAGCTGCCAGAGCGCTGGGATTCGGCACCGGGCTCTGACAAAAAAGCGCGGACAGGGGCGCAAAGTGATTCTGAGTGCGCCGGCTTGGCTGCTCGGCGGTCTGCCGGCCTGGTCTCGGAACTGGACGCGTGGCGGGCTGGCGGATACAATCCGCGAGTCGATGCACGAGCGGGTCAGTTTTCGAGCCATCACCGAGGATGACATCTCTTTCCTCCGCCGCCTCTATTGCACCACCCGTGACTATGAAATGGTCCACGCTCCCTGGAGCGAGGAGGAGAAGCACGCCTTTCTGGAGCAGCAGTTCGCCTTCCAGCACGACTATTACTCGAAGCACTTCCCCGAGGCGTCTTTCGAACTGATCCTTCTGGACGGCGAGCCGGTGGGACGCCTCTATCTGGAGCATCGTCGAGACGAGATTCGGCTGATCGACATCGCCCTTTTGCCGGAGTTTCGCAATCGGGGCATCGGGGGAATGTTGATGGGAGAGGTCTTGGAGCAGGGTCGCGAGAAGGGCTTGCCGGTCCGCATCCACGTGGAGCAGAACAACCCCGCGTTGCGACTCTACCAGCGCCTCGGGTTCGAGCGAGTTGGCGACGTGGGGATCTATTACCTGATGGAATGGTCGCCCGGTCAGGAGGCGCTGCGATGACTCAATTGACCCTGCAGGATTTCGAACCGTTGATCGACGAGACGTTTCATCTGGTGGTCTCCCAGGAAGAGCGTTTGGAGCTCCGGGTGGCGGAAGTCAATCCAGGCAGTGAACGCATCCGCGCCCAGTACGAGGATGGCGCGCGGGCGCCGTTTTCGATTGTGTTTCGGGCCGGGCCGGATGTGGCCTTACCTCAGCGGCTCTACCGGCTGGAGAACGAAACCCTGGGCGCCCACGACATCTTCCTGGTCCCCATCGGCCCCGACAAGCAGGGGATGCTGTATGAAGCGGTGTTCGGCTGAGACTGCGAGCGTTCGGGAGACTACAAGCCAGAGGACATTGCGCCGGCGAGCTGGAGTGCCCGGATTGTAAGAAGCGAGGTCAATCTTGAACTACTCGATTTCAATCAAGGCCGTGAGAAATGGCATCGGGCTGGCAGCGATGGCGGCCGTGACGCTAAGTGCATTGGGGGGACTGCGGGCCGAACGTCCGCGCGTTTACGCAATCACCCAAGTTCGCATCGTGACCGCGCCCGGACAGGTAATCGAGCGGGCGGGCATCGTGCTCCGTGATGGATTGATCGAGGCCCTGGGGAAGGACGTGCAGGCGCCGCCCGACGCGCAGGTGATCGAGGCCGAGGAAGACTGGACGGTATACCCGGCGTTCATCGACGGGGCCAGCCATCTGGGAGTTCCGGAGGAGCGGCGCGGGCCCGGGGGTGGCGGGGGCCCGCCCAACCCGGCGGCGGCTCTGGCCCAGCTGGCACAGCAACCGGAGCAGCCCGGGGGCGCTCCTCATGAGCTCCCGTCTGTGCACCCCGAGAAAGCCGTCATCGACGGAGTGAAACTCGAGAAGGACGCCGTGGAGCGCCACCGCAAGCTCGGCTTCGCCATCGTTCATTCGCTGCCACGTTCAGGGATCTTCCGGGGACGCTCGGTCGTTCTCTCTTTGGGGGATGGGGACGTGCGCGGGCAAGTGATCCGGGACCGGCTGGCGCAGGTAGTGGCGCTGGAGAGCGGAGGTTTCGCGAGACGTCAGTACCCGACATCCAAGATCGGCGCCCTGGCGGCCGTCCGCCAGGCCCTCCTTGACGCCCGGCGCCAGGCGCTTTGGGAAGAACGTCTTCGAGCCAACCCCGTGGGCCTCGAGCGCCCCGAGTTTCGCTCCTCGGATGCGGCGCTCCAGGACATTCTGGACCAACGGGTGCCGGTGCTCTTCGTGGCTCAGTCGGACCTGGACCACGATCGTTTCGGCCAGCTGACTCGGGAGTTCGGCCTTTCGGGGTTCGTGCTGGCTCGGGGCTGCCACGAGGAGGCTCGGCGACTGCAAGCCAGCAGCCTCCCGGTGCTATTGCCGTTGAAGTTTCCCGAGAAACCCAAGGTCGATGACGCGGACGAGTTGGAGACGATCTCGCTCGAGAGCCTGCAGGAGTACCTCAACGCCCCCCGGCTGCCGGGCCAATTGCAGGGCGTGCAGTTCGCGCTGACGGGGGACCCCGGCGGCAGCAACAGCGATTTCTTCAAAAATCTGGCCAAAGTGGTGGAAGCGGGCCTGAGCCGGGAGCGAGCCCTGGCTGCCCTGACCGTAGAGCCGGCCCGCATGCTGGGCATCGGGGAGGTCGCCGGGACGCTGGAGCCGGGCAAATTGGCCAACCTGCTCGTGGTCAAAGGAGAGCTCTTCACGGAACAGCCCGAGCTCCGCTACGTTTTCGTGGACGGGCGGGATTACGAGATGGAAGCAAAAGTCCAAAAGGGCGACCCCGACGCCCAGGTCGATCCCCGCGGCGTCTGGGAGATCACGACCCGGATGATGGGGCGCAGTAATGAATCGAAATGGCACATTCAAGGCAGCCCGGGCGCCTACACCGGTTATGCGGAGGGCAGACAAGGACAACGGGATTTCGAATCGGTCCAGCTGCAGGGCAATGCCTTGACCGTCCGATTGCCGGGGCCGGCTCGAACCCTGGAGGTGACCGTCGTCATCGAGGGGGACACGCTCTCCGGAGACAGCTCCTTCGAGACCCCCAGAGGCAGTATGACGATCAAAGTAGAAGGCAAGCGGGTTTCCGGCCCGGAGGAAGGCAAACGATGAGACCGTCGAAGTGGAAGGCATGGTTATTGGCTGGAATCTTCTTCTGCTCGTCCGGGCCCTGGCTGCCGGGTCAAGCCGCTCTCGAGGAGGCGCTGCGGCTGGGCGCTCGTCCCGCCGCTGTCTCGACCCCTCCGGAAGTGCTCATCCGCAACGCCTCCGTGATCTGGACGATGGAGCCGGCCGGTCTTCTGCGCAACACCGACATCCGAATCCGTGACGGCAAGATTCTCCAAGTCGGCTTCGATCTCAGGGCTGGGGCCGCGGCACTGATCATAGAGGCGCAGGGACGCCAGGTCACACCCGGGCTGATCGACTGCCACAGCCACGGCGGGACGGAAGGATTCGGCTTGAACGAGGGCTCTGCCAGCGTCACCTCCGAGGTGCGCGTGGCCGATGTCCTGGACCCCACCAACCGTTTCCTCTACCTGCAGGCTTCGGGTGGCTTGACCGCCGCTAACGTGCTGCACGGTTCGGCCAACGCGATCGGGGGCCAGAACGCCGTGATCAAGATGCGCTGGGGAGCGCGCACCCCGGACGAGCTGCTGATCGAGACCGCTCCACCCGGGATCAAGTTCGCCCTGGGTGAGAATCCCACCCAGTCGAATTTTCCCTCGCTGCCGGGAGTCCGGCGTCGCTATCCACAGACCCGAATGGGCGTGGCGGCGACGATCCGCAACGCCTTCGAAGAGGCCCGGCTCTACCGCGAGGGTTGGAAGCGCTACGAGGCCCTCAGTGCGGCACGAAAAGAACGCCAGGCTCCGCCCCGGCGAGACCTGAGGCTGGAAGCCCTGGCTGAAATCCTCGAGGGAAAGCGGCTGGTGCACAGCCACTCCTACCGCGCCGACGAGATCCTGATGCTGATGCGGCTGGCCGAAGAGCTGGGATTCACCGTGCGGACCTTTCAACACGTGCTCGAGGGGTACCGCGTGGCCGACGAGATGGGAGCACACGGGGCCGGCGGGTCGACTTTCTCCGACTGGTGGAGCTACAAACTGGAGGCCTACGAGGCCATTCCCTACAACGCCGCCATCATGCATCAGCGAGGTGTCCTGACGAGCCTCAATTCGGACAATCCCAACCTGGCGCGCCGCATGAATCTGGAGGCTGCCAAAATGCTGCGCTACGGTGATCTTTCGCCGCAGGAAGCCCTGGCCATGGTCACCATCAACCCGGCCCGCCAGCTGAAGATCGACGATCGGACCGGCTCGTTGGCCCCCGGCAAAGACGCCGATCTGGTGATTTGGAACGGGGACCCTCTGAGCGTCTTCTCGTCGGTCGATTACACCTTCGTCGACGGCCGGATCGTGTTCAGCCGCGAAGCCGACCAGGCCCATCGAGTGAGCTACCGGGAAGCGCGGGACCGGTTGGCCGAGGCGATTCGCAACGAGGGCAAGAAGCCCGAGGCGGCTGAGACTCGAGACGTGGAGGAGAGCGCGCAAGGCGAGACGGCAGACTCGGAACCGGAAACCAGCCCGGCCCGCCAGGAGTCCGCCACGGCCGAACAGCCAGCTGCAAACCCGGACCCGCCCGAGATCCCGTACCGGTTCTCCCCGTTCTCCAGTGCCGAACCGGTGGCGATTGTTGGTGCGACCGTGCACACGCTGGAGGGGGACGACGTTCAGAGCGGCGTGGTGGTCTTCCAGAACGGGCGTATCACTGCGGTGGGTGGCCCCGACACGCCCGTTCCCCCCGGCGCCCGGCGAGTGGAAGCCTCCGGAAAACATCTCTGGCCGGGGATGATTCAGATGGAGAGCGTGCTGGGCCTCTCGGAGGTCGACAGTGTCTCGGGGTCCGTGGACCGGTCCGAGATGGGGGACTGGAACGCCGATGTCGAGGCCGTGATCGCCGTCCATCCCGCCAGCACCCACATCCCGGTGACTCGCTCAGGCGGTATCACCCATGCAATGGTGGCCCCGGAGGGGGGGATCGTGGCGGGCCAGGCAGCCCTGATCCGGACCGATGGTTGGACCTGGGAAGAAATGGCGGCAGTGCCGCGCCATTCCTTGGTCCTTCGCTGGCCCGGGGGCGCTTCCAGTCCGTTTGCCTTTTTCTTCGGACAGCAACAGTCCCTGGAAGATCGCAAGAAGGAAGCTGAAAAAAAGGTCAAGGAATTGGACGAGCTCTTCGACGACGCCGGCTACTATCTCCGAGCCAAAGCTGAGGCCGAAAGCGCGGGACGCCCCTGGAGGCCCGATCCCCAGCTCGAAGCCCTCGAGCCGGTGCTCGACGGCCGGCGGCCGCTCTACGTGGCCGTGGATCAGGACTGGGCCATTGAGATGGCCCTCGAGTGGGCCGCCAAGCGCGGACTCCGGCTCATCGTGGTGGGAGGCCGCCAGGCCTGGAAGATCGCCGATCGGCTGGCTGCGCGCCAGGTGCCGGTCGTTCTGACCGATGTCACCGGGACACCGGGTAGCGACGATGCCTACGACCTCTACTACTCGGCGCCGGCCAGACTAGCCGAGGCGGGCGTTCTCGTGGCAATCGCGGGTTCGGACAGCCCAGGGGGTTCGTCCAATTCCCGCAACATCCCTTTCTTCGCGGGGGTGGCGGCGGCCTTCGGACTGGATCGCCAGGAGGCGTATCGGACCCTTACGCTCAACCCGGCCCGCATGCTTGGCCTGCAGGAAACCCTGGGCTCGATCCGGGTGGGAAAGAGCGCCAGCCTGGTGCTGACCGACGGCGATCTGCTGGAGCCCGGCACGCACGTCGAACGAGTATGGATCGACGGCACCGAGCCCTCGATGGACGACAAGCACAAGCAGCTCTATCGCCGCTACCGTGATCGCCCCAAGGCGCCGTTGAGCCGTCAGTGACATCGGCATCCCCGCCGGTGATGCCCGGTGGCGGCGTGTACCCCGCAGATTGGCGGCGACCGAGGGCTGGCGCCCGTCCCTACTGGGCGGGAGTCAGCACGATGTTCCGGAACGAAACCGGCCCATGATCCCCCTGGAGCATGATGGGGCCCGTGCCGTCTTCGATCGCCCTCAGGGCGCCCCCCGTGATCCCCGGGATCTCCTGGTTGTCGATCACGGTGTCGCCGTTGAGCACTATGGTAATCGTGCGGCCCAGCAGAGTGATGTCGTAACTCTGCCATTCGCCCGCCCGCTTAGCGGCGTTTCGAGCGGGTGTGAGGTAGCCGTAGACCCCTCCCAGGTAGTGGCTGTCCGGTTCCTTGCCGAAGTCGTCCTGAACCTGGACCTCGTACTGTCCACGCAGGTAGATGCCGCTGTTGCTCCCCTCGGGGTACTGGAACTCCAGCTGCAGCCGGAAATCCCCGAAGCTGTCCCGGGTGATCAGGTCGGTGCCCCGTTCCTGGTTGACCAGCACCCCGTCCACGGCCTTCCAGTTGTTCTGTGCTTCGGGATGCCGCGCTTTCCAACCCGTGAGATCCTTGCCATTGAACAGTGGGACGGGTTCCCCCCACTGGACGTTGTCAGGCCGGGGCAGCTCGGGCGCCCGGACCGCCGACCACTGCAAAGTGGAGCCGTCTTCGGCGTTGGTCGTGCCCGACAGCTGTCCGTTCTGCAGGCTGCCCTCGAAGCTGAGGTCCTGGGCATGGGATTCGTATTGCACGGGCAGGCTGAAGCTGACCTGAGCAGCTTGCACAGACAGCTGCTGGATGGGGCGGGCGCTGCCGAAGCGGCCCACGAACCTGCCTTCGTAACCGGAGTCCGTCTGGGTGATCTCGAACCAGCTGGGATAAGAGCCGTCCTCAGTTTGAACCGTGACGTTCCAACGTCCCGTGACGTCTTCTTGCATTGCAGCCTCATCCGAAGCCGACTCCGGTGCCGCACACCCCGGCGCCAGAGTCAGGAATACCAGAATGATCAGAGCTTTTCGCATGAGCCTCCTCCTTTGTAGTTTCCCGCGACGCGCCTACTTTACTGGGGAGGGTGTCGGCTGGCAAGTTCGACTTGCCGGGGCGCTCGGCTTTCTGTGGATTGGGGCCGGGAGGTCCGTGTAATCGGCCACTCCGAGGCGAAGCGAGGTTGCAACTGAGACGATCCCAGCCCAACCCTGGGGCATATCGCGCTCGGAGTGACCTCTCCAGCACGAGACTGGGACGCAAGAGAAGTGCCAATCTCTCCGCCCTCATGAATTTTGGCGTCGCAAGAGCCTCCTCCGGGCAGCATTCAGACCGATGCGCCTTTGCTCGAGAATCTGTCGAAAGCTCGATCTGATGGGGGTCTGGGAACCTCACGGTGCATCGGTGGGGTGCCCGGAGGAGGCCGGCGATGGGGCTGGTCAGGCGGTTCCGGGGCCGGGTCATGCACCCGTGCGCCAGCTGGCCCAGTGGGGAAAGTGGCACTGAAAATGAGAAAAAATTTCCATTTTGGACAGATCGTTTCGAGGGGGCTGGGCGGAGCCGGCAGCGGGCGCGCCGGCCGGCTGTCGTCGAGATCGCGCGTGAGGACAGGGTCGCAGATCAGGCCTGGAAGGACTCACCGCACCCGCATGAGCCTTTCACATTGGGGTTCTTGAAGGAGAAACCCGAGCCCCGGATAGACTCGACGAAATCCACCTCGGTGCCGTCCAGGTAGAGCAGGCTCTGCTCGTCCACGAAGATCTGGATTCCGTCGATGGGGTACACGAGATCGCCTTCCTGTTCCGCTTTCTCCAGGTTCATACGGTACTCGAAGCCGGAGCAACCTCCGGCGACGACCGACAGCCGAACCCCGGTGAAGGGCTGCTCCTGCTGAGCCAGGAACTCTTTGACCTTGTTCACTGCCGACGGTGTCAGTGTTATCATGGCGTTCTCACTCCTCGAATCACTTAGATGCGGAGAATTGTAGGACGGTTTCAAGGGCTTTTCAATCGTGAGTTGGCCAGGACAACAGGGAGCAGGGAGGATCGAAGGCATCGACCCCCGCGAGCTCAGCGATCGCCTCCAGGGCGCGTCGTTGGTGCTGCTGGACGTCCGGGAGCCGGAGGAAGTCGCCCATTGCCGCATCGAAGGCAGCCTTCACATTCCCCTGGGGCGCCTCAGGGAGGAAGCTGCCTCCCGGCTCGAGCCCGAGCATGAGATCGTGGTCTACTGCCACCACGGAACGCGCAGTCTGATGGCGGCGCAGCTGCTCCAATCGCTGGGATTCTCCCGGGTGATCAACCTCGACGGGGGAATCGACCGCTGGTCGCTGGAAGTGGATCCCCAGCTGCCGCGCTACTGAATCTCTGGGAATCCAGGTTTGCCGTTTTCACTCTCTTCCGCCATATACCTTGACCGCTGACGCCTTGAACGACAGCACCACCGGGCAGCCGGGCTCCAGCTGGAGGCGCTGGCAACTGCCATGCGTGACATCGACTCGAAAGGTGCATCCCGCGTCCACCCACACCCGCGCCAAAGCTCCTCCCGGTACGATCCGATCGATCCTGCCCGCCAGCTGGTTCAGCGCCGATGACGGGGGAGGCTCCTCTCGCAGCAGTGTGATCTCGTAAGGATGAATCAAAACGTGGGCGGGGCCTTCCTCGGTGGCCAGGACGCGGAGTTGAACGCGGTCTCCACGGAAGAGGGCCGAGAAGAGTTCGCCGTCTTCGGGCCCCTCGTCGGGCAGGCGTTGAATCCGGCCCTGGAACAGGTTCTCCACCCCCAGGAAACGAGCCACTTCCGGTGACCCGGGGTGCTGGAACACTTCGGAAGGGACGCCTGCCTGGAGCAGCTTCCCCGCCTGGAGAATGCCGATGCGATGCCCCAGGGCCAGGGCTTCCTCGAAGTTGTGCGTCACCAGCAGGGAAGTCAGCGCCAGGCGGGACTGTACTTCCCGGAAGATCCGCAAGACGTCGCGGCGCTGCATGGGGTCGATGGCGCTGAACGGTTCGTCCAGCAGGAGGACCCGGGGGCGGGCCACCAGCGAACGCGCCAGCGCGACCAGCTGGCGCTGCCCGCCACTGAGCATGGACACCGGCAGGTCCAGCAGTGGCTGGAGCTGCAGGCTCTCCACCAGCTGGCGGAGCTCCGGCGCGGCCGGGGTGCGGGCGAAGCAGACGTTGCGGCGCACGTCCAGGTGCGGGAACAGCTGAGCTTCCTGAAACAACAGAGAGACCCCTCGCTGTTCGGGAGGCTTCCCGGTGACGTCCAGGCCGCCGGCCATCACGCGCCCCTGGTGGGGAGCGAATCCGGCCAGGCATTCCAGAAGGCGGCTCTTACCGGCTCCGCTGGGGCCCAGGATCACGAACATCTCCCCCTCGCCGACCTGGAGTTGCGGAATGTCCAGTTCGAATTGGTTGAGCCGGCGGCGCAGCCCCTCAATGGCCAGCATGAGCCCCTCGCTTGCTGCGCTGAGTCAGGCGCAGCATGACGAACAGCACCACACTGACCCAGAGCAGGATGGCGGCCACCGGCAGAGCAGCTTTCAGCCCATAAGAGGAAAACCGGTCGTAGATCAAGACCGATGCGACCCGGGGATGGTAGACCAAGATGACGATCGAGCCGAACTCGCTGACGCTGCGGGCCCACATCATGATTCCCCCGGCCAGCAGGCTGGTCCGCACCAGCGGCAGGCTCACCCGAAAAAAGGTGGCGGCCGGCGACAGCCCCAGCGACCGTGCCGTCCACTCCATCTGGAGGGGAATCGCCTGGAATCCCTCCTGCACCGTGTTGATCAGCAGCGAGGAACTGACGAAGAACATCGCGACCACGATCCCGCTCCAGTGGCCCACCGGGCTGACGCCCGGATGAAAGCCCGAGAAGACCACCAACAGAGCGATTCCAGCCACGGGATGGGGAATCACGATGGGCAAGTCAATGATCCCCTGGATCAGTTCCTTACCCCGAAAGTCTTGCCGCGCCAGCAGAAAAGCCAGAGGCGTTCCCAGAATCACTCCCAGGGTGGTGGCAGCCAGGGCGCTCGCGGCGGTCAGAACCAGCGAACGGGTGACCTCCGGTTCCAGAATGGTTCGCCACAGAGTCGCTGGAGAGGAGCTGGACAGGAGAAACACGATGGGCAAGGCGATCAGCAGCAAGCTCAGACTCGCTAGTACCGTCGCCGCAGATTTCCAAACCAGCGGTCCTTGCATGACTCAGGAGGTCCGAGGCGGCCTGATTTCCCGAGGGGCGACAGCCGCAAAGCCCAGCTCCCGGTAGACCTGCTGCGATTCGGCCTGCAGCAGGAACTCCAAGAACTGGCGTGCCTGTGGTGAATCCGAGAGCAGCGCCACCCCGTAGCGAATCGGGGCTCCCGTGATTTCAATCCTGCTTCCAGGCTCGGGGCCCGCAACCTGCAAAAAAGCCCGCGAGTATTGGTCGGCGTAGGCGTCATCGGCCAGGGAGACTTCGGGCGGCAGAGAGACGAACGCCAGAGAGTTCTGCAGGGCCGTCGACTTGTAGAGAAAGGCGAAGTCCAGGTGTCCCGTCTCGAGCAGCGCCACCAGCTCCGAGGAGCGGGGGCGCATCCAGCGGGCTCGGAAACGGCTCGAGAAGCGCTGATAGGTGCCGGGGCGATCGTAATGAATCTCGGCCAGCTTCCAGACCAGTCGGGCATAGTATCCGGCCGGATCCCGGTCGGGATCGGAGATCCCATACGAGTAGCCCCCCTGAAAGAGCCGGTCCAGCCAGTTCTCGGCCCAGTCTCGACGCTCTTCCGAAGTCTTCAGCAGGTCCGCCCGACCGGTGGCCAGCACCATCTCGTTGCCCAGAAAGGTGTAGGCCCGGTGGATTGACTCGACGGGCAGGAAGTCGCCAAGGATCCGGTAGTCGGCGGTGGCGACGAGGTCGCAGTCCCGTCCCAGTTCGGTGATCTTACGGAGCGCGTCCAGGCTGCCCGAGGCCTCGTTCAGAACGCGGATGTCCGGGTGGTTCTTTTCGAATCTGCTCGCCATCTCGTCCATCAGGGGAGAGAGGCTCCCGGCGTGAAACACCACCACCTCTACCCGTTTTTCCTGGCAGCCGGCGCTGGCCGTCAGAGCCAGCAGCAGCGGCACCCACACCGGAAATCCAGAGACCCCTCGGAAGAGGGAACCGATCGCAGACTGTCTCACGCGTGCACTCTCCTCCGTTTCCGCCCGACGAACCGCTCCGAAGCCGCCCGCCTTTTCCGAGCCTATTTAAGTGGAATTGGCCGGAGCATGCAAATACACTGCGAGGCACGATCGCCTGGCAGTGACCCGCCAGGAAGGAGGAGCAAGACATTGAGAAGATTGCACGAATTCGGACTCTTGGTCGCATGCTTGCTGGCGAGCTGGCAGCCGATCCAGGCTCAGGAGATCCCTTTCTTGAGTGAGGCGGAGTATCAGTGGCTGGTCAACGAAATCTCCGGGGATCAGGCCTATGAACACATCCGCTACTTCACACAGTTTCACCGCCCGCGGGCTGGCGCGCCCGGACTCATGGAGGTGGCCCGTTACGTGGAATCGAAGGCCCGGGAATACGGGCTGCAGGAAGTACGGCTGATTCGCCAGGCTTCTGGGACCGTGCCCTGGTCCAACCAATACGGCGAGCTCTGGCTGACCACGCCCCGGCAGCAGCGGCTCGCTTCCACCCTGCAGCATCCCCTCCATTTGAGCGATTACTCGCGCACCGCCCATCTACAAGACCTCGCCGTCGTTTCAGTCGATGAAGGCGTGCAGGACAGCGATTACCAAGGCCGCGAGGTCTCGGGCAAACTCGTTCTGGCTTTTGGCTCTCCCTTCCAGGTCATGAAGGCCGCCGTGTGGGAGCGGGGCGCCGCCGGCATCATCACCTATCCCGATCCCCGCGCCGCCGACTATCCAGAGAACTCCCTGAGCCGGCCCGACCAGATCCGCTGGTCCCGCATCCCGGTGGAAAGCGACGAGGGAAAGCCGGCCACCTTCGGCTTCCGGCTGACCGCCCGACAGGGCCTGGAACTGGAGAACCTCTTGCGGCAGGGGGAACCGGTCCTGGCTCGGGTCGACATCGAGTCGGAATTCGGAGAAGAGAAGTGGCAGGTGATGGTCGAAGCTTTCATCAAGGGTTCCGAGTTCGCCGATCAGGACGTGGTCCTGACGGGACACCTCCAGGAGGAGAAATACTCGGCCAACGACGACGCCAGTGGCTGTGCCAGCGTGCTGGAAATCGGCCGGGCGTTGAAGAAGCTGATCGAGGAAGGCAAGATTGAGCGCCCGCGTCGCAATCTGCGGCTCTGGTGGGTCACCGAGATCAGCAGCCAGCGCCAGTATTTTTCCGACCATCCCGAGGAATCGGGCCGGATGCTGGTCAACATCAACCAGGACATGGTGGGAGCCGATCAAAGCCAGGATCTGCTGCGCGTGCAGAACATGACCCGCCTGCCCTTTTCCCGCTTCCACTATCTCAACGACGTTGCCGAGCGTCTCATGGAATTCACCGTGGAGAGCAACCGGGGCAATCTGGCGATCCTGCAGGCAGGGGGGCCATTCCCCTATCCACGGCCCATCCTGTCGCGACTGGGGAGCCGCCATCGCTACAACGGCCAGATCATCCCCTTCCACAACAGTACCGATCACATGACGTTCAACGAGGCGCCGATTGGCGTCCCCGGAATCACCTTCACCAACTGGCCCGACAATTTCATCCACTCCTCCGATGACGACCTCTGGAACATCGATCGCACCCAGTTGCAGCGCAACGCCTTCACGGTGGCGGCGATCGCCTACACGATTGCGCGCGCCGATTCGAAGCACTTTCCGGAAATCGCCGCCGAGGTGCAGGGCCGCGGACTCCAGAGGCTGGCCGAAGACCTGCGCTTGGGGCTGGAGTGGCTGGCCGAATCCCCCGCCTTGTACCACCAGTCCGGACACCAGTTGGAGCAGGCTGTAGGACGCGAACTGCGAGCGGCCGCTTCACTGCGCCGGCTGGCGGCCTCGGGAGCAGAAGTGGCGCGCGTCGAGCGCCTCGAGGAAGTCCTGCGGCAGACCGGCCGCCAGTGGCAGGCGGTCCTGGACGCCGAATACCAGGCCCGCACGGGAAGCGCTCCCGGCGAGGAGGTCCTGAGCGACGTCGAGCAGGAACTGCAGAGCTGGGTCCCTCGACTGACGGAAGGCCCCTCCGGGTTCCTGAACAAACGAAACGAGATCGATTCAGTGCCGGGCCTGCATGGCTTGATGGCCTTCGAAGTGCTCAACTTCATCGACTCCCAGCGGACCGCGCTGGACATCCACCGAGCCGTTGCCGCCGAAGCCCGGCGCGCCGGGCGCCACTACTATGGCGAGGTCCACCCGGAAGCAGTCCGGGAGTACCTCCACAACGCTCAAGAGGCCGGCCTGGTCGATCTCGGAGCAACGGTGGGAGCTGCCTCGGACCAGAATTGAGAAGGTCCAGTGACACCGGCAGCTTTCCGGTGATTCTGCGGATAGAGCTGAGGCTCGAGGCTCGCAAGCCGGAGGACCCGCAGACCCGCAATCGGGATGCTCCTCACTCGTTTCCCGAGTGAACGCATCGCGCCGTCCGGCGTCTCTAACATGGTGGCCCCGCCGGCCGGCTGCGCTCGGCCGGCCTCGAGCTATAATTCGAAGAGCGGCCGGTTCGACCGGAGACAGGCGGACGAAAACTCGTCAGAGGTGAACGGGATGAAAGGTCTTCAAGAGGTGCGGCGCAGCCTGGGGTTATTGCTGAGCGTTCTGCTGTGGCTGGGCGCGGCGGCCGCAGTGATGGGTCAACAACAGGAAAAGGACGGCGAACGAGAGAAGCGTGACCAGCAGAGCCTCGCCGAGGAGCAGGAAAACTACTTCAAGCGATGGCTCAAAGAGGACGTGGTCTACATCATCTCCCCCCAGGAACGGGCCGTCTTCGAAAAACTCAACACACCCGAAGAACGAGAGCAATTCATCGAACAGTTCTGGTATCGACGCGACCCCGACCCGCGCACCTCCACGAACGAATTCAAGGACGAGCACTACCGCCGAATCGCTTACGCCAACGAGCGCTTCTCCAGCGGCCTCCCCGGCTGGGTGACCGATCGCGGGCGGGTCTACATCATTCATGGGCCGCCGGCCGAGATCGAGTCTCACCCCACGGGCGGCAACTACAATCGGCCCTTCCATGAAGGGGGCGGCTCCACCTCCACCTACCCCTTCGAAATCTGGCGCTACCGCTACATCGAAGGGATGGGCAACGACATCGTCATCGAGTTCGTCGATCCGACCCTGAGTGGCGAGTACCGGTTGGCGCTGAATCCAGAGGAGAAAGACGCCCTGCTGTTCGTGCCCGGTGCAGGATTGACACTGGCCGAGAGCCTGGGGCTGGCGCAGAAGAAGGACCGACCCTTTTTCTCCCCGGGAAACACCGAATATCCCTTCATGAACACCCGCTACAAGGACAGCGCCTTTGCGCGCTACGAGACCTACACCCAGATTCAGCGGGCCACCCCGATCAAGTACACCGACCTGAAGCAACTCGTGGAGATCAACATCACCTACGACGAGCTGCCCTTCCAGGTGCGCGACGATTACTTCCGCCTCAATCCCCAACGGGTGCTGGTGCCGCTCACGGTCGACATCGACAACAAGAACCTCAGCTTCGAGGAGGAGGGCGGGCGGCTGACCGCAAAGGTGGCCGTCTACGGCATCGTCACCAGCATCACCAATCGGATCGTGACCGAGTTCGAGGACGACCTGCAAGCCACGGTGACGCCCGCCATGCTGCAGGCGGGGGCGGTGGGCCGCTCCGTCTACCAGAAGAACCTGCTTCTGGAAAACCGCGGACGCTACAAGATCGACCTGGTCGTCAAGGACCTGCGCAGCGGGCACGTGGGCGTGCTGCGCAAAGCGCTCGTGCCCCCGGCATCACAGGAGGAAAACCTTTCGCCCAGTTCGCTGGTGCTCTCCAACTTCGTCCGCGTGCTGGAGGACGTCCCCAAGGAAGACCGCATGTTCGTGCTGGGTGACGTCTGGATCCGACCCAGTGTCGACAAGATCTTTTCGCCGGCGGACCCCCTCAACGTCTACCTGCAGCTGTACAACATGGGCATCGACCAGACCAGCCTGGCCCCCTCGCTGGTGGTCACCTACCGGATCCTCGACAAGAACGGCGAGCTCCTGCTTCAGCTGGAGGACGACCAGGGCGCCTCCGTGCAATTCGTTTCGGGGCAGCGAGTGGTACTGATCCGGCAGTTTCAGCTGGACAACTTCGAGCCTGGACCCTATGTCGTCGAAGTCGGGATCCGGGATCGAATCAAGGACCAGTCCATCCAGGTCAGTGAACGCTTTCGAGTCAAGCCGCCGAAGCAGGTGGCCTCGATGCAGTGAACACCCGCAGGACCGGAATTCGGGCTCCATTTCAAAACACAGAGATTTGAAAACGGAAGGCTGGGCCGCTGGCGGCCCGGCCGCCGGGAGCACTGCCTCGCAACCAGCCGTCACTCATCCCCAGGGAATCACCCGCCGGAAGCCGGTGTCACACTGCACGCCTCGGCCGGCGAGTTCGCTCATTTTTCAGCTGCGACGTAATTATGAGTAGCGGGTGGGAGACTTCACGGAACCAACCAGCTCGGAAAGGAGAACAGAGCAATGCTGGATCCCTGGTCGGTTGTCACGACCCGAAAGTCCACCGACAATGAGGAGGAACTGAAGCAGCTTTACGGAGAGGAGGCGATCGTTTCACGGGTGGGAGACTACAATCTGATCCACCTGGACAATCCCGGCTCCGCCGAGATTGAACGGCGCATCCGGGAGTTCGATCCCGAGGACCTGTTCCACGAGGGCTGTCCGCTCTGCCGGATGATGCGCGGTCGGGGGCTGGACGTGGTGTTCATGAGAAGGCTGGACGGCGAAGGGGAAGAATGGGAGGAAGCCGGTGAGTTCGTTCAGTGACGAATACTGGATGGATTTGGCGCTGCAGGAGGCAGGCCGGGCCGAGGTCGAAGGGGAAGTTCCGGTAGGGGCGGTGGCCGTGCTGCGGGGAGAGCTGATCGCGCGAGACCACAACCGCTCGATCCAGCTTCGTGACCCCACCGCCCACGCCGAAATCCTGGTGCTGCGGCAAGCGGGAGGAGTCCTGGACAACTACCGCCTCGCCGATCTGGAGTTTTACGCGACCATCGAACCGTGCGCCATGTGCGCCGGAGCTCTGATCTGGGCGCGGGTGCGCCGCCTGGTCTATGGAGCGGCCGATGAGAAAGCGGGAGCCGTCGTCTCCCGAATCGCTCTGCTCGAACCGGGCCTCTTCAATCACCAGGTCGAGGTGGTCTCCGGAGTCCGCCAAGAGGACTGCCGCCGGATCATGCAGGAGTTCTTCCGGCAGCGGCGCTGACTCGGAGCCAAGCCGGCCCTACCGCTGCGGGGCGGATGTACGCGCTGGGCGGCCCGTCGAGCAGGGAAGTAGCGAGCATGGCCCCCGCCGGCAATCCAGCCAACTGCCCCCTATGCTCGTGAATGGAGGGTCACACTGAGAGGCCAGGCCCAATTCCTCCCACCCTGCCCACTGACCCGACGGTCAAGCCCCACGCCCTTAGACCCGGATGATGCACCAGGTTTCGTCGCCGCAGCAGAAAGCTGGCGAATGGTCCGGGCTAGAGCTTGTCGATCCGATGGCTGCTCTCTTAGACTGGGATGCGAACGGAGGGATCCACATTCTGGGGAAGACAGCCATGTATCGGCTGGCCGCATTCTTCGAGTTGGCGGAACACGGGACGACGCTCCGGCGCGAGGTGGTGGGAGGCGCCACCACTTTCCTGGCCATGTCCTACATCGTCTTCGTCCAGCCGGGGGTGCTCTCGCAGGCCGGCATGGATTTCCGGGCCGTCCTGTATGCCACCTGCCTGTCGGCCGCCTTGGCCACCATCATGATGGGGCTGCTGGCCAACTACCCGGTGGCGATTGCGCCGGGAATGGGGGAGAACTTCTTTTTCGTGTACACCCTCTGCGCCGCCGCTCCGGTGGGTTTCGGCCTGAGCTGGCAGCAGGCCCTGGCCGCCGTGTTCCTGGCCGGCCTGTTCTTCGTGGTCCTGACCCTCAGCGGGGTCCTGACCCGGCTGGTGGATGCCATTCCCGTCTCTTTGAAAACAGGAATCGCGGCCGGAATCGGCCTCTTCATCACCTTCATAGGCCTGCAGTACGGGGGTCTGATCGTTTCCAGCCCGGCCACCCTGGTGCAAATGGGAGACCCGCGGGAACCGGTCACGCTGGTCAGTATTCTGGGGCTTCTGATCATGATCGTGCTGGCGGCTTTCCGCATTCGAGGGGCGATCCTGCTCGGGATTCTGGGCACCACCGCCATCGCGGCGGCTCTTGGACTGATCCGCTACCAGGGAGTCTTCTCGGCGGACATCCAATTAGCGCCGACCCTCTGGAAGCTCGACCTGACCGGGCTGTTCGCGATTCCCACGGCGACGGTCGCCACGGCCTTGTTCGTTCTCTTTTATCTCGGTCTGTTCGACACGGTGGGCACGCTAGTGGGCGTGGGACAGCAGGCCGGGCTGATGCGCCAGGGCAAGCTCCCCCGAGCCGGCCGGGCCTTGCTTTCAGCCGCCGTGGGGACTTCGCTGGCGGGTGGGCTGGGGACATCGACTCAGACCTGTTACATCGAGTCGGCGGCCGGGGTGTCCGACGGTGCTCGCACCGGGCTGGCCAACCTGGTCACCGGTGTGCTGCTCCTGGGGGCAATGTTCTTCAGCCCCCTGGCAGCCATGATCGGAGGAGGTGTGCAAGGGGGTGGCCCCAACCCGGTCGTGTACTATCCCACCCTGGCGCCGGCTCTGATCGTGGTCGGTTCGATGATGCTGAAGATCGTGCGGGAGCTGGAGTGGGACGACCCCACCGAATATCTGCCCGCCTTCCTGGTCATTGTGGGCATTCCCCTGACTTTCAGCATCGCGCACGGGATCGCCTTCGGATTCATCTCTCATGCGGTGGGCAAACTGGCCACCGGACGGTGGCGCGAATGCCACCCCCTGACCTATTTCTTCGCCGCCCTCTTCGTGGTCCAATTCCTGCTGGAGTAAAAGACCGAAGTGCTGCAATCCATTGATACAGCAACGTAGGTTGCGGGCGTTTCGAAGCAGCATCCGGCCCCGGGAAACCGAGTGGGCCACACTGCTCCGAGGCGCCAGGCACCTGGGGGCTGGCCCGCAACCCTTCGGGCGCACGGGGGTCTCGGGCGATCTTTTTGTCGCTGGTCCTCGACGATGCTCCGGCATCGTCTCCTCCTCTTTTCGCGACCTCGCCTCGAGAGCCCCGCCCGCATACGTCATCCTACGCCCTACGCCCTGGGCCCCGCCCCCCGGCCCCTTCATCACTGCAGCATCGGGTGAAGCCGGGCGGCGGGGGGCAAATCGATGCTTTGGCCGATGTCAGGCGGGAGGATCCGTTTCCATGGCCCGTCCAGGGCTTGCAGGAACCGGTAGCGGGGCGTGTCGAGCGACTCGGGGCAGCGCACCCGGAAGCGCAGCACTCCGGTCTGATCGGACTCGATCACCTGAACAGTGAAGAGAGCAGTCTGGAACCGGGTCCCGGGCGGTGGGGGTTCCGGCTTGGTCCGGAAGACCTTTTCGAACTGTCCCGTCAGAAAGGGTTCTCCCAAACTCTCCAGCTCGAAAGTGGTCTCGTCGATCCGACTCCAGCGCACTGACCGCCCCAGGAACTGCATGGGCCAGAATCTGACCCCGTAGTCCTCGGTTTCGATGGCCCAGGTCGAGGCCGCCGAGAAAGCGGCCAGTTGAATCGGTGACTGCAGGAGAAAGACCTCTCTCTGGCCCAGTGCCGGCGGCCCGACGTCGGTGAGAAGGATGGTTTCTCGGATCTCGGAGACGAGCTGGTCACTGGAGAGGCCCTGAACAAGCACGGATAGTGCCGAGAGCGGCCCGGCCAAGATCAGGACGGCGACCGCCAGGGTTCTGACCGGGCGGGAGGGAGGATGGGGGGGGTGGATCAAAGTCTGGCGGATGAACAGCGCCAGCAGAGCCGCACTGCCCACTGAGGCGCCGAAGAGGAGCCGGTCCGAGAGGGGCGCCACCGCCTGCGGAGCCAGGGAGAGCAATGTCCAGCCGAGGAGGAAGCCGGCGCTGGGATGCCGGGAGACATGCTTCCAGGCCAGCCAGATGCAGGGGACCAGCAAGGAGAGCGACAAGAGGGCGGTAGGGAGCACGGCTCGGGGAAAGATGAAGAGCAAATCCAGGGGGAAGGGCCCCAGCAGGCTGACCGCGCCGGTGGGAAGCAGAACCGCCAGCCGCACGGCGAACTCCGCAGTGTCTTTCCAGGGGGTGGCATAAAAGAGCGTGTGGGTCCCAAAGCCCAGGGTCGCCAGGGTCGACAGATAGCCCAGAGCCAGCGTCAGGCTGGCCGCAGCGGCGATCAGCCCCCATCTGCGCCGCTCGCCGCGGGTGTCGATCAACAGATAGAGGGCAATGATGACGAAGGCCGTGATCCCGGAAGCTTTCGACAACGCCCCGAGGGCCGCCAGGCTGAGCGCGGCCAGAAGCGTTCTGTTGCGGCCCCAGACGCGGTAGCGAGTCAGCACCAGTAGGGAGGCAACCGTGAAAAACACCTCCAGCAGAGTGTTGCGGTTGGCCGGCCAGGCTACGGGAAAGACCGTGCTGCCACCCGCGCAGAAAAGGGCCACAGCCAGTAGCGGGGCCGGCTCCGGGAGCCGCAGCTGGCGGTACAGGAAATAGAGGAGCACCAGCAGGCCCGCGTACCAGAGCAGGCTCGAGAGATGGTAGCCGGAGGCCCGTTTTCCATAGAGGGCGTGATCCAGCCAGAGCGTCAAGCTGGTGAGGGGCCGGAAGAAGCGCACGCTCCAGTCCGGAGACGTCCACCAGGGGACCCCCCCCACCTCGTGAGTCCGCTCCCCGGGCTGGGGAAAGCTCCCGAAATCGTACAGACTCCAGGGCCGAAGCGTGGAGTTCTGGAAGACTCCGTCCAGCACCAGTTGATGGCTGTAGTCATCGGTAAAGAATCCCGAGCCCAGGCTGGGAAGCTGCAGGGCGAGACCAACCAGGATGATCAAGGCAGCGAGGCGCTCAGAGTTCATCGTGGCGGGTCCCAGAGCTCATCCTTTCCTGGATCGGGCGCCGAACGCGTCACGCAGGCAGGGCATCGCGAGCCGGCGCGAGCCAAAGCCGCAGCGTAGCCTACCCGAAGTAGCCCGAAAGACCGTAGCACCCCCTTTCAGACGGGCACAAACCGCGTGTGTGGACGGCAGGCTGCATGCGGGCCTGGTCGGCACGCGGCCCCGGTCTGATGGGTGCCCTGCCCGTGAGGTCGGGCGGGCACCCTTTCTGGCTGCCGTCCTACCCTCCGGAGGCTCACAGGTCGGCCTGGCTGGTGAAGACCTGCTCGAGCGGGACGATTCGGACCCGCCCCGGCTCGAACCGCAGCGGGAACTTCTCGATCAGGGCGTCCTCCTGGAGAATCTCCTCGGGCTTGGGGGCGTCGTACTGGATCGGCGACGGTGTTCCGTCCACCAGGCGCTGCCGCATGTCTTCGGCGTCCTTGGTGATGATTGCGAACTTGACGTTGTCGGCCTGCAGGTACTTTCGCAACACCCTGTTGACGTCTTCCAGCGTGAGTTTTTTCAATCCCTCGCTGATGAACGCGGTGAAGTCCGGGGTGCCGTAATAGCGACTGTCCAGGGCGTAGCCGAGCTGCCGGTCCTGAGTCTTGGTCAGGATGTTGACGAACTTCAGCAGGTAGTTGCGGGTGGCCTCGAAGTCCTTCTCGCTCATGCCGTTTCTGACCAGCTTGTCCAGCTCGTACATGGCCGCCCGGATCGAGAAATGGCCATTGACGGGCACCACCGGGCGAATCCACACCTGGAAGATCTGCTGCCGGCGACCCAGGTTGGGGTCGGGGTGAAACTGGAACATCCCGCCCGGGAAGTATTCGATGTAGGCGTAGTCGCCGTAATTGAGACCCCGGATCTCGCGCAGCCGCTGAAACAGGTAACTGTTGGTGGAGCGGTGCTCTCCGAAATACGACCGAACCAGCCAGAGCGGCACGAAGTCCGCGTGAGAACGGTTGACGGGAATCGGGAACCCGAAGGAAACCGCGGTCGCCCGCGTGTCCTTCTCGACGATCACCGCTTCCAGGCCCTGGAAGCCTTCGGCCGCCGGCACGGCCGCCTCGGACCGTTCTCCCAGCGGCAGCAAGTTCGAGTCGTTGCGCAGCTGTTGCAGAAACTCGTCCGACCAGTTCCCGGCCAGGCCCAGCACCAGGTTGGACCGGTTGTAATGCGTCGCATAGAATGCCTTCACGTCCTGCACGGTCAGCTTCTCGAGGGAATCGACCCAGCCCAGCGTGAGGTGCCCGTAGGGATGGTCCCGATAGATCATCTCGTAAAGGACTTCTTTGCCCAGTTCCTCGTCGTTGTTGTCGCGCAGGTTGACTTTGATGGCGTTGATCAAGTTGGTCTTGACCCGGGTGAAGTCTTCCTCGCGCCAGCCGGGCTCCAGCAGCTGGCCGCGAATGATCGGGTAGTACTCCGACAGATTGTCCTGGTGAATGGTGCCGGTGAAAACCGTCATCTCCTTGTCCACCTGCGACCCGAAGCCGGCCGCCATGGGGAAGAAGGCCTCCTGGATCTGCTCGTATGTCATCTCCTTGCTCCCGCTGCCGGCAAGGACGGCGGCGGTGAGGTTGGCCAGCCCCTCTTTGCCTTGGGGGTCGTGAAGCGCACCCACATTGAAGAGAACCCGGAAGTTGATGATCGGCGAACTGGTCTTGAGCAGGACGGTCTCGAGTTCCGCTCCCCCTGCCTCGGCAATCCGGTCGACCGAGCCGGCCCGGGAGGCTTCGTCTGTGAGTGGCTCGTGTGACAGTGTGGTCACCACCAGGCGCCGGTCCGTGAAGTACTGATTGGCGTAATGCTGGATGTCGGCCGGTGTGAGGGCGTCATATTGGCTGTAGACGCGGTTGATGGCCTCCACCTCGCGCGTCATCGCCACGTAATGGACCAGGGCGTCGGCGATGGCCTCGGAGTTGTCCAGCCGGTTGGCGAACGAGTACTTGAGGTTGCCCTTGATCGCCGCCAGCCGCTCCGGAGCGATCTTCTGGGTCCGTGCATCGGCGAAGGTCTTCAGGATCTCGTCCCGGACATAAGCAAGATCCGCCGGGTCCTTGACCCGGGCCGCCACCGTCACCAGATAGGGGTCTCGGCGGTCGGGGAAGAAGGGCCAGAGCTGGTCCACCTTCTGCTCCCTGATCACGAGTTTCTGAAAGAGTGGCGAACTCGTCGAGAACGCATACGCCTGGATCAGGTCCATCGATGGCATGTCTTTCTCGGTCTGGGAAAAAGCGGGCCCGTGAAAGGCGACGGTGACCCAGGGCAGAGTGGGCGTTTCCCACGCCACGTGCTCGTAGACGGGGCCGCTCGGCTCCGGCTCCTGGGGAATCCGGGGCTGGAAGTCGCCCGGCTTCCAGTCGCCCCAGTACTTCTTCACCAGGGCGAAGACCGCCTCCGGCTCAACGTCCCCCGCCACGATCATAGAGGTGTATTCGGGCCGGTAGTAACGGTCGAAGAACTGGAGGCTGTACGGGTACTGGTTGGGCATGTTCTCGATGTCTTCGATGAAGCCCATGGTGGTGTGCTTGTAGGTGTGCTGCCGGAAGGCCGCCGCACGCTGGGCTTCCAGAATCCTGCGCACCGGGTTGGCAAAGTTCTTGTTGTATTCGCCCAGGACGGCTCGGGCTTCGGTCTTGAAGTCCTGCTCGGTGTAGCTGAGGTGCTGGAAGCGGTCCGCTTCCAGCATCAGAATCGACTCCAGGTCCTCCTTCGAAAAGGTGGTGTGGTAGTTGGTCAGGTCGTCGCTGGTGTAGGCGTTCTGATCCGCCCCGGCGTTCTTCAGGATGGCTTGATATTCTTCGCTGGAATAGTTCTCCGTCCCGCGGAACATCACGTGTTCGAAGAAGTGCGCGAATCCCGATTTGCCCGGCTCGACTTCGTTGCGCGAACCCACCTGCACCGGAATCTGCAAGGAGACGATGTTGGGATAGTCGGTGGGGACTACGATGACTCGAAGCCCGTTGGGCAGGTCCTCCACCGCATACTCGAACGGAAAGATCTTTTGCTGGTCGCCGATGTCACCACCCGCGATGGCGGGGGCGGCGGCCAAACTGGTGATCAGGATGGCTGTCATGATTGGTTTCAACACGTCAATTCTGGTCCCCTCTGTTCAGGAAACTGGATCTGCAGGTAACTGGGAAGTTCGAGCCGATGCGAATTCTGGATACCTCCGCGCCCTGAACCCACACGGTATTCAGCGGTAGTCGTGCGCTCGCCGGCCCCGGCGTTCCCTGTCAATGATGTCTGGAAAATTTTATCATGGGGCCGGGCAGCCAGGCGCCCCGCGACAGACGTCGGTGTAATTGTGGTCCGAGTACCGGGTCGGTCCGGGAATCACCGGCAAAGCCGATGAGACGGCGCTTCACCGTGTGGTGTACGCCGGTGCCTCAGGCAGTGAGAAAGGTGGGGAATGATGGTTCTGAACGCTGGGAGGAAGAGTCTCTGGGTTCTGTTCGTTCTTGCTGTGACGGCAGCGGGAACGCAGCCCGTTTGGGCGGGCCACGAGATCGGCCAGCTCGACTGGATCGCCGGGCGCTGGGAGGGCACGATGGGTGAGAGCCAGATCGAGGAGAACTGGTCTCCGCCGGCCGGACGAGTGATGATGGGCATGTTGCGGTGGCTGCGCGGAGGAAAGCTGTTCCTCTACGAGTTCTTCGCGATCGAGCAGAGCGAAGAACAGATCCGGCTGCTGCTGCGTCACTTCTCCCGCGGCCTGGTGGCCTGGGAGGACAAGGAGACGCCGCTCACCTTCCAGCTGGTCGAACTGGAAGGACAGAAGGCAGTCTTCGACACCCGGGACGAGGAGCGCCCGGTGCGCCTGACCTACCAGCGCGAAGGTGAAGAGTTAGTGGTGGTGCTGGAGCGCGTCGAAGGGGGAAAACCCCAGCGCAACGAGTTCCATTACAGGCTCGTGACGCCGGCTTCCAGCCGGTGATTGACTGGCCCCAAGCCGAGGCGCCTACGGGGAAGGACATTTCGCGGTGGCGCGATTGTTGTCCTCGTTGGACTCTCGGACTTCTTCTTTGGCGTCGATCCAGATCGTGAAGTCGCATCCCGGCTCTTCGCACAGTTCGGGAAGGGCCAGGGAGAGTTGAGTGTGCTCTCCGGGAGCGAGCGGTCGGGTGGGGAGACGCACTTCGAAGACGGGGAAGGCGACGCTGGTCGTGCTGGCCCGCGAGGGCCGCTTCCCCTGGTTGGATATCTCCAGCAGCAACCGGCCCGCTGCATTCCGCGAACAGGGCACAGCACCGAGAGAGGGGTCCAACAGAGGCGCCAGGTCGGCGCGACCGCCACAGGCAGTGAGCGCGGCCAGGCCGGCAGCCAGCAGCAACACCATCCCGTGGGACCGGCTCCAAGGCGTGCCGAACTGGGCGGGAGGCATGTTCCGGCTTGGGAATTCCACGGCTCAGGTCTTTCCTGGAAGGTGGTGGGCCCGGGCTCAGGTCGCAAACGTAATGATCAGGATCACGATCAGCACGATCAGGATCCAGCCCGTGAGCAAGGTGAAATGCCGGATGATCGGTCCCCCCGTTTGGGGTCGCCGCGGGGCTTGGGGCTCGGAGGAAGCCGGTCCCAGCGTTTCACTGCAGAATCGGCACTGCGTGGCGTCCAGGGGGATCTCCTCCCCGCAAGAGGGGCAGGAAACCGTGCCCAAGCCCAGGCGCCTGGCGGCCTCGCGGAGTTCCCTCCGCAGGCTGCGATCCAGCAGCGCCTCCTGCAGGGCAGGACTCTTGTCCAGTTTCTCCCGCAGCAACCGGCCGGCTTGGTCCCAGTTGCCCGAGGCGCTACGGATCGCGTCCTCGGCGGCCTGTTCGATACTGCTCACTTCCACGGTTGCCATGCTCGATCTCGCTAGGCGCGGGCCCGCTGGAAAATCCTCTTGAAGAACTGGAAAAACAAATACAACACGCTCCCCGCCATCACGAGAAGCAACAGAGCCAGTCCTATGGCCCAATAGGGATGCGATCCGATCAGCCAGAGCAGCAGTAGGCTCAGGCCGTCTTCGACCAGGCTCAAGAACCAGTTGCTGAATGGTTCCGGAGTAGAGTTGACGGCCAGCCGGGCCGAACTCTTGGCACCATGACTGGTGAAACTCACCATGCCGCCGACCAGCGCGGCCGTCCAGAACAAGGGTGGAGAAACCTCTCCCAGAGAAGCAGCGGCCAGGACGGCGCCGGCCGGAATCCGGATGAAGCTGTGAATCGCGTCCCAGGTGTTGTCGACGTAGGGGATTTTGTCGGCCACGAATTCGATGAGAAAGAGAGCGCCGGCGGTGGCCAGGACCCAGTCATGAGCCAGGCCCTCCAGGCTGGGCGGGAGCTGCAGCACTTCGAAACGCTGCATCAGGCCCAAAGCGAAAACGGTCAAGTAGAGGTTCAACCCCGCTGTCACGCTCGAGCCCAGCGCCAAGGCCAAGTGTGAGACATCCATGGTGTCTCAATAGTACCCGAGGGACGCCTCGGGGCGAAAGCTCAAAGCGCGAGCGGATGTGACACCGTCATCTTGCCGGTGATTCCGGATAGAGGGCTTCGAGGCGGACCAAGCCAGGCCCCCGCCGCCTCGAGGCCTTTCCATTCCGGGTTTGAGCGCCTGAGATTTGGTGCTCGAGATTTATTGGAGCTTCGAGCTTCGGAGCTTCGCAGGGAGGGGGGTACCGCCCTCCCTGAACTCAATCACTCAACCCTGCATCGCCGGCGGCCAGCGAAGCTTTGTAGACGCGGTGGCCGTAGCCGTTGTTGGGTGTTTGCCCGTAGCGGAGCAAACGGTCGACCGTCCCCTGGCCCCGGTTCCACGAATAGAGGGCCATGGCCAGGTTGCCCCGGTAGCGCTTCAGCAGATACTGGAAATGCTCGAAACTGTATTTGACGTTGACCTCAGGCTCCAGCAACTGCTCAGCGGTAACCGGGCCATATTGCTGCGCCGTGGACAGCCAGATCTGGGTCAGCCCGCGGGCCTTCCCATGGTCTCCCACCGCCTGCGGGTCGCCCTTGGATTCGGTGTAGATGATGGACAGCATCAGATGCGTCATGAACTCCGGAGTCTGGATCAAACGCCACTCCGGCTGGGACGGGTCCACGTACTGGCGGGCATACTCGTCCACTGTGGCCACGATGGTGGGGCTGATCCCAAACTCAACGGCCAAACTGTCGATGAAGGCGAGGCGCTCAGCCTTTTCCTGAAGGGCTGCGTTCTTTTGCTCCAGCAGGTGGAGGTGTGCTCCCGTGGCGCGCGCCTTTCCACTGATCCAAAAGGAGGCCGAGGCCGTACCGACGAAGACGCCGATGACCAGGGCCAGAACTGTGAAACTCAATGAGAAAGCCTTTGAACTCATCGGGCTTGTCTCCTTTCCGTGCCGCTCCTCTCGGAGTGGCCTCAGTAATCGATCCATCCCTTCCGTATCCCCTCATGGGGTGGCGCGTTTGCGGCGCGGTGGAATGCTTGGTCGGCCGTTTCAAGACCCGGCTGCTGTTCGAGCCGCCGCATTGGACCTCCAGCCTGCTCTTGGCAAAATGCGCAAGTTCCCGGGAATTTTTTCCCGCTAGCAGAGAACGATGTCGCAGGGGGGGATGGCGAAAGATATTCTATTCATGCAAAGGATGAAAACAGGGTTGAACTCCCGCTGAGGTGGAAAGCACACGAACCGCGGAAGCCAACTCTGCAGCTCCACGGCGTTCTTCCGCGCACTTTCTCGACGACTCGCCGGCCGACTCGGGAAAAGCCCATTCTACGAGGGGCCATTCGCTTCCCAGGGCCAGATTGCTCCTCAGCGCTTTCATCTGCACTCCTTACAGCGCTTAACAGACGCGGAATGGGCCAGCGAGTTTCAACAAAAATTCGACGGATGGAGGTAAATCTATAAAGATCAGTGGGTTGTGGGTTCTCATCTCGAGGCGAAAATTGAGAGATTTGAAGAGGGCGTAGGGCGTATGATCTCAACTCGACGAGCGATGCGGAGATTTCACGAGGCTCCTTTCTCGAAAGCTGGAGTTCGGCCCCGCTTCGCCGGTTTCCGTCTTCTCCCGGAATTTCCGGGCCCGGATTGAAGAGCATCTTGACGAATGTGACCTACTGTATTGCACCCAGAGTGTTGTCGGATGTCTTGACCGCCCGTCCCCCCAGCCCCACGCCCTAAGGTGAATACGGTGACGTACTGCGCCCGAAGGGTTGCGGGGAGCCCCCTGGTGCCCGGCGCCTCGGAGCGGGGTGGCCCACTCGGTTTCCGGGGGCAGGCTGCTGCTTCGAAACGCCCGCAACATCCGTTGCTGGATTTATGGATCGGGGTACTTAGTCCTCTTCAGAGTTGTCCGGAAGATTCGTGCAATACGGCTCTCCCCCGGGAGCGGAAGAGCCGTTACTGTCACCAGGAGGTTACTGCGCCGGATCGGAATCAGTGAGCAGCGCTGGACGGGTCCGGCAAAGCGAAGCCATACCGTTCCTCTTCCTGCTGCTTGACCTCTTCAATCGTGAGAGCGGTGGCGAGCGCATCACTCGTGTCGGTGATCCGATTGTCGTCGGTACAAAGTTCCGCGTCGTTCTTGTCGATCCACTCCGCGTACTCTTCCGGCACCTCAGCCTCTGGGTAGATGGCATTGACGGGGCAGAGAGCCACGCAAGCGTCGCAGTCGATGCACTCATCGGGATTGATGATGAGCATGTGCGGATCTTCGATTTCGTAGAAGCAATCGACTGGACAGTCAGCCACGCACTCCGTGTAGCGGGAGTTGACGCAGCGCTCGGTGACGATGTAGGTCATAGCAGATCCTCCTCAAAAGTCCGGGTCAAACAATAACAACGGCTCCCGAGTCGCACAACGGGAAAATGCCATTTTTAGCCGCTGGTGGCCTCCGTTTCTACAATAGGAGTCTGACACGGTATACAATTTTGTCTTGAGCGTCAAAACGGCCCGGAATCGCCCCGGCCGTGCCCTTCGCTCCGGTCGGGGAGAGCGCCCAGAAGAGGGCGCTGATTCGTCATTCGAGGGGTCGCAACGGGGTGCCGGAAAGCTCGAAGATTTCGGCGCCGCAGAAAATATTTCATGAGCAATATTGGCTGAGACAGGACGGATCGAATGCGAAAGACTCTCTGGCTCCCTATCTGGATCGTGGCGGTGGGACTCTCCTTCTCGACTTCGCAGAAGACCGAACCCAACCGGGGAAAGTCGTCCCGGGCCGGCATCGTGGTCATGGCCCATGGCGGCACGCCGGAGTGGAACGCTGCGGTGCTGGAAGCGGTTGAACCGATTCGAGAATGGTGTCCGGTGGAAGTGGCCTTCGGGATGGCCGAACGGGAGAGCCTGCAGCAGGCGGTCAGCCTTCTGGAGTCTCAGGGAGTCCGGGAGATCGCCGTGGTGCGGCTCTTCGTGTCCGGCGAGTCCTTTCTCGAGCAGACCGAATACTTCCTGGGACTGCGAGTTGAGCCTCCTGCCCAGTTCCTGGTCATGGACCATGGAGCGTCGGGACACGGGGGCGGCCAGGGCTCGATGACCGGGGCCCGGTCGATGCGGCCGCGATTCGTTTCGAGCGAGCAGCATCCGATTGCACCGATTCAGAAGTCGGCTCGGCTGGTGGCGAGCCATGCGGGTCTGTCCGAGTCGCCGGCCATGGGGCGGATCGTTCAGGAGCGGGCGCGCTCTCTCAGCCAGGAGCCGTCGAGAGAAGCCGTCTTGATCCTGGCTCACGGGGAAGGCAGTGAAGAGATCAACCAGCGCTGGCTGGAGCGGCTCGAGGCGCTGGCCGGCGATGTGCGGGCGCTGGGCTTTGAAGCGGTGCGGGTGGCGACGCTGCGGGAGGACTGGCGCGAGAAGCGCAAACTGGCCGAAGCTCAGATCCGCGAATTCGTCCGGAATCATACGGAGGCCGGGAACCGCGTCATCGTGGTGCCGTTTCGGGTGTTCGGTTTCGGCCCGTACCACCAGGTCCTGGAGGGTCTCGACTACGTGTCGGACGGCCTCGGATTGCTGCCCCATCCAGAAGTCACCAACTGGATCATCGAGCAGGCGTCCAGCGCCTTCGACCGCGCCGGATTCGCCAATCCTCTGTAGGGCGTAGGGCCTAGGGCCTAGGCGTCGGGCGTAGGGCACATGTGGCATGGGGTCTGGGGGCTTGGGGTTCCTTGCCCCGCATGCAGGCATTAGAGGCGAGATGCGAGATACGTTGTTGGCCGTCCTGCTGGTGGGTGGAATCCTGGTGGTCAGCCTGATCTTCACCCAACTCTTCGCACGAGCCATGTATCTGCACTGCCGCTCCTGCGGCACCTTGAACGCCCGCCGCCGCGTGCAGTGCCGCGAGTGCGGCGAAGTGTTGCGCACCGAGGAATAGATGGTGGCGCCTGGCGCTTGGGGCGTAGGGCGTAATAGGGTTGGGGCGATGGGTATTGGTTTTCCCTTGCCTTCGCGCTTGCCCTTGCCCTGAGTCGGCATGAACCGCGAGCTCTTTGCGGCCCGTTTGAAGTGTGATTTCGAGGGCGGATTGCTTCGCCTCTGGGGGGCGTCGGCTGATTGGACACTAGAAAAATCTTCGTGCTAGAATGCCGAGTTCATTGCTGGGCGTCCCCATCGTCTAGTCAGGCCTAGGACACCGCCCTTTCACGGCGGCGACAGGGGTTCAAATCCCCTTGGGGACGCCAACGCGCCGCTGGAAGCGCCGCGAGAATCCGAAGCTCCAAGCTCCAAATCCCAAGCCGTGGCAGGAGAATCCCTCCTCGTGATTCACCGGACCATTATCCGCCGGTTGCTGACGAGGGTTTCGAAAAGTCCACCCGATGGCGCACCCAAAGAAGGAATCGACTACGATCAGCCTTTTTCGACATTCTTGAGCGAGCGGACGTGAACCGGAAATCGGCTTGCGCTGAGGCCTGCGACGCCACTAGGATCAAACCAGTTCAAGTCGCAATGGATTTCTGAAGGGCAAGGGAGGATGTATGCGTAAGTTTGGCTTGCTTTTGACACTGGTGGTCTTCTGGGCCTGTCAGAGCGGCTCCACCCCGGCCGAGGCTCAGGCTCAGAAGGAGGCCATGATCCAGGAGGCCATGAGTGCGGCTCCGCCCAAAGTGGCGGCCAACGCCACCATCACGGACTGGGGCATGAACGTGCTTCGGGAAGGCAACAACGGCTGGACCTGCCTCCCCAGCCCTCCGATGCTCACAGAGGGTGCAGCACCGATGTGTATGGACGGTCCCTGGATGAAGTGGGCGGACGCGTGGGCCAATAAGAAAGACTTCGAGACCGATCGGATCGGGATCTCCTACATGCTGGCCGGTGACGGGGGCGCGAGCAATATCGATCCTTACGCCGAAGGCCCCACGGATGACAATCAGTGGGTCCAGGAGGGTCCCCACCTGATGATCATCGTTCCTGACCCGGCCATGCTGGAAGGCATTTCGACTGATCCTTACCACGGCGGGCCCTACGTCATGTGGAAGGGGACCCCCTACGCCCACATCATGGTCCCCGTGGCCTCAAAGTAACGCTTCGTCCTGGTGCATCCCACGGGGACAATCGATCCGAGTCCGGAGGAAATTCCTTGTGCCGGATTTGTGCCAAAAATAACCGGGAATATGAGAAATAATAGAAATATTGGCGAATATCAGACAGGTTTTGCAGCCGCGCTAACTTGCACAGTATCCGTAAGTTACTGCATTTGAGGGGGTTCTGTCATTCAACCCCAAAGGCCCTTTCACGGCGGCGACAGGGGTTCAAATCCCCTTGGGGACGCCAGGTAAATCTAAACTCTTAAATAGTTTAAACCTAGGGAGTCTGAGAGGGCCGGTTTTGGTCCTTGGCAGTCTGTGGCAAGTCGGCACCGCCTGGTTGGTTCCGCCCCCTAAGAAACGCCCAGGAGGGAGGCAGTCGCGTGTCACTTATTCGTTGGAGCCATCAGGAGAAGTCAGCCCACACGCCCCAGTCCATCGTATTCGGACTCCACATGTGAGCGGCAAATTTCCACTTCCCGTCGGAGTCCTTTACTACCGTGTCTAGGTACTTCTGATCGAATCGGAAGGACTCGCCGCCTCGCAGCCGATAGGTTCCAGTCGCGGACCACCGGCAGAAACCCACCGTGTCCCCAATCGCCCGATCGTCAACTGTGAATGTCGCGATCTTGAGTTCATAGTCCGCGAGGAATCGCCTGATCCAGTTGCATACGGCCGTTCGCCCAACCAGAACAGATGCCCCAGGAGGCATCAATGTTCCAGTCTGAATAAACAGGGACGCATAGTGCTCTGAGTCTCCAGCCGTGGCTGCTGCAGTAAGTTCCTCATAAAGTGCATCTAAAACTGCAAATCCGTTTTCGTCCGACATAACATCTCCTGCGTGTGATTCGAAGTTGCCCTCTTGACCTTGCCTTTGTACCGCTCTCCCGCCGGCTAGCACAACGATCGCCGAGGTACGGGGGAGATGGCTTTCCCCGGATCAGGCTAGGATATACTGATGGCGTGTGAAGGTCAGGGAGCTGATAAAGTTGCTGAATGACGACGGTTGGCGTTTGGTTCGGACCAAAGGAAGTCATCGACAGCTTCGCCATTCAAGCAAGCCGGGGACGGTGACCGTGGCTGGTAAGCCCAGTACCGACATCCCTCGGGGAACCCTGCGCAGCATACTCAGACAGGCCGGACTCGAGGAGAATCGATGATGGAATATCTCGTTGTCGTCGAAAAGGGAGAGACCAGTTACGGCGCCCACGTGCCGGATCTGCCCGGCTGTATCGCTGCGGCGGAGACAAAGGAGGAGGTCCTAGCATTGATTCGCGAAGCAATCGACTTTCATATCGAAGGTCTTCGTCAAGCCGGAGAACGGGTTCCTCCTCCTTCTTCCGTGGGCGAGGTGATTTCAGTCGACGCCGCGTAGCCTGGTTACCGCCTTCGGTTCGACTGGAAGCAATCCCTGTCGTGTCGGTCACCCCTCCATTCCTCTTCAGCGTCTGCAACATTTCTTGTGCCAAAAATATTGGGGAATAATAGAAATAATGGAAATATTCGCGAATATCAGAGATGTTTTGGAGGACCGCTAACTCACCTGATCCCTGTAAGTTACTGTATTTGAAAGACTTCTGCTCTTGACACCCGGCCGCCCTTTCACGGCGGCGACAGGGGTTCAAATCCCCTTGGGGACGCCAGATAAATCCAATAAAATTAGCTATTTAGAGTTGTTTTCAGGAACGCTGGTTCCCGGGGCTTTCAGGTTTGTGCCACATCTATCGCGCTAAGCAGGTCACGGCGCAGTCTCGGCCAAATCAAGAACCCCTGCGATGACCGTCTGAGCTTCGCGGATGGCGATGGTCCTTGCTGTCTGACCTTGCTTGTCCACTAATCGCGGGTCCGCACCCAATTCCAGCAGTGACCTCACAACATCCATGTGGCCGTTTTCCGCCGCTCTCATCAATGGTGTCGAGCCGCGGTTGTCGGCTCGGTCGAGAGCGGCACCGTGTTGGACCAGGACACCGATCAGAGAGGTCCGGCCGGCTCCCGCCGCCTGATGCAGGGCGCCACGTCCGTTGACATCCGGGTCGTCGACTCGCGCGCCGTGTTCCAGCAGCCGTTCGACGATTCTCAAACGTCCGTCGAATGCCGCTTCTGCCAACGCGCTCCATCCATCCTCCGTCTTGGCGTTTACGTCTGCGCCGGCGCGTAGCAGGGCGTCGACCACTTCGAGATCGCCCGCCCTTGCCGCGGCAATCAGGGGGAAACCGCCGTCCATGTCCATTGCGTTCACATCGGCGCCATGCGCGATCAAAAGATCGACGGCGTGACGCACCTCGAAACCGGCAATGGTTGCCTTGAGAAGTGCCGTTTGCCCATTATGATCGCGAATGCCGACTTCGGCGCCTGCGCGTAGCAATTCCTCCATCACAAAGATGTGGGTATCGGACGCCGCCAGCATCAGCGGGGTCCGCCCCCGCTCGTCTGCGGAATCAACTTCGACACCCTGCGCAAGCCAGAATCGAACGGCGGCTTCGTCGCCGTTCTTCGCCGCTTCGATCAAACTGGCGCTGCTGGCTCCGCGGTCTACCGACCTCTGTACCCTGTGAGGGCCAGCCTGCTCGGCCCCAGCCTGCGCCAGCAAATCGGCAATGCCCGCGCGGCCTGCCTTGGTCGCAAGGTCAAGTGCCGTGCGGCCATGATCATCTAGCACCGTGACGTCCGCACCGGCGCGGATCAAGGCCGCTGCTGTTTCCGGCTCGCCGCCAATTGCGACCCACATCAAAGCAGTCCGGCCGAGACCGGTCTTCGACTCGGTGTCAGCTCCCGCTGCCAAGAGCATCTCGATGATCTCCAGGTGGTTCTTCCGCGCTGCCACCGACAGAGCACTGTAGCCACCGTCCGACACTGCGTTCACGTTCGCACCGTGCGCCAGCAATACCCTCGTGATCTCGGGTCGATTCCACCAGCTGGCACCCATTAGCGCCGTCCATCCAGTACGGTTTCCTTTGTTCACATCGGCTCCGGCGTCCACGAACAGTTGGAGAATGGAAACATGTCCGCGTGCCGCGACTTCTTCGAGCGGCTGATAGGTCGGTTCAGTCTCGATCGCAGCCCCACCGTCGAGTAGGGTTCTTACCACGGCGGCGTGGCCCCGCCACGCCGCGAGCATCAGTGGTGAGTCCTCAGGGAGGTTGACCTCAGCACCGCTCGCCAGTAAGGCGCGCACAACCTCCACGTGGCCG
>JBFKLX010000014.1:0-45629 GCA_041630155.1 Acidobacteriota bacterium
CAGTTGCTTCGTGTGGTTGTCATCTTCCATTGCTCACCTCTTTGCGGGCCCAACGGAGTAGCAGATCTGCTGCCGGGGCCAACTCGCCGGCAGCTGGATGGCTCGAGGGTGCGCGTAACTCACCATGCGCATGGTTGAAGTACGACCTCACCGCGCCGGACAGCAGCATTTGTTAGTTACCTGGCAGCCTCGAGAACGCAATCAAATTGATTGCATCTGGAAGAGCGCGCTCGACGAGGTGTGCACCGATTCCGGGCTGTCCGTGCAGGCGGCTCAGCCTGCCTGTTCCATGCGGCGGATCTGATCGTCCTGGCCCGTCAGTTCCCAGCGGATCAGTGAGACGGGGATCAGGCCGGCGGCGAGAAACTCGTCCATGAAGCCCTTGAGAGTGAATTGGTCGCCCAGCTGGCGGGCGCGCTCGGCGATCAGCATTTCGATCTCGATTTTTCCGATCAGGTAACTGGTGCCGTAGCCGGGTTGCTCCAGGTAGAGATGCTGCTCTCCCCAGACCGTGTCGCTATCGGTGGGCATCCACCCGCGCGGTGTCCATGCGGAAGCGAACTGGACCGCCTCCTCCATGGTGTATTCGTTGGCGTGCAGGAACAGCCCAGCCAATGCGCGCGCCGCCCGCTGGGCGAGCATGATCCAGACCAGCTCCCGGGCGCGCGGCCTGTCGTCGAACAGCCCCGCGTGCATGAGCATCTCCTCCATGCCCGTGGCGAGACCCTCGGAGCGTCCGTCGAAGATGTTGTACAAGAGCGGTCCCCTGCGGATCGGGCTCGGGTGCGGGTCGTTGTCCAGCACGGCGAGTTCGATCCAATGATGGTGGTGGGTCCGCATGACCAGGGGATCTCTGTAACTCACCTCGGAAAAGAAACCGCGCAGTCCGTCGGAGGGGCTGAACGCTCCAATGCGTGCTCGCAGCGCCGCCTCCATGTAGTCCCGTACCGAGATGATCTCCTCTTCTGTCAAGAACGCCATGTACTCGCTCACGGAGGCGTTGAAACGACGATCGTACTCCTCGGCACTCTCCACGCGTGACAGCGCCGGGAGACCTCGGTTGCGATGTTCTTCCAGCCGCAGGGCCGCATGGGCACGGGCCAGCTCACGGCGCATGATGGTGACCTCCTCCTCCCAGGTGTAGGGGACCAGGTGAACCTTCTGCAGGTACCAGGTGTACTGCTCTCTCCCGACCCCGGAGGGGCCGTTTCGGGAAGGAAGCTCCCGCTCCAGCCAACCTCGGAACGCGTCGGTCGCCTGGCGGGCCCGATCGATGGCCGCCACCAGTTCGTCAAAACCGAGGACCCGTTGGGCCAAGGCTTGCAGGTCGGCACTCTGCGCCCTCATCGCCCGGATTCCGCCCATCCACAGGCCCCTGGCGTCTTCGACCAGGTTGCCTCGCGCCTGATCGAGAAGCTTGGGGATGGTCCCAATCTGCTCCGTGAGTCGGGCGGCGCTCTGCGGGTCCAGCGGATACTGGTAGGTCCACAGCTCGATCGGTGGATCGGCGTGGGGGCCCTCATGGGCTGGGACGTCGCTCCGAGCCGCGTGGATGAGCGTGTAGAAGGCCGGGTTGCGGGCCCAGGGCCGGCGCACCCTGTGGTCGAAGTCCATGCCATTCATCTCGGCGCGGACCAGTTGGTAGTCGACCTGCCGGTCGACCGGCCAACCGCTGGGGTCGATTCGATCGAGCCGCTGACGGTAGAGGCCCAGTTCCTCTTGCTGGTCCGCCATGGCCCGGGCGGTGTAGTCTGCCACTCCGTCGATCATCCGGGGTATTTGAAACTCACGCCACTCTTCGAAGAGCGCGACCAGCTCCTCGTAACGGACACTTTCCGCGGCCTCCTCCGCGGTGCTGGTCGGACCCCCGCAAGCGGGGGCGAAAAGGAGCGCGAGTAGGAAACAGGCGTCGGTTGGGCGGGGGTGAAACATCACTGGACTCTCCGTGAACGGTCTGAACGAGGGAATTCCCGGACCGGCGAAAGTATGCTTCCGCCGATGCCGGCTGTCAAACGGTTCATCGGTTGGGGGGAGGAAGCGCGGAGAAATTGCGAAAGGGGTTCCACCGGAGGAACGTCGCGAGTGAGGGCTGGGGGGTCGGATCGTACGAGCCGTCGGCTCCAAGGGAGCGCGAAGGAGTTCGAATTCCCGCTACGCCTGCACGCCTCCTGCAGGCTCCGGAGCCTCTCCGACCCCGGCCAGGTCCCGCAGTTCCAACTGGAGGCTGGAGATCCCCTGGTAGTCGTTTCGGCTCAGGACATACGCGGCGTCCACTGACTCGAGCCCTTCCAACTGTGGCGCCAGTTCGGCGCGGCGCCACCAGATGGCGTCCAACAGAGAGCCGTTGCACTGGACCTTGAGTTTGAGGTGCCGTTCGGCCATGACGAAAGGCCCTGCCACCACGGGCAGTCGGCGGGTGGCGAAGACGGGCTCGGGGTTGCCCATTCCAAAGGGGGCCAGACGCTCCACCTCCCGGTACAGCTTCAAGTCGAGGATTTCTGGCCTGAGCAGAGACTCCACGCGGATCCGGGGCCGGAGGTCTTGGGGTTCGAGCTGGCTCCGGGCATGCGCGTCCAGGCGCCGGCTCAGCTCCTCGATCAGCCCACCGGCACAGCCGGCCGGGTCCAGCGCACAGCCGACGGCCTGAACGTGCCCGCCGTAGCGCAGGAAGAGATCCCGGCAGGAGTCCAAGGCTTGAAGCAGGTGAAAGCCGGGAATGCTGCGGCCCGAGCCCTGGCAAATCTCGTCACCCTGGGACACTACCAGCACGGGCCTGTAGAAGCGTTCCACCAGGCGGGAGGCGACGATTCCGATCACTCCTCGATGCCAATTGCGGCCTGCCACGACCAGGAAGGTTCGCTGAAAGGGCCGGGGATCCTCCTGGTAGAGCGCCTCGACCTCTGCCAGGATGGCTTCTTCCTGCTCGCGCCGGGCCAGGTTCTTTGCATTCATCTCGGCCACGATGGTCCCGGCCAGCCCCTCGTCGGTGACCGAGAAGAGATCCACGACTTCCCTTCCCCCGCCCATGCGGGTGACGGCGTTGATCCTCGGGGCCACCTTGAACCCGACGTCGAACTGGTTGACTTCGCGGCTCACCCCTGCGCCCTCCAGCAGGGCCTTGAGCCCGACGTTTCGCGGGTCGCCCAGGCCTTCGAGACCGAACTTGGCGATGATTCGATTCTCGCCCGTCAACGGGACCAGGTCGGCGATCGTGCCGATGGCCACCAGCTTGAGGAAGTGGGGAACGACCGACTCCTTGCCGGCACGGTGGAACAGGGCGTGCACCAGCTTGAAGACCACGCCGACCGCGGCCAGATCCTTGTCGGGGTAAGTGCAGTCGGGGCGCTTGGGGTTGATGATCGCCCAAGCCGGCGGGAGCTCCTGGTCGGGCAGATGGTGGTCGGTCACGACCAGGTCCACCCCCAGCTCCCGGGCCAGGCTGCAGACTTCGAAAGCCCGGATGCCGCTGTCGGCGGTGATGACCAGCCCGTAACCTTCTTCGGCGGCCCGCTGGATCACCTCGGCCTGGAGGCCGTACCCGTCCTCCAAGCGCCGGGGCATGTGAAAATCCGACTGCACGCCCAGCATCTCGAGGGCCCGCCGCAGCACCACCGTGGAGGTGATGCCGTCCACGTCGTAGTCTCCGTAGATCAGGACCTTCTCGCCGCGGTCTCTGGCCAGGAAGACCCGTTCGACGACCCGCTCCATGTCGGCCAGCAGGAAGGGGTCGTGCAAATCTTCGACCCGGGGATTGAGAAACTTCCAGGCCTGCTGCGGCTCGGTCAGACCGCGTTCCACCAGCAAGCGGGCCAGCAGCTCCGAAATTTCCAGCTCGCGCTGGAGCCCCGCGACCAGCTCTTCCCGCCCCGAACAAATCTGCCACCAGATGCTCACGGACCAGAGTGTAGCAGCTGAGGGTGGCAAAAAAAGTGGGAAGTGGGAAGTGGGAAGTGGGACGGAGCACCTTCGGTTCACGATTTTCGGTGCTGTGTGAGTTGATCCAGCATGGCGACCTCGAAGCGGCCGGGGTCTCCTGCCAGTTGCTCCAGCTCTGCCAGGCTGAGCTCGAAACGGAAAGGCCGAACGCGGGGGTGTTCGATCGAGACGGAGGCGCCTTGCGGTGAGGGCTGAATTTCCCAGCGAGCATCCGAGCCCAGGTGAAAGAAAATGAAGTCACTCAACCGTTTACGGAACTGCTGCAGGGGAGGGGAGTCCATTGGAGGGAGCCGATTCGAAAAAATTTTAAAACTTTTTGGGACCGATGCACATCGTAACTAGAGACTCAGCAATGAGCCTTCTAAAACCCGGAGCCGGTTACCCTCCCCCCGGCTCCGGGTTTCTCATTCATCGAACAATTTGAGCTGCAACTCTTCTGAGGCAATGTCAGTCTGGTCGACCACCGAGGCGGCAGCCACCCCCATGGTGATCGCGATGGCCTCACTGATCTCCTCAGGCGTGGCCCCGTATTGGAGGGCCTTCTCCAGGTGTCCGTTCAGGCATCCTACACAGCGAAAGCCCAGAGAAGCGGCAATCGCAATCAGCTCCTTGTGTTTGCGGCCGATTGTACTCGTCCGGTAGGTCTCTTTGTAGAAGCGGAAATAGATCTGCCGCATCCGCGGTTCGACCATCGTGTAGGAGGGCCATTTCTCAGATTGAGCCTTCTTTTCTGCCATCGACGCAACAGCTTACCCGATGCTTTCGCCGGATCACAAGCCAACGGCGTTGAAGGGGCAGAGGGCCGGACAGTCCCATCGAGTCTCTCGTCCTGCACCTTTTCGGTGCCACCCCGGATTGCTATCTTAAGGCGATGGGAAGACTCGGGGTGGCCGGGCTGTGGTTGTGGATGGCGAGTGCGGGTGTCGGCTGGGTTGCGGCCCAGGAGCGCGTCAGGGTCGAGTTGCCTTACCGCGGCGGGACGGTGGTCATCGAGGCGGACCAGATCGAAAAGGAAACGGCCCAGACCTGGGTTGCCACGGGGGCCGTCGTGGTCACGTACGGAAACTCCATTCTGAAGTCGGAACGCCTGTCCTATCACCAGGACCGTGAGCAGGTCGTCTCGGAGACTCCCCTCGAGATCACCCAGGGGATTCAGTGGCTGAGAGGGAGCTCGGGCGAGTTCAACCTGGCCGACGGGACGGGCCAGATCCGCGATGCCGACGGCTTCACCGACGAGCAGCTCTTCGTCAAGGCGCGCATCCTCAACAAGACGGGGCCGGGCACCTTTCAGATCCTCGACGGCTTGGTCACCGCCTGCGAAGAGGCAGTCCCCAAATGGAGCTTCAACGTCGACCAGGGACGGCTCAAAGTGGACGGGCGGGCCAGCCTGCGGCACACGGTCTTCAAGGTCAAGAAGGTTCCCGTCTTCTATCTCCCCTACGTCACGTTTCCGACCGCCAAGAAGGAGCGTTCCAGCGGATTCTTGTTGCCCAGCATCGGTAACTCCAACAACAAAGGCTTTCGTTACAGTCAAGAGTTCTACCTGGTCTTGGGGCGTTCGGCCGATCTGCTGATTCGTGAGGATTACTACTCCCGCCGGGGATTCGGGCATGGGTTGACCTTGCGGGCGCGCCCCCGCTCCACCTCTTCCCTGTTTCTGGACGCCTACACCATCGACGACCGCCAGGGCCAGGGGGGGACCAGCCTGACCGGAGAGGGGCACACATCCTTTGGCCCCGGATTTCGCCTGGTAGCGGATTTCAGCCTGGTCAGCAACTTCGTCTTTCGTCGCGTCTTCTCCGAAAGCTTCTTCCTGGCCACGCGGCCCAGCGAGGAATCGCTCGTCTTCGTGACCAACAATTTCGGGAACAAATCGTTCAACTTCCAAACCGGCCGCCAGGAAACCTTCTTCAGCGGGCGCAACACCGTGATCCGTCACTCCCCCTCGTTGACCTTCCGCATCAATGGCCAGCGGCTGCCCCACACCCCGCTCTACTTCGATCTGGACGCCGCGGCGGAAGGCCTCAGCCGGGTCGACACGAACATCGAGACGCCCGCTCTCACCCAGCGTCTCGACCTGTATCCCCAGCTCTACTTCTCGGTCCCGCTTTTCCAGGGATTGCGCCTGACTCCGCGGGTGGCGGCCCGAGAGACCTTCTACAGTGATCGGCTCCGCACCGATTCGGAGGGCAACCGGGAGGTGGTCGGCGAAAATCTGAGCCGGCGCTATTTCGATTTCACCCTCGACCTGAAAGGCTGGGGACTCTCCAGGATTTACCAACGCGCGGACGGCTCGCGCTGGAAACACCTGATCGAACCAGAGGTCCGCTACCGCTACACGACGGGCATCGACGAATTCGAGGACGTGATCCGGTTCGACGAACAGGATGCCGTTGCCGACACCAACGAATTCGAGTACGCGCTGGTCAATCGGTTCTTCACGAAACGATCCACCCGCGAGGGGGAGACGACCCACGAGTGGCTTTCGGTGCGGGTCGCGCAAAAGTACTTCCTGGACCCCGATTTCGGCGGCGCTTTCCGGGAAGGAGCAATCAACCAGTTCTTCCCCCTCTTCGGCCTGACCGGCTTTCCCTACGCCAGTGTGCGAAGAAACTATTCCCCGCTGACCACCACGGTTCGAGTCAATCCGGACCGCCGCTTCAGCTTCGATGTTCGCAGCGACTACGACTACGACTTCGACCGGATTCGCAACTTTTCGATCACCGGGTTCTTCAACCGCCCGCGCTTCTCCTTCTCGGCCACCTACTACCTCACGAAACAGCTGGAACCTGGCACTTTCGACAACAACCAGGCGCAAGCCTCCGTCCGTTTCGGCAATGCGAACCGTGGATTTTCGATTCTCACCCAGTTGGTGTACGACGCCCGCACCCGGGAACTGCTCCGGATTCGTTCCCGTGCCAACTACGCCTGGGATTGTTGCAGCATCACCGTCGAACTGGACCGGATCGAGGTGGGACTGCGCGAAGAGCAGCAGATCCGCTTCTCCTTCTTTTTGAAAGGAATTGGCTCTTTCGGAACGATCCGCCGGCCCGGCCGGGTGTTTTGATGAGTGACTCGAGCACTGCGTTCATCGGCCTGGGGGCCAACCTGGGGAACTGCCGGCGCAATCTGCAGGATGCGGTCGACCTGCTCCGGTCGCCCGAGATCCGGGTCTGCGCTCTCTCCAGTTGCTACCGGACCCCGCCCTTGGGCCCGGTGGCACAGCCCGAGTTCCTGAACGCGGTCTGTCGGCTGGCCACCTCACTTTCCCCTCAGCAGCTCATGAATCGGTGCCTCAGAATCGAGGAGCGGCTGGGCCGGCAGCGGCGAGAGCGATGGGGGCCCCGGACCATCGACCTGGACCTGCTCTACTTCGACCAGCTCGTTATCGACACGCCTGATCTGGTGATTCCCCACCCCCGTCTCCACGAGCGCCGCTTCGTTCTGGTGCCGCTGGCCGAACTGTCGCCGGAATGGTGGGACCCGCTGCGGCGGCTTCAAGTCTCCCAGCTGCTGGCCGCCTGTCCGGACGAATCGGCGGTCGAGTTGGACCGCCCCTGACCTGCAACCCCGGGCCATTCGAGCACGAGAATCTCCAGGGAGCTTCCCCGGCGGTCCGGGACCGGCTGCTTCCCCACATTTCTGATTCGAGACCGGTGACTCCAGGCTGGATGGGGTCTGACAACGCGTGTTTCCGTCGCACGGAAACCCAGTCCAGCCAAGGTCTTCAGGCCTCGAGCTGGGGGTTTCACTCATTCGCGCCTGGAACGGAGCTGTCTACGTTGGTAGTCGAGCGACCCCCGGAAAGGCGCCTTCTATCCCCCGGATGGAAACATGCAAAGTATTGATCTACAGCTACTTATTCCGTTCAACCGAGCCCGGCCTTCGACCGGCCGTAGATTTGGAACGCGGCTTGCTTTTCGAGGACGTCGAGGCGGCGCAGAGAAACCCGACCTCTCTCCTCCCCCATTCCGGTCTTCTGAGGAAACCGGAAGTGTTCCCGCGCCGCCCACATTTTCCGAGTCGGAGGTCTCGGTTCCGCGTGAACCGAGGCCTCCCTTGTCGTGAAGGGGTGGCGCAATGGCGACGGGGACGACCGGTCAGCCGCTCACTGGCTGTCACCCCAAAAACACCCGCGTACTCCTTTTCAGCGAACCGCAGCCGGGTTACACTGCCCCCTACCGATTGAAAAGTGGATACCGAAAAGAGCGCCCCTCTTTTCCGGACACACTTATGGGCGGGAAAAAATTGTCGAACGCGAGCGGCCCGGAAAAGTCGGAGAGCAAGCTGCGATCGGTACTGGCGATCACCCGACGGATGAATTCTGAGCGGGACCCTTCGGCGCTGCTGGAGTTGATGGCACGCGAAGCGACACGCTTGATGGACGCCGATCGAGCCAGCATCTTTCTGCTGGACGAGAAGCGCTCCGAACTACTCTCCCGAGTGGCGCTGGGAAGCACGGAGGTGCTGCACTTCGACGCCCGCCTGGGCATCGCCGGAGCGGCCGCCCTGAACAACCAGATCATCAATGTCCACAATGCCCAGGAAGACCCTCGCTTCTATCCCCAAATCGACTCCGTGTCCGGCTACCGCACCTGCACGGTCCTGGCGGTCCCCATGCGCGACCAGCAAAACCAGGTCGTCGGAACCTTCGAAGTGCTGAACAAGCAGAGCGGGACCTTCACCTCAAAAGACGAGGAGATCCTGGAAACCCTCGCTCGCCAGGCCGCCATTGCGCTGCACAACGCCCGGTCCTTCCAGAAATTGCGCGACGAAAACACCATTTTGCGCCGAAAGAGTGCGACCCAAAGCCTGCTGGGAACGAGTCTGCAGATTCAGCGGATCGTGCGGCTGATCGACACCATCAGCGACAGTTCCGTGAACGTTCTGATCCGCGGTGAAAGCGGCACCGGCAAAGAGCTGGTGGCCAAGGCCGTTCACTCGAGCAGCCCCCGGGCTCATGCTCCCTTCGTAGCCGTCAATTCGGCGGCCCTTCCCGAGAGCCTGCTCGAACCGGAGCTGTTCGGGATCGAGAAAGGGGTTGCGACTGGCGTCGAGCCGCGCAGCGGGAAGTTCGAAGAAGCCCACGGCGGCACACTTTTTCTGGACGAAGTGGGCGACCTCAGCCTGGGCGCTCAGGCCAAGATCCTGCGCGCGGTTCAAGAGCAGGTCATCGAGCGGGTGGGCGGGCGCAAGAGCATTCCAGTCGATGTCCGAATCCTGGCGGCAACGCACCGCGACCTCGAAAAGGCCATCGAAGAAGGTGAGTTTCGGGAGGACCTCTACTACCGCCTCAAGGTCGTGGAAATGCGCATGCCGGCCCTGCGTGATGTCCCCGGTGACATCCCGCTGCTGGCGCATCACTTTCTGAGCCGCCACTGCCGGACTTTGGGGAAGGATCCCAAAGAGTTGAGCGCTGGGGCGGTGCGCCGGCTGCTGACCCACCGCTGGCCCGGCAACGTCCGGGAGCTGGAAAACGAGATCGAACGCCTGGTCGTTTCGGTCCGCCGCCGGGTCATCCAGGCTGAAGACCTGATGGTGGGACAACTGCTGGAGGACGCCACCCAGGATGCCCGACCGGCCGAGCCCGCGTCACTGAAAGAGACGGTCGGACGGGTGGTGGCGGAGCTGGAAACGAGTCTCATCACCGAGGCCCTGGCCCGCCACGATCAGAATCGCAAGCGAACCGCCCTGGCGCTCGGCCTCAGCCGCCAGGGTCTCCTCAAGAAGATGAAACGCTACGGAATCTCTTAGCCCGGATTATGCACCTGGTTTCGTCGCGAGGCGTCGGAAGCGCCGCGCTGACCAGGCGTTACGCCCGAGCCCCCCGGAGGCGTAGTCGTGCACTCCGTCGAGGAGGCCGAGGGCGGGCAACCCAGTCAGCGCGGATGATAACGGCGCCGCAGCAGAAAGCTGGTGAATAGTCCGGTTAGGGGCTCGGGGCATGGGGCGGTGGGGCTGGTGCCGGGCAAGCCGGCGCTCCTCAATCTCTTGCTCTTGGATGGGCGTCCCGCCAGGCTTGATCGCGCCGGCGGGCTTCTTCGAGGAGCTCCTCGAACTTCTCCCGCTCGCTTTCCACTGTGAACGGGGACCCATCGTTCTGCGGCGCCTTGTAGCGAGGCCAGTTCCACCCGAAGCCCCAACGGAACTTGCCGAAGGGGAGAAAGCCGACCCCGCCGATTCTCACACCGAACCAACGGAAAGGAGCCACCCAGGCTGTGCGGGATTCTCGGATGCATTCGTAGAACTCATCGTCGGCGCGACGCCGCTCCGCCAGGCTTCCGCCCTGCCAGTAGAGCCAGTCGTGCCGCACGCAGCATTCCCGCTGGTCGAACTCCGCCACCACGCTGCACCCATCCGACTCGAACGGCTTGTCCAACTCGAAAGCCCTCCTTCGAAATCTTCGGTTTGCCCTGGCCCTGGGCCCTGAGACCGCCGAGCCAGTGAGCCGGAGCGATCCACTTCAAACTTCGACGTTCGAAGTTCCGACTTTGAACAGTCGACCCGTTAGCTCGTCAGCGGCTTCAACAGGGTCCGGCGGGGTCGCATTTCTCCACCGGCCGCGCGTCATCGGGCCGCCATCGGTGGCCTTGCAGCACACATTGATCGTCTACGCTCACACCCTCGTATTGCAGTTCGGTCCAGGAAGCCGGGTCCCCGTAGAAAGAGCTGCAGATGAGATTGTTGAACCCCATGTAGAACTGTCGTTGATTGCTGGAGTCGCCCTCCTGGAGGCGCCGCAGGATGTCCTGTCGCTTCTCCAGCGAAAGATGCGTGTACCGCCCCCACTCGGGAGGAAACAGCCCGAGCCCAATCCACCGCAGGAGCATGCTCTGGACGGCGTTCAGACCGGTCTTGAGGTCCTCGCGCGTTTCCGTCTTCTGGTAGTTCATCAGATCGTCGACGTCCAGCACGAAGCGGCGGAACGGGACGATCTGGCGGAAATCGGCGCCGATGAACGCTTCTCCCAGAGCACACAGGACTTGCGCGCTGCGGGGCGAGAGGTGGGTCAGTTCCGAGGATCCGACGTCTACGTAGTGTCCAGTTGCCATAACGGGTTGGGCTCCTGATGGTCGAGTCGAAACGGCCCGCCGTGGGCCTGGCAGATGTGACTGGCCGCCAGCAGGGCGAGGCTGTAGATCGTGACCTGGGGATTCGCCCCCAGCCCGGTCGGGAAGACCGACCCGTCCACGACCCAAACGTTGTCAGATTTTCGAAGGCGGAAATCGGGTGCGACCACCGAGTTGTGAGGATTGCCGCCCATGCGGCTGCCACCCATCACGTGCACGGTCAGCAGCGAGGTTCTGGCCGGCTCGAAGACGACCTGATCCAACAATCCGAGTTCGCTTTCCGAGCGGATTTCGATGGAGGGGTTGGTGATGTGATACACCGCCTCGGCTTGGGCCGCCAGGTGAATCCTGGTCATCTGGCGCAGGCTGTCCTTCATGCCGGTTCGATTCCCTGCCTGGAGCCGGTACTCCAGCTCTGGATCGCCATTGCCTGCCAGCGTGACCGTGCCGTAATCCCAGTTGAGGTCGAAACCCGAGTTGTTGTGGGCATAGGTGATCGCGCCCCGGGAGCTGTAATCGCTCATCACCCGTCGTAAGCGGGAGCCGAAGTCCAAGGTCGTCACGGCGGTCATCACCGGGAAGAAGGACCCCGTTTCGATGAGGTAGCCGGTGTGATCTTCGTTCTCGGCGAAATCCGCGGTCATCATGTTGTCCGGAACGCCGTAGGCCGGAAAGGTCTGGTCCGGGTACAACCCAAAGCAGATGGTGACCGGGTGGATGTGGGTGTAGCGGCCAATCAGATCATTGGGAAACTCCGAGCGCAACAGGATTGCGGGAGTGCCGATCGCCCCGGCCGACAGCACCACGCCCAGCCGCGGGACGACCGTCAGGTTTCTGCCGGTGGGCTGGGTCTTCTCATGCAGGAACCGGGCTTGGACTGAGCGGGCCGTCCGCCCGTCGAAATCGAGGCGAACCACGCGGGTGTCGGTGCAGATCGTCACCCGGCCCGCCGCCTCGGGCAGATTCAAGGCGTCGGGCAGCCACTTGACGATTCCGCTCTGCTTGCGGTCGTAGGGGCAGCCGGTGCCGCAAGAGCCGCATTCGCGGCAATCCAGTGTGTTGTTAGGAAGATTCTCGAAGGAGAGGCCCAGCGCCCGGCATCCCTCGACCAATTTCTGGGCCGACTGGTTGAAACGATCGTCCCGATGGATGTGGAGATAGTTGACGACCTCACGGATGAAGGGGGTGAGCTGGTCGAGGCTGAGGTCCAGCTCGAAGTGCTGGTTCCAGAAGTCGAGGGTCGACCGGGGAGGGGGCAGGCAGGCCGACCAGTTGACGGTGGTCCCTCCCCCCAGGCAGCGTCCTTGCAGCACCAGAAACTGGAAGTCGCTGGTGAGACGGCTGGCACCCTCCTGATAGAGCCGGCGGTACATCCGAGCCTCCCGCTCTTCCAGCGTCCGGCGCACATGGCAGGGGCCCCCGTGGCCGGTCTGCTTGGGGACGTCCGGCCCTTCTTCCAGCACAATGACCTCGAAACCGGCCTGGGCCAGTTTCAGGGCGCACACGCCGCCGCCGGCCCCGGATCCGACGATACAAAAGTCCGCTTCCAGCCGCCGGTCTTCGGCGACATCCCTGCCGTGAATGATCTGGCCCGGCATCCTCTCCTCCCGTGAAGCATTCGGGATTCGCCAGTGTCGCGCATCTGTGACTTCAACTGCTGAATCGGTGCTGGGAGTCTAGCACAAGCCGAGGCGGGTGTCGCACATTTTCTCCCCGCGGTGCTGCCTCTGATCAGGGGGTGTTGCGGCGAATCTCTCCCAGCCTGGCGGCCGCCAAGGCGTCGGCCGCAGACAGGACGATGGGCGAAGAACCCTCCCGGGCCAGCTCTCTCAAATGCCGGGCAGTGAGATAGGGAAAGCTCCGGGTGTACCCGCCGCCATCGAGCTCCAAGCGGATGCCTTCGAAGCGGGGCTCCCGGCCGAACCGCAGCCAACCGTCGTACCAGCCCCGGGGCGTGACCGCGTGAGCTGGAATGGAGAGCCGGCCAGCGCCGTCGAGCCGGCATTGCCGGCACTCGAAGCTGAGTTGCCAGGCCCCCAACAGCGTCTCCGGGTAAGGGTAGCGAAACCACCGCCAGTCGTAGCAGACCGAGACTGTCGCCTGAGCCAGCGGCTGACCGCTCCGGCGATCCCGAAAGTTGACGTCGAGCACTGGTACCCAGACAGCCTCTGCGACGACGCGCGGGAGCGGAAATCCCTGGCCCGCATCGACTTCGATGCTGTGGACCGGCCTCGGGGGCCCACACTGGCCCGCCGAAATCTCACTGCCCGACAGCACACTCCCCGAAAGGGCCATCACCGGAAACAGGGCGAATATCGAGTTTCCGCGCAGTGAGACCATAGGTTCTCAGCCTACCAGCCCTCGGGCCTCGAGTCCCGCTAGACCAAATCGTAGCCCGGGTCGATCTCGTGAAAACGGATCAGGACCTGATGAATATCGAAGGGATGTGTCTTGTCCCCCGTGATCCTGTGGCGGAGGACATCGAAGGCGTGCTTGATTCCCTGGTGATCGTCCAGGTCGGCGTCGACTTCGAGTTGGCCCGCCGCATCTTGGGCAAAGGTCAGTTGCAGATTGCCCACTTTCTCGTATGTCTTGAAGCTGGCCACCCGCTCGAACCCGTCCGAGAATCCGACGTGCAGCGTGCCCGGCGCCGAATGAAAACCGGTCTCGTGTTCTCTCGTCTGGGCCAGCAACGCCGGGTCGGCCCGCCAGAACACCCGCTCCTCCTCGATTTTCACGATGCGCCGGACGAAGGAGAAGACGGGCGCTCCCGAAGCAACCTCTTGATCATGCATTTTCGCGTGCAGATTGAAGAGTGAACCCTTCTGCAGTGGTCCCAGGTCTTGATACTGGCGTTCATCCAGGCTGGAGGCGGCCAGGACTCGCGCCAGGTCTGCCCATTCCTCGTTCTCCTGAAGCGTCTCAAAGGAGGGGAAGCGTGGCCGGGCCCGATCGGGTCGGATGAAGAAATCCAGATCCATGTCGAGGGTCCGCCTGGAGGGGACGCTCACGAACACTGACTTGGGCCGGTAGCGCTCGGGACTGATGAACACCTGATACAGGCCGTGGGGCTGCCCGGGCACCCCCAGGCGGGGGATGTCGCGGACACGTTCCGGAAGGGTGATTTCAAACCCTCTGTCCCGGCTCCGAACGGTCTGATTGATGAACCGCAGTTCCACGTGATCTCGGATGATCCGGCCCAGGACGCTGCGGAGCAATGGCCGAACCCGACCACCATTCTGGTCACTCATGGCTCACCTCTTTCGGTGCGCGTGTCTGGGGAGTCTTTGCTATGTTTCGAGCCTACCGCTTTCGGCGGACCGGTTCAACCAGCGGGCCGGGGAGGGTGTTCTCTGGCGAGGGGGGAGTGACTGGCTCGAGGGCGAGTGCGCCGGGGCCGGGATCTTCCATGCCGACTCGACCGTCCCCTACTTCTTGAAACCGCTGATCACGTACGTGCCACTGCGTTGATCGTCCCGCAACACGATCAGGCCGAACCGCTGAGCGTCCTCCAACAGATGGCTGAACGTGCGATAGCCGTAGCGCCCCTCGTTGAAGGCGGGGCGCTTGCGCTTCATGGTCTCTTTGACCATCGACGAGTAGAGAATGTCCTTCTCGCGCTGCAAGGCGCCGACCGATTCGATCAGCAACTGGAAGACGGCTCGCTTCTCCTTGGGGATCTTCTTGGTCAGCGGGGGCGGCTCGGTGGCCACCTGTTCCAGCTCTTCGTAGAAGATGAAGTCGTCACAGTTGTCGATCAGCAGAGAAGAGGCGGCCCCTTCCGTGGCCAGCCCGATCACCAGCTTTCCGTTCTCCCGCAGTTTCGAAACCAGCGGCGAAAAGTCACTGTCACCCAAGAGGATGACGAAAGTGTCGATGTGCTGCTTCTGCCAGCACAGGTCCATGGCGTCCACGCAGAGCCGGATATCGGCGGAGTTCTTGCCGGTCTGGCCGCGCTTCGGAATGTCGATCAGCTCGAAAGCCGCATCGTGCAGTTCCTGCTTGTAGCTGGAGAAACGGCCCCAGTCGGCATAGGCCTTTTTGATCAAGACCTTGCCCTTCTCCAGCAACCGTTCCAACACCTTTTGAATATCGAAACGCTGGGACGCCTGTCCTTTCTGGAAGCCCAAAGCCAGGTTCTCGAAGTCGGCAAAAACCGCCAACGTTGTTTCGTCGTCTGCCATGGCTATAAGAGTAGCACGGAAGGGGTTCAGGGCTGGGGTCCAGATTTGAGATTTGACGACAGAAGCCTTACTCTGCAAAGGATTTGAGGAGAAACCGAGAGGAGGGTGCTCTCATGGGTAGCAAGGGGTTTTGGATTTGTTCGCTGGTCTTGGCACTGGGCTTGGCCGGCTGTTCGCAGGAGCCGCCACCCGCCGACCTGGTCCTGCTCGACGGGAAGATCATCACCCTGGACGATTCTCTGGAAGAAGCCCAGGCGCTCGCCGTCACCGGTGATCGCATCAGCGCGGTCGGTTCCAACGACCGGATTCGCCGCTATGCGGGCGAAAACACGCAGGTCGTCGACCTGCAGGGGCGACTCGCCATTCCCGGATTCATCGAGGGGCACGGCCATTTTCTGGGCATCGGAGCCGCCAAGCTGAATCTGGATTTGATGGGGACGCAAAGCTGGGAAGCCATCCTCGACAAGGTTCGGGCGGCAGTAGCGGATTCGCAGCCGGAGGAATGGATCCTTGGGCGGGGCTGGCATCAGGACAAGTGGACCTCGACGCCCCAGCCCAGCGTGGACGGTGTCCCCTTGCACGGCGGCCTGAGCGCACTTTCCCCGGACAACCCGGTGCTGCTGACCCATGCCAGCGGCCACGCCTCCTTCGCCAACGCCAAGGCTCTCGAACTAGCGGGCATCAATCGGAGAACGTCCAATCCCGCGGGAGGGGAGATCGTCCGGGACCGGCGCGGGAACGCCACCGGTTTGCTGCGGGAGACGGCCCAGGGCCTGGTGCGTGCCGCTTATGGGCTGAGCCGCTCGGGGCGCGCGCCTGAACAGGCAGAGGCCGAATTGCGCCGGCAGGCGGAGCTGGCGGCCGAAGAGTGTATTTCCAAGGGCATTACCAGTTTTCAGGACGCCGGCTCGTCCTTCCAAGCCGTCGATTCGTTCAAGAAAATGGTGGACGAGGGCCAGCTGCCACTGCGGCTCTGGGTGATGCTGCGCGAAGGCAATCAAAGCCTGGCCCAAAAACTGCCCCAGTACCGGCTGATCGACTATGGCGATCACCGGCTGACCGTGCGGGCCATCAAGCGATCCATCGACGGGGCGCTGGGGTCGCATGGGGCCTGGCTGCTGGAGCCTTACGCCGACCTGCCCGGCAGCACCGGCCTGAACACGACCGACCTGAAAGAGCTCGCCGAAACGGCCCGCCTGGCGCTGGAGCACGACTTTCAACTCTGCGTCCACGCCATCGGCGACCGGGGCAATCGTGAGACGCTCAACATCTTCGAGCAGGCGTTGACCCAGCTCTCCGAACCGAGAGACCTGCGCTGGCGCGTGGAGCACGCCCAGCATCTCCACCCGGACGACGTGCCGCGCTTCAGTGAGTTGGGCGTGATCGCCTCGATGCAGGGCATACACTGCACCTCGGACGCCCCCTGGGTCCCCCAGCGCCTGGGTGCGGAGCGGGCCCTGACAGAGTCCTACCTGTGGAAAACCCTGATGCGGTCGGGCGCCGTCGTCACCAACGGCACTGACGCTCCGGTGGAGGACGTCGACCCCATCGCCAGCTACTACGCCTCGGTGAGTCGAAAGCTGAAGGACGGTTCCGTATTCATGCCCGAAGAACGAATGACCCGCCTGGAAGCCCTGCGCACCTACACTCTGGACAACGCCTACGCGGCGTTCGAAGAGCAGGACAAAGGTTCCCTGAGCGTGGGCAAGCTGGCCGATGTGACGGTCCTGGACCGCGACATCCTCAGCATCGCCGAAGACGAGATCCCGGGGGCCCGGGTCGATCTCACGATCGTCGGGGGCAAAGTGGTCTACCGCCAGCGGTAGAGGCACCGCCGGAAACTCCCTGAGCCCGAAAGGGATGCCGCCAAAACCCGAATCTCAGGCCGCGGTCGCTGAAGCAGGTTTTTGCAGGTCCGGGTTGACAGCCGCGCTCCCGTGGTCTATCCAGGACGCAGCGTCTTGTTGGGCAGTTCGCCCCGCGGACCTGCCCGGAGCAGAGGTTTCTTTGCAAGGCAGGGCGCCCCTCGACTGGAGCTTCGGACTTTCCGGTGAGGCGGCCATTGTCACAGGCACATGCTGAAGCCCCCAGCGGCGAGTCGGCGCCTTCTGCCGAGGGGGAAAAATGTCAGCGTGTCGTCTCCACCACCTTTCCATCATCTTTGCCCTGGTATTGGTCTTGTCGTGCGTTTCGGCCACGGCCCAGGAGCTGACGGGCCGTTTGACCGGGACCGTCTACGACGAACAGGGCGGGGTCGTGCCCGGCGCTGATGTGACCGCCACTCACCGGGGCACGAACGCCGTCTATCGAGCCGTCACCGGCGGTTTCGGCAGGTTCAGCCTTCCGGGCGTGCGCCTGGGCGCCTACCGAGTCACAGTGGAGCTGGCGGGATTCAACCGTGCGGTGGTGGAAAACGTGCTGGTCGAGACCGGAGCTGCCACGGACCTGAACGTTCGGCTCGTGGTGGGTGCCCCCGATCAGGAAGTGGTGGTTCAGGGATCGGCAGCCCAGGAGATCGTCAACACCGTGGACGCCGAGATCGGCGCTGCCGTCGACGAACGCCAAGTCGCGCAGCTCCCCTTGAACGGGCGCAATGCCTCCCATCTGGCCCTGCTTCAGGCGGGCGTGTTCTTCGAAAGAAGTCCCGACGGCCAGGGCGACAAGCTGTTCGTGCACGGCCAGCGCCATCGCTCGATCGCCATCACTCTGGACGGGATCGACACTCAGGACAACCTGAACCGCGCCTCCTCGATCATGCTCGACCAGCCCCTGATGGAACTGTCGGCCGAGAACGTGCAGGAGTTTCGCGTCGTCACCGGGATCTCGTCGGCCGAGTACACGCGGGGCGGAGCCCATATCTCTGCCGTCACCAAGTCCGGTTCCAACGACTGGCACGGATCGGTGTTCTGGTTTCACCGCAACGACGTCTTCAATGCCAACGAGTTCTTCAACAACAGCGCGGGAGTCGAAGTCCCCAAGCTGATCCGAAATCAGTTCGGGGGATCGGTGGGCGGGCCCATCAAGAAGGACAAGACCTTCTTTTACTTCGGCTACGAACAGTTGCGGGAATCCCGAGGCATTGCCGTCAACCGCACGGTCTACACGGCTGAGGCCCGCCAGGGGATCTTCCGTTACCTGGACGACCTGCGCACCACCCCCGAGAACGTGGCCGCCAACCCCGACTTGATCCGCAGCGTCAACCTGCTGGCCTGCGGGTCGGAGGTGGAGACCACGCTGGGCCGGTATTGTGTGGATAGCCGCTTCAACGCCTCCAACCCCACTTCGGTCGATCCCTTCATCACGGGTCAGGTACTGGGCCTGGTCCCATTGCCCAACAACTTCGACCTGGGAGACGGGTTGAACACCGGAGCCTTTCGCTTCAACTCCGCCTCACTGACCTTCCTGCACAAACCGGCGTTCCGGCTGGACCACGTGTTCAACGACAACCACAATCTCTACTTCAGCTTCAACTACAACGACCGCAACATCGAGGGAGACTTCATCAACGGCCGCGAGCCCCCCTACCCGGACCAGCCCTTTCTGGGCGCCCGGACCACGCTGACCCGCGCCTATTCGGCAGCACTGGCCTCGAGTTTCGGGCCGACGCTGATCAACGAGTTGCGATCGGGCATCATCGTGGGAGAAAACGGATTCATCCGGAATCAGCCCTTCCCCACCCCCTTCACTCTCGACTTGAACGACATCACCGACCCCTACGAGCCGGGCGGCGGGGATTCGGTGCGCCTCAACCGAACCTTCAACGTCCGCGACACCCTCACCTGGGTCCGGGGGGATCACCAGTTCAAGTTCGGCTTCGAGTTTCGGAACCGCTACGTCAACAACCGCAGCCTCTTCGAGACCGCTCCCTTCGGCGAGATCGACTTCAACCGCGGCGACAACCCGCCGGGCTTCAGCGAGTCCAACCTGCGCGCCCTCTCCGGGGGGACCGACATCATCTCGACCGATTACAACAACGCTCGGGACCTGATCAACAACCTGGTGGGCGCCATCGGCGAGGTCGAGATCCGCTACAACGTGACCTCTCTGACCTCCGGATTCGTGGCGGGCGCCTTCGAGCGCCGCATTTACCGGGACCGCGAGGTGGACGCTTTCTTCCAGGACACCTGGAACCTCTCGCCCAACCTGACGCTCAACCTGGGCCTGCGCTGGGAGTTCCAGTCGGTGCCGGTCGAGCTGCAAGGGCTGACTCTGCTCCCGGAAGGCGGGTTCGATTCCGTCTTCGGGATTTCGGGCCCGCAGGGCTTCTTCAATCCGGGTGTGCTGTCGGGCCGCGCCTGTCCCTTGCTGGGAGGGGGTCCGGTCGAGCCCAGCACCGACAACGCAGTGGACTTGATCACCGGCTGCACCGTTCCCTACGTGCCTGGGGGCGCCAACAACGGCCTGCCTTTCTGGGACGACGACTACAACAACTTCGGGCCGGTGCTGGGACTGGCCTGGGATCCCTGGGGGAACGGCAAGACCTCGTTTCGGGCCGGTTTCCGGATCAGTTACCAGCAGGACGTGTTCAGCGTCATCGACGGGAACATTGACGACAATGAAGGCCTGGTGGTGGACCAGGACTGTATCCCGGTGGACGGGAACTGCCAGAACAACCCGACCTTGCTGCGCGACGTCCTGAGCGGAGGCCCTCCGGTGGCCCCCGTTCCCGATTTCGAATTGCCGGCGCGCCGCTCCATCCTGGACAGCACGGCTCAGGATTTCCGCACCTTCCAGGAGGGGCTGGCCACCCCCTACTACCAGGAGTGGACCTTCGGGATTCAGCGTGAGATTTTGCCCAATTGGGCCCTGGAAGTCCGCTACGTGGGCAACCACGGGGTGAAGCAGCGCCGGGTGGCCGATTTCAACGAGATCAACATCTTCGCTGTCGACGAGATCACCGGCATGTCTTTCCTGGACGCTTTCGTGATCGCCCAGCTCAATCTGGCCTGCAATCGCGCCGAGGGCTTCGGCTCGCGTTTCGATGCCGGGACGGGAGCATCCTGCGCTATTGCCAACCCGCTGATGGATGCGCTCATCTCCGGCGATGTCAGCCGCCTGCGCCGCCGTTCGGCGTTGATCGACGCGCTCGACTTCAACGAACCGGGCGAGTTCGTGTACCGTCTCACCCAGCGCGAGACTTCCAGGCCGTCTTCGGGAGAATCGAGAATCCGCGGCGGCAGCTTTTGGGGGCAGGTGCTGGAAGGCCGGTTCCCGGCCAACTTCTTCCAGGCCAACCCCTTCGTGCACAGCTCGCGGGCCATGGTCAACGACGGTTCTTCGCAATACCATGCGTTCGAACTGGAGCTGCGGCGGCGCTTCGCGACCGGGCTCTCTTTGCAGGCCAACTACACTTTCGGCAAGGCACTGGCCGATTTCGACGGGGATCAAAACACGCTGATCAACGACACGCGGCCCAGTTCGGTGCGCTTTCCCCGCTACACGCGCCAGGAGTTCATGCCGCGCCACCTGTTCAAGGTCAACTGGATCTATGAAATCCCGCTGGGGCCCGGGCACCGCTACCTGGCCGGTAACAACGTCTGGAGCAAGGTGCTGGGCGGCTGGCAGTTCGGCGGCATCATCAACGCCCGCAGCGGCCGGCCCCTGACGATCACTTCCGGCGTCGGCACCTTCCATCGCAGTGCCATCTCCGACGACAACACGGTCGACCTGGCTACGGCGGTGACTCGCGGCGAGCTGCAGAACATGACGGGCCGGCGTGACATCGGCGGCGGTGTCTTCTGGTTCGACCCCTGCCTTTCGTCCGAGCTGAACGCGCAGTGCTCCGACCCGTCGGCCATCGCGGGGCTCTTCCAGCTGCCTCAAGCGGGACGGCTGGGCCAGTTGGGACAGACCGAGATCTTCGGGCCCTCGAGCTTCGCGCTGGACTTCAACCTGCGCAAGGTGACGCGGCTGACCGAGGGCACCCAGCTGGAGTTCCGCTGGGAAGTGTTCAACGCCTTCAACAACGTCAGCTTCGCCAACCCCGCGACGAACGTCTTCAGCGCCAGCTTCGGCCAGATCCTGCGCACCGTGGGCAATCCCCGGTTGATGCAGTTTGCGCTGCGGCTGTCGTTCTGAGCGTCCGTGCCACCGGCTTCCGGCCGGTGATGCAGAGTGATCGGGTCCACGATGCCCGACCGCTGACCGAGGAAAGGGAGCGCCGGTTCAGATCCGGCCCTCCCGCCTCTCCCGGCCGACGTACCTCGAGACCCCCCGGCCGACAATCTTGAATCCCCCGCTCTGTTCGAGCCACAATGCAGGGCGTTTCCGAGGCCTGGCGGTGAGAGGGGAAGCATGCTCTGTTTGGGAATCGACTGCGGTACGCAAAGTTTGAAGTGCCTGGCCTGGGACAGTGCAACGGGCCAGGTGGTCTCCTCCAGCCAAAGCTACGACCTGATCCCGGGCCTGCCGCCCGGGCACAAGGAGCAGCACCCTCGGGAATGGCTCGACGCTCTCGATGGGTGCATCGCCAGCCTGGGCCAGCGCGGTGTCGAGCTTTCGCGCGTGCGCGCCCTGGGGGTGTCCGGCCAGCAGCATGGCCTGGTGGCGCTGGACCAGGAGGATCGGGTGGTCCGGCCCGCCAAACTCTGGTGTGACACCAGCACCGGCGAAGAATGCCGCCTCATCCAGGAGTCCGCCGGCGGGCGCCCCGCGTACATGGCCGAGATCGGGAACGACCTGCCACCCGGCTTCACGGCTTCCAAGATTCTCTGGATCAAGCGCCACGAGCCTGAGGAGTACCAGCGGATCCACTCGCTGCTGCTTCCGCATGACTACTTGAATTTCCACCTGACGGGCCGCAAAACGGCCGAGCCGGGAGACGCCTCGGGGACCGGATACTTCCAGGTGCCGCACCGCCGCTGGTCCTCTTCGGCGCTGCGCTGGATCGACCCGGAGCGGGATCTGTCCGGCTGTCTGCCCGAGCTGATCGAGTCGCGCCAGGCGGCGGGCGAACTGCGTCCCGAAATCGCGCGCCGTTGGGGTGTGTCCGAACCGGTGGTGGTGTCCAGCGGCGGCGGAGACAACATGATGGGCGCGATTGGTTCGGGCAACGTCGCACCGGGCATCCTGACGGTCAGCCTCGGGACCTCGGGAACGCTCTTCGCCTACAGCCCCGAGCCGGTGATCGATCCGCAGGGAGAAATTGCCGCTTTCTGCGACAGCACGGGAGGGTGGCTGCCCCTGGGCTGTACCATGAACGTCACGGTGGCCACGGAAATGATTCGCCAGGGCCTGCAGATGGGCTCTCTGGCGGAATTCGACGCCGCCGTCCAGGAAGTCCCTGCGGGGTCGGGCGGACTGCTGTTGCTGCCCTACCTGGAGGGCGAACGCCTGCCCAACCTCCCCGATGCCACGGGAGTCCTGCTGGGGTTGCGCCCCTCCACCTGCTTGCCCGGCCAGCTGGCCAGAGCCGCCATGGAAGGGGTCACGCTGGGCCTCCGTTACGGGCTGGAACGCCTCGGCCAGCTGGGCGTCGAGGCCCGTGAGATTCGCCTGATCGGCGGCGGGGCCGCCAGTTCGGTCTGGAGACAACTGTGCGCGGACGTCTTCCGGCTCCCTGTCGTCTGCCCCCGGCTGAAGGAAGGGCCGGCCCTGGGCGCCGCCTTGCAGGCCTGCTGGTGCGCCGGCGACGAGGAGATCGGCGAGATCGCGCGACGCTGCCCGCTGGACGAGTCCACGCGCTGCCTGCCCCGGACCGAGGAAGCGGCTCTCTACGACCAGCTCTACGATTTGCAGTGCAGTCTGGGCCGGCAGATGGCAACCTCCGGGCTGTTCGAGAAACACCGGCGTTTGATCCAAGGAAAGGATTGACCGATGAGCGATTACACGCCCCACCCCGATCACAAGTTCAGTTTTGGACTCTGGACGGTGGGCAACCCCGGCCGCGACCCCTTCGGCGAGCCCACCCGGCGACCTCCTGCGCCCGTGAAAATCGTCCAGATGCTGGGTGCTTTGGGGGCCTACGGAGTCAATCTCCACGACAACGACCTGGTGCCCATCGACGCCAGCGCGGCTCAAAGAAAGAGAATTGTCCGGGACTTCAAGAAGGCCCTCGCCGACCACGACGTGACCGTCCCGATGGCGACCACCAATCTCTTCACCGACCCGGTGTTCAAGGACGGGGCCTTCACGTCCAACGACGCGACGGTGCGCGCCTACGCGCTCCAGAAGACGATGCGGGCCATCGACCTGGGAGTCGAACTGGGGGCGAGGATCTACGTCTTCTGGGGCGGGCGCGAAGGAGCCGAGGTGGATGCGGCCAAAGACGCGGTCACGGCGTTGAAACGCTTCCGCGAATGCCTCAACTTCCTGATCGGGTACGTGAAAGACCAGAAGTACGACCTGAAGTTCGCGCTGGAAGCCAAGCCCAACGAACCGCGTGGAGACATCTACCTGCCCACGACGGGAGCCATGCTGGGCTTCATCCATACCCTGGACGACCCGGACATGGTGGGCGTCAACCCGGAAGTCGCCCACGAACAGATGGCGGGCTTGAACTTCTATCATGCGGTGGCGCAGGCCTGGGAGGCCGGGAAGCTCTTTCACATCGACTTGAACGACCAGAAGCCCGGGAGATTCGACCAGGACCTGCGTTTCGGGTCGGACAACCTCAAAGGTGCTTTTTTCCTGGTCCGATTCCTGGAGGAATGCGGTTACCAGGGCCCGCGCCACTTCGACGCCCACGCCTACCGCAGCGAGGATCTGCGGGGGGTCCGAGATTTCGCCTCGGGCTGCATGCGGACCTACCTCATCCTCAAGGAGAAGGCGGAACGCTTTCGCAACGATGCGGAAATCCAGGGGCTGATCGGGTCGATCCAGCGCGACGATCCCCAACTCTCCAAGTGGATGTCCGGGTACAAGAAAGGCCGCGCCAGGAAACTGCTGGCGGCCCGGCTGGGTCGCAAGAAGGCGGCCCGACGCCGCCTCGCCTACGAACGGCTGGACCAGCTCACCATGGAACTCCTGATGGGGACGAGGTGAAGAAGGTTGAAGCGTCAGACGTTTGAATCTTGAATTTCACTCTCATCGTACCGAGAGCACTTCCCGGTCCTGAGTCTTCAGCCGGCCCTTCTCCAGGTAATGGTTGATGGAGGCGAAGGCGGCGGCCTTGGGGTCATGGGTCACCATGATGATCGTCTTGCCGTAGTCCCGGTTCAGCTTGGACAGGATTTCCAGCACGTCGCGGGCGCTCTCGGCGTCCAGGTCACCCGTCGGCTCGTCGGCCAGGATGAAGGTGGGATCGGTGACGATGGCGCGGGCGATGGACACACGTTGTTCCTGGCCACCCGACAGCTGGCGCGGATAGTGCTCCATGCGGTCGGTCAGCCCCACCAGTGACAATGCCGCATCCACGTGCTCCCGGCGTTCCCTGCGGGAGAGCCGGGTCAGCAGGAGGGGCAGTTCTACGTTTTCAAAAGCCGTCAGCACTGGGATCAGGTTGAAGTGCTGGAAGACGAACCCGATGTGTTCGTTGCGCCAGGACGCCAGGTCGTCCTCGCTCATGTCCTGGAAATCTTCACCCAGGATGCGCAGCTCTCCGCCGGTGGGCCGGTCGATGCCCGCAATCAGATTCAGGAGGGTACTCTTACCCGAACCCGATGGCCCCATCAGGCTGATGAAGTCTCCGGAGTGGATCGAGAGGTCGACCTGGTCCAGAGCCACGACTTCGGTGGCCTCCTTGTAGAAGATCTTGGTCACGTCTTTCATGATCACGAGAGTCTGACTCATGGCGTTCGTTCCTTTACGGGTTGTCGCGTTGGTGTTCCGCTTCCGCGCTCGCTGCGGGCGGGTAAAAGGTCACCTGCGCGTCCATTTCCGGGCGCAGATACGAGTCGGGTTCGATGATCTGGACCTTGACTTGAATGGTGGCCCGCTGCCGATTGGCCTCCGGCGCGATCTCGGCGATCTCGCATCTGTAACGCCGAGACGGATAGGCCACCGGCGCCATCTCGCAGCGGTTGTCCATGGCGATGTTGTGAAAGTCTGACTGACTGATGTCCAACTCCACCTGCAGGTCGGCCAGATCCGCCAGCGCCACCACCGTGGCGCCCCCGGCGAAGGAGGTCGAGACCATTTCGCCGACGTCGGAAATCCGCGCCAGCACGGTGCCGGCGCTGGGCGCTCGGATCTCGGTCTCGGCCACCTGGGTTTCCCAATAACGGACAGATGACTGATTCCGCTCCACTTCCGCCCGCGCCGAATCGATTTGTTCCTGGCGGGGACCCAGCCGCGCCAGCTCCAGGTTTTTCTCGGCCACGCCCACGGCCGCATCGGCCACGTCACGGCGGGTGCGGGCGTCATCGACCTGCTGCTGCGAGATCACCCCGGTCTCGAGCAGCTTGCGAAGCCGCTGAAACTCCCGCTCGGTGTTCTCCCGGTCGGCCTGGCTGCGGCGCAGCTCGGCTTCGGCCCGCTGGATCTCCTCCGGGCGCGTCCCGGCCTCCAGTTCGGCCAGGCGGGCACGGGCCGAAACCAGCGCCGCCCGAGCCTGCCCCAGTTGGGCCTGGAACTCCGCATCGTCCAGCTTGACCAACAGCTGACCCTTCCGGACCCGATCGGATTTCTCCACCCCTACCCAGGTCACCTTGCCGACAATCTTCGAGCCCACCTCGATCCGATAGTGGGGGACGATGTAGCCGGTGGCGATCAGAATGGGGTCGTCAGGGCCACGTTCCAACGGCGCTGCGGCCCGCGCTGCCTGCTTCTCGTCTCCGTCGCCCGCCGCAGAGGCAGCTCCGCCAGCAGTGCCCGGCGGCAGGAAAAAGGCCCGGAAGACGAAAAACGCCAGGATGGAGCCGAGAAAGAAGGCGACCAGCAAAAGGAGCCAGGAGCGCTGGGAGGACTGCCTCCCCTTCTTGTCGCGATCGATTCTCAAGGCCTGCAGTTGCTTTTCCATCAGTCTCTCAGTCTCTCAACACGTCGATGAGCCGCAGTCGAGCAGCCCGAAAGGCCGGGAAGAAACCTCCGAGGATTCCTACGAACAGCGAGAAGGTCAGTCCCAGCGACATCAGAAAGGGCGTGATCCGGAAATTGAAGACGGCTTCGCTGAAAGTGATCACGTTCATGCTCCCCATGGGCCCCGTGAGCCAGGCATAAATCTGGATCGGAATCGCCAGCAGGCACCCCAGAATACCGCCGATCAGCGCCAGTATGATCGCTTCCACCACGAACGAAGTCAGAATGCTGCGCCGGCGGAAACCCAGAGCGCGCAGCGTGCCGATCTCGCCAAAGCGCGCCATGATCGTGGCATACATCATGTTCATGGCGGCGAACGTCGAGCCGATCCCCATCACGATTGCGATGAAGAGTCCCAGGGCCGTGATTCCGCCGGCCGACACCATCTGCATCTGGAAGTATTCCTTCTGCTTCATCGCCTGCAACTGAAAACGACGATCCTCCGTGGCGGCCTCGATGATCCCCGCCGTCTCCCCGGGAGAATTGGCCCGCAATGTCACGGAGGAGTAAATGGGACGGCTCCAGACCTGGGCGATCTCGTCGTAATCACCCCACAGCTCGGAGCCATAGGCCGTGCCTCCGGCGTCGAACAGTCCGACGATCTTCCAATCGTTGGCTGCGATTTGCAGTGTGTCGCCCACTCTCATGTCCTGAAAGCGTTCGGCCAGGCTGCGGCTGGCGACGAGTTCCCGGACACCCTTGCGGAACATCCGACCCTCCGCCAGTTCGACCTCGGGGCGAATCTCCAACCCGCGCTGGGACGTTCCCCGCACCATCACGTTGGATGAACCACCGTCCCGCTTGGGGTGGTTGATCACGACGATGATCTCTCCCACCGCCCAGGGTTCGCCCTCAGAGTCCCGCGCTACTTCGGGGAGCAGGCGAAGTTCCTGATAGGCCTCGCGGCTGAACCAACTGTTGGGCTCGCTCGCGCTCCCCTGGCGCATCACGATCACGTCCGTGTCGTGTCCGGTGCTGACGAAAGTCGAAAAGAGCCCGTTGACGAGGGCCCCCATGGTCAGCAGGACCGCAATGGTCAAGCCGATACCCAGCCCGGTCATCAACGTCCCCGTGCGGCGCACCCAAAGACTTCTCAAGTTGTATTTCAAAGGAATCTTCATTGGTATTCACACTGGGGGCTCACGCCCCCAGGCCCCCGGCCCTTCGCCGGCTCAGACATTTCGCAGGGCCTCCAGCACGGGTCGCTGAGCGGCCCGCCAAGCGGGTACTCCAGCGGCCAGAACACCGATCAGCACTCCCAGCCCGGCGCACACGCCCAGGATCAGTCCGTTGATGTCGAACTGCTGAACGAATCCCGCCGAAATCGCGGCCATGTCGACTCCCCTGAAGAAGAACTTGGCGCCCCAGGACCCCAGCAGGGCCCCGCACAGGGCCAGCAGCAACGATTCACTGATCAGCAGACCCAGTACCTGGCGGCGCTGGAACCCAAGAGCCTTGAGCACTCCGATCTCGCGCACCCGCTCTCGAATGGACATGGCCATCGTGTTGGCCGCGATCAGTACCACGGCGAAGATGACGGCCAGGCAGATGCTGCTGATCAGCAGCTGCACGTTGCCCAGCATCTCCACGAAGCTGAGCTGAAAAGCTCGTTCGGTCTCCGTCTTGGTCGGTTGCGTGGAATTCTTGAACATTTCGTCCACGCGTTCGGCTACCAGGGGAACCGACTCGGGTGAGGAGGCGCGGATGGAAAAAGTCCCCATGATGCCGTTGTTCTGCATGGCCTGATTGAAGTAGTCCCAGTGGAAGTAGACTCCACTTCCCTGATCGCCGCCTTCGTCGTAAATGCCGGCGATCTTCAGTTCCACTTTGACGGGGAAGAGGTTGCTCTTGTAATGAACGGTCTCTCCCAACTTCCAGCCATAGCGATCGGCCAGTTTTCGCCCCACGATGGCGGTCGAGCGGTCCGACAGGAACGCCTGCTTTTCCGCTTCGGTGATCTCCATGTCGGGGTTGACCTCGAAGAACTGCTCGGTGGAAACGGCGAACTGGGCCAGCATGTTGTCCACGCCTTTGTTCTCGTACACACCTCCGAACCACATTGAGCCGATGACGGCCTCCACTCCCTCGACGCTGCGAATCTTCTCGAGGTAGCTAGTCGGCAGCGCGTTCATCAGTGAGATCTTGTGCCGGGTGATGAGGCGCAGGGCGGAATCTGGAGTCTCCGGCGGGTTGGTCAGCGTATAGAGCAGCGTCAACAAGGTCGCGATCAGAAACAGTGCGGCCCCGATGCTGCTGACGGTCAACAGGCTGCGCAGCCGATTCCGAAACACACTCTTGAACAGTAAACGAACGAATTTCATGGACTCTTTCCTCGAGTTCTACTCCACTGTACGGATCTGGGCGCCAAAATGCTCGCCTCGCCAGGGCGAATGGCGGATTTTTCCGGTTGAACGGTCCAGGGTGCACCCTGCCTGCTTCGAATCTCTCCATTTCGAACCGAGTGCTCGAGCGCCATCGAGTGATTCAGCGAAACGACCTCCTCAACCCCGCTCCAATGCATCCAAGAGCCCCTTGAAGCGTCGCCGGCTCACCTCCAGCTTCTGCCCGTTGCGGAGCACGACTTGCCCGTAGCCACCCATGAGCGGCGCCACCTCACGAACCGCCCGCAAGTTGACGATTGCGGCACGCGAGATGCGATAGAAACCGCCCGGGTCGAGCCGCTCCTCCAACTGAGTGAGCGTGGGCTGCATCCACCCCTCGGTCTGGGCGGTGCACAGCTTGGTGAGCCCCTCCTCGCTGCCGAAGTAGAGCACTTCCGATTCGGGAAAGACCCGGTAACTGGATCCCCGTTTGGCCAGAAAGCGGCGCGGCGGGCGGCTTCTGGTCACGTTTTCCCAGGAGGAGGCTTCCTCGCTTCCGGAGGTCACTTTGCGGAGGGCCGCCTGCAGGCGCGCTCGGCTCACCGGTTTGAGCAGGTAGTCGACCGCGTTCAACTCGAAGGCGTCCACGGCGTACTGATCGTACGCCGTGCAGAAGATGATTCGAGGTCCAGGGCCCGCCAAGGAGGCGGCCACCTCCAGGCCGCTGCAACCCGGCATCTGAATATCCAGAAACACCAGGTCGGGCTCGAGTTCGGCGATCCGCTGCAATGCGGATTCGCCGTCGTCCGCTTCACCCACCACCTCGACCTGCGGGACAGCCTGCAGCAGCTGGCGCAGTCGCAGGCGCGCCGGTTCCTCGTCGTCCACCAGCAAGGCGCGAATCTGGTCGCCCGAAAACGCTGCCGCTTCTTCCATCGGTCGGCCTTGAGAAAACTGCTGCCCGTTCGATCACTGCACGCGAAGCACCACGAGAGTCAGATCGTCGGCCGGCGGCTCGCCCTGCCGAAACGCGTCCAGTCCTCGCATGACTTCATTGTGAAGCCTGCGGGCGGACAAAGACAAATGTGCCTGGGCGACTTCGACCAGGCGCTGGTCTCCAAACTCGTTTCCGAGAGGATCCGTCGCTTCCACCAGCCCGTCGCTGAAGAGGAGGGCGAGGTCTCCGCACGCGAGGTCCACCGTCTCGGATGAATACTCCGCCGTGGGAAACAGCCCCAGCGGCAGGCCCCCGCTCTCCAGCCTTTCCAGCCGGCCCCCGCGCCAGAGGAGGGGCGGCGGGTGTCCCGCGTTGACCGAAGTCAGTCGGCGCTGGTGACCGTCGAAGACGGCATAGAACAAGGTGGCATACTTGTCGGGCGCCGTCGTACTCCAGATGCGCTGGTTCATTTCCGAGAAGAGTCCTCCGAGGTCGTTCTGGGAGCCCGCGGCGCGGCTCTGCAGCCGCCCCTGCAAGCCTGCCATCAGCAGGCCCGCATAGACACCCTTGCCCGCCACGTCTCCCACGGCGAAACCCAGGCGGCCCGGCGCCAGCTGAATGAAGTCGTAGTAGTCGCCGCCGACTTCCCGGGCGGGCCGGCAGCTTCCATAGTAGTCCAAGCTGTGGGGGGCGCCGGCCGCCTGCTTGGGAAAGAGGAGCTGCTGGGTGCTGCCGGCCTCTTCCACTTCCCGGCTGCGTGAACGCTCCCGCTGGACCCGGCGAATTCGCTCCAGGCTCTTGGCCAGCCTCCGGCGACTGACCGGCTTGAGCAGATAGTCGACCGCATTGTGTTCGAATGCCTCGATGGCATAGGAATCGAAGGCCGTGCAGAAGATGATCTGAGGGCGTGGCGGTGGTAGAGCCGAAGCGACTTCGATTCCCGAGTGCACCGGCATTTCGATGTCCAGGAAAAGCAGGTCCGGCCCGTGGCGAGCGATTTTGTCCAGGGCCTGCCGGCCGTCTCCCGCCTCATCGACGACCACCACGTCCGCGTGGGCATCGAGAAGCCTCTTCAGGCGCTCCCGGGCTGGCGCCTCGTCGTCGACGAGCAAAGCTCGGATCATGGGTGAGTCCCGGTCTTGAGAGACGGAGAGGCATGGGAGGCGGGAATCTCCACAGCAACGATGGTGACTCCACGCTCTTCGTCCCGGCTCAACTGGAGACGGGCCGCTTCGCCGAAATACCCTCGAAGCCGCTCCTGGACGCTGCGCAGCCCAAACCCCGTCCCTTTGCTGCTGGGGGGCAGGTCTCCCGCTTTCAACTCCAGCCCGAAGCCGGGACCGTTGTCGGCCACCTCGAGGCGGATGCTCCCGCCCCGGCGCCGAGCCGCTACCCGGATCGTACCGGCCCCACGGCTCAGCATGATCCCGTGTTTGACCGCATTTTCGACCAGGGTCTGCACGATCATCGTGGGGATCTGCAGGCCCTCCAGGCCGGGCTGCAAATCGATACGGGCATCCAGCCGCTCCCCGAAACGCGCTTTCTCCACCTCGAGGTAGGCCCGGACGAAGTCGATTTCGTCCTCCAGGCGGGTCCACTCCTTGTCGGATTCCTTGAGCGTGTAGCGAAAGACTTCCGCCAGCTGTTCGACAGTCTCTTCGGCTCGATCCGGTTGGCGCGGGATGAGACTGGCGATGGCGTTGAGCGCGTTGAAGAGGAAGTGGGGATTGATCTGGGCCCGCAGGGCTTTCAGCTCGGAGCGACCCGCGTGGATCATCAGCTCGCGTGCCTCCTTTTCCTGATCCTGCTTGCGCTGCTGTAGCCTCACGTTCTCCAGGTTGTAGGAGAACACGTCAGACAAAGACACCAGCAGCGAAACGTCCCGGCTGAACAGGGGCATTCGGTTCTCGCGGCGCCCGACGCGGACGAAGCCCACGGCCTCCCCCTCCACGCGGATCGGAACGTCCACCGTGGGGTCATCGCCCGCGGCAGGCTTGTCCCGATCCAGCACGATCTGGACCGGGGCCTGGAAGATCTCGCCCAGCCGCTGCTCGGCCTGAGCGACGAGCTGAGCTTCAGAGGTCGCTTCGGGCAGGCCGGCCAGAAAATGCTTGACGGCCTCCAGGACCCCGAAGCGGCGGCCTAGCCACACACGATCGAGCCAGTTGCTCAGACGCGCGTACAACCAGGGCAGCGACAAAGCGACGGGCAGGAAGACGAGGGCCGACAACCAGGCCCGGCCTCCTTCGAAGGCGGGTTCCAGCCAGATGAAACTGGTCAGCTGGAAGAAGACGGCAAGAAGCAACAGCGTGAGGAGTACGAAGCTACCCCGTTTGACGAACACGTCGAAGAACGTCAGCCGCTCCCGGAAATAGGTGTTGACGAACAAGAATAACAAAGGAAACGACGGTCCTACGATTTCGAAGATTACCTCGAGAGACCTGGGCCGCCCGACGATGAGCGAACCCATCACGATCACGACCAAGCCCCAGAGCCAGGTGTTCCAGAAACGCGTGGTGCGCTCGGCCTCCGTCTCCCGTGCCGGGCGTCCGGCCCGCTCGAGGTAAACACTGTACAGGGCAGCCACGATGAACATCGTCCCGAAGCCCCACACGGACCAGTAGAGCCAATGGCTGGGAACCTGACCGAGGGCGCACAGTACGGGAAGGCTCCCCAGCACCGCAGCCGCCGCCCATTCGGCCCAAAGGGCCGCCCGCAGGTACCACTTCTGCCGTAGCGGGTGGCCCGCTTCCCCGCAGGCCATCTGCATGATCAAGGGGGGCCACAGGAATGCGGTCGCCCAGACCAGCAACGACACGGTCGAATGCTGTTCGGGACGGTAGATCGCCCAACCCACATTGAACAGCAGCACTGCGAACCAGAAGGTGGCGAAAATGACCAGCACCCCGTGGGTCATCGTGCTGCGGGCCGTTTCCTGCTTCAGTTCGCGCAGCCAGAGATACGACAGGGCTCCAAAAGAGACCAAGCCGAAAGTGAAAATCAGACTCGCGATCAAGGTCAGCAGATTCATCTTGGTCGAATGCCCTCCTTTGGTCCCCCAGCAGGGTGGACCGACGGCTCCGGACTCTTTCATGATAATTCCTGCGAGAATATGCGCCAATCTCCGCCCGGCCAGCGGCGTGGCCCACCGATGAGCGGTCGAGAATCCCCCCTGGACGGACCGCCGGCCATGCTCCCGTCGGCCCTCGCGCGCCTTGCAGAACGCGTCCGCCTGCAGTAAAGATGGGCGCGAATAGTTTTCGGCAGACGGCGTATGAGATCTCGAAGAAGAAAAGAGCGAACGGAGACCGAGTTGCTGCGGGATGCACTGGCGGGAAGACGAGAGGCCTACGGGGAGATCTTCACCTCGCACCGGGAGCGGGCTTACGGGCTCGCCTACCAGTACACGCACAACAAGGAAGACGCGCTGGACGTGGTCCAGGACGCCTTCATTCGAGCCTACCTCAACCTCAGCAAGTTCGACATGAGGAAAGATTTCGGACCCTGGTTGCTGACGATCGTCCGCAATCTGTCCATCGATCTGATCCGAAAACGATCACGCGCGCGCCGGGAAGATCTCCCCGAAGCCCTTCCGGCACGCAACCAGACCCGCGCCGACCGGCAGGTCCTGAAGAGCGAAGTCTGGGAGGCCCTGGTCCAGTTGCCTCAGATCCAACGGGAGATCATTTTCCTCAAAGACTACCAGGGCCACAGCTACGCAGAGATCGCGCAGATTCTGAGCATTCCCCTCGGGACCGTCATGTCCCGGCTGCACCATGCCCGAAAGAAGTTGGCCGAGGCGGTCCAAGAGAGGAGGTCTCGTGCAGTGTGACGAAATCGAGGTCTACCTCTCCGGCTTCGTAGATGGAGAACTGCCCCAACAGCAGCAGCAAAGGGTACTGACTCACCTGGAGAGGTGCACCGCCTGCCGCCAGGTCGTGGAGGAGCTGACGCGCATCAAAGAAGAAACCCGGCAACTCTCTTTTCAACATCCTACGGACAGGGATTGGAAGCAAAGGGAACGCCACATTATCCAATCCGCGAGCCGGGGGTTGGGGTGGCTCATCCTGATCGTCTGGGCCATCGTGACCAGCGGTTATGCACTCTACCAACTGGCGACTGCACCGCACGAGCCCCTGATCGAGAAGATCCTCGTCTTTTCCCTCTTTCTGGGCCTCGGCCTGCTCTTCCTCTCCGTCTTCTCGGAGCGCCTGCGTGACGCCCGCACCGACCGGTACCGGGGAGTTCAGAAATGATCGTTGTGACGACCGAGAACATCGCGGGACACCGAATCAGCAAGACTCTGGGAGTGGTACGAGGCAATGCGGTGCGCTCCCGGCATTTGGGAATGGACCTGCTGGCACTGCTGCGCAACCTCGTCGGAGGCGAGATTCACGAATACGTCAAGCTGTCGGGCGAGGCTCGCGAACAGGCCCTGGACCGGATGATCGAGGAAGCTCAGGACCTGGGTGCCAACGGCATCGTCGGCGTCCGTTTCGGAACGGCCATGATCATGTCCGGCGCCGCCGAGCTGCTGGTCTACGGAACCGCGGTCGTGCTGGAGGAGTTGGCCTAGAAGTGAATCTCCAGAAGCCTCGACGCCTGCTAGTTCCAGTCCCGATCGGTCACCAGGTCGGGGAAGCGGTGGCGAAAATCTTCTGAGAGCTGACAATCCCAGCAGACGGGGCGACTTTCGGGAAGCAGTTCGACCAGCTCTTCCGGTGCCACCTCTTCCCAGTGAATCCGTCTGCCCTGGTCGTGGATCAGGCCCGGCTTGTGGTCGTGCCAGCTGATGCTCTCGAAACGCTTGTTACAGAGGGCGCACCGCTGCCCCCGGTACCATTCGTTCAGAATCGTCTCGAAGCGGCAGGCTTCCGGGTCCGACTCGATCTGACCGACGCACTTCTGATGACAGTCGGCCCGCTCCGGCCAGAGGGAGCAGGTCCTCAGCCGCAGACCTTCGTCGCCTCCCCTGACAGTCCCCACTGCGGCCCGCCGTGCGTCGACTTCGACCGTCACCTTCCGTCCGGTTTCAGGACACGTGACGATCCGCTTGCCTCGCAGTTGGAGCAGCTTCGGAAGCGCCGGTCGCAAGATGAAAAACAAGGCGGTCGCGACGACCGCCAAGCCGAGAAGGATCAAAGTCGTCGTCATCCAACACCTCCCTATCCATCTCTTGAACAAGCAAATTCGATACCGCGTCCAAGCCGGGCCGGCGGAGGATCAGCGCAGCGCCTGAGCTCGCATTTCTCGCCAGGGGGTCGCGGCGGAGGCCCAGGCAGCGGCGAATCATCCCGGCGCCGGCAGCTCTCCTGAGAAATGCAATTAGGAATCCCAGGGGAGAGCCTGGCGCCGCGCTGCGCTCAGGGAGCGGGTGAAAAGACCCGGCTGGGCGAACGGCTGCGGGGCAGGCGACCCCGCAGCCTTCACAGCAGAACGCCGGACCTCTGCGGGAAATGCTTCGAATCTCTTCGGTGCCGATGGAAAAGGCACCTGCCTTGCTTTACTCTATCGCTGTCCTAGGCCACTTGGTTTGGGATGCGAGGCAGTCCGCCGCCATCAGCGTTGGGTGGACGCATCCGGCGGCTCACGCTTGCACCTTGGGCGATACTTGTTGGTATGATTCCACCTGAGGGTTTGTCATGAAGAATCGCCGCTGGGCTCACCGAATCTGGTTCATTTCCCTACTGGCGCCGGCCCTGACCACGCTGGCCTTCTTCCAGCTTCCACCGCTGAAGGTTACCGACTTCACGCCGGCCAGCGAATGCGCTCGCTGCCATCAGGAGATCCACAATCAGTGGAGTCAGTCGATGCATTCGCGCTCGTTCACCGATCCGGTCTACCGGGCCGTGCTGGATCGCGTCTTGCAGCGGACTCAAGGCAGGAACAAGGCGTTCTGCCTGAGCTGCCACACTCCGATCGCCAGCGTGAGTGGAGAGACTCTTCTGAAAGAGGTCCCGCTCGAATGGGACCGCTTCAGCGCCATTGCCCAGGAGGGGGTGACCTGCGACTTCTGCCACACCATCTCCGGCGAAGAGAACCTCGGAATGAACATCGCAGTGGCCGCCTACGTGTACCCTCGCCGGGGCCAGACAGCGGTCAAATACGGGCGCCACGAAACCGAGCCGATCGAAGCTCACATGAGCCAGCCCTCAGCCTTTCTGACCAGTTCGGAAGTGTGCGCCATCTGTCATCAGTTCAAGCACCCGGTCTCGCACAGGGAGACCCAGAACACCTACCGCGAGTGGCTGGATGGCCCCTATAGCAAGCGCGGCGTCCGCTGCCAGGACTGCCACATGCCCGCCTATTCGGGCGCGACAGCCAAGGACGGACCCGTCAGGGAACGCGTCCATGCCCATGCCTTCCTGGGAGGCAACAGCGAGATGGTCAAAAAGGCGGCCACTCTGACGGTGTGGGGCGCGTTCAGCAATTCCGATGAACTACAGGTCACGGCCAGCGTGCGCAACAGTGGCGCCGGCCACACCATTCCCACCGGAGTTCCCGGAATTCGTCGCATCCAACTGGAAGTTCGTGTACTCGCCCCCACCGGCGAAACCCTGGCGCGCCGCAACTATTATTTCGGCCAGCGCCCCTTGACCGCGGACGGCCGGACGGCCTTTCCCTGGGAAGATTACGAGACCGTGGAAGACATCCGCATCGAGCCGGAACAATCCCGGCAAGTCTCCTTCGCCGTCGTGATTCCCCGGCTCTCGAGCGGGGAAGTTCGCCTGGAGGCCAGACTCTACATGCACCGCCTCGCCGAAGAGCTCGCCAGAGAATTGCAGCTGCCCCTGCAAGACCCAATTCTCATGACTTCGGCCGAGGCCGCTGTACCCTTCGGGTAGGGCGTAAAGCTCAGGGCTAAGTGCCCCGATCCATGAATACAGCAACGTATGTTGCGGGGGTTTCGAAGCAGCAGCCGGCCCCCGGAAACCGAGGGGGCCACCCTGCTCCGAGGCGCCGGGCACCTGGGGGCTCGCCCGCCACCCTTCGGGCGCACGGGGGTCTCGGGCGATCTCTTTGTCGTCCGTCAGAGCCCCGCGCCCGCATACGTCACCGTATTCACGAACCCGGAGTACTAAAAGAGAGCTTGCAGCTCACCATCTCACCTCCTTGGCTTGGATTCGTGTGGCTGCTCAGGTTGGGGCATTTGACACGAACCGGGGTATCTGGCCCATACTCAATGCGCGTGGACCCTCGATAACTCGGGATCTGTGCTGTGGCATGCGAAATGCCTGAAATGGAGAGTGGTAGAAAAGCGCCCCGGGGAGTCTGCACGGCGTCGGCTCACCGAGGGAGCCGCAGTTTTCTCAAGGAAGGAGCCTTCGGCAATGCGAGCAAAGAAGTGGGTATTCTGGATCGTGCTGGGGCTGGCTGTAGTAGTCGCGCTGGGTGCGGTGGCAATGGACCGCACTCCGTACTCGAAATTCGACAAGCGCTATTACCTGACGGCACAGCAGATCGCCTTCGTTCGTCCCGGCTTGAACCTGAACGTGCAAGACATTCAGGTGGACGGTCGGGCAGTCTCAGTGACGTTCACCGTAGCGGATGATCGGGGGCTGCCTCTGGATCTGGACGGCATCTTCACACCCGGCCCGATTCGGGCGCGTTTCCTGCTGGGAACCATACCAGCCGGAGAGAATCAATATCTCACCTACACCACGCGCAATGTCACCAGTCCCATCACCAATGACAGTGCGGTACAGCCGAGCAGCGACACCGGCGGCACCTTCGAGAAAGTGGCGGACGGTACGTACGTGTACCGCTTTGGGACCATGCTCCCGGCCGGCTACGACGCGACTGCGACCCACAGCGTCGGGATCTACTCGGACCGCGACCTGGAAGAGTTCGGGCTGGGCGACCAGATCGACAACGACGTGGTGAATTTCATCCCAGCCGGCGGCATGGTGGAGCGCATCCGGGACGTCGTGCGCACCGACACCTGCAACCAGTGCCACGACCCGCTGGCGATACACGGCGGCTTCCGGCGAGCAGTCGAACTGTGCATCATGTGCCATTATCAGGGCGTTCTCGACCCGGACACCGGCAATACGGTCGATTTCCGGGTCATGATCCACAAGATCCACCACGGCGAGAACCTGCCCAGCGTGCAGGCGGGCACGCCCTATCGGATCATCGGCTTCCGCCAATCGGTACACGACTACTCGACGGTGGTCTTCCCGCAGGACGTGCGTTACTGCGACACCTGCCACCGCGAAGGGGCGGTGCAGGCAGAAGCCTATCTCCTCCGGCCCGCTCGTGACACTTGCGGGTCTTGCCACGATGACGTGAACTTCATGACGGGTGAAGGTCATGCCGGCGGTCCGGCCATCTCGGATCGATTTTGCGCCAATTGCCACTTTCCCGAGGGGGAGCTGGAGTTTGACGCTTCGATCTTGCTGGCCCACACCATTCCCGCCAATTCCCGGCAACTGGAAGGGCTGAACATCGAGATCATGGACGTGACCAATACCGGCCCCGGTGAAAATCCGACCGTTCTCTTCGCGGTCACCAACGACGCCGGAGATCCGATCGATCCCAACTCGCTGAATTTCTTGTTCTTCGCGCTGGCCGGTCCCACCACCGACTACAGTTTCCTGTCGCGCGAAGGGGCGGTCGGCAACGCGATGCCGGTGGGGGATGCATTCACCTACACCTTCCAGCAGGCAATCCCACCCGACGCGACCGGCACTTTCGCGGTGGGCGCGGAAGGCTTCCGCAACGTCGTGATCAGCGGCATGACCACTTCTGAGATGTCGGTTCGGGAAACGGCGGAGAATCCGGTATTCTACATTGCTGTCACCGATCCGGCACCCGTACCGCGGCGAACCGTGGTCACCGACGCCAACTGCGAAACCTGTCATCGCAACCTGGCCCTGCACGGCAGCATCAGGCACGACCCTGAGTACTGCGTGGTCTGCCACCAACCGGCGGCCGACGACAGCGCCCGGCGCCCGGCGGAGCAGGGTCTGCCCGAATCGATCGACCTCAAGTACCTGATTCACCGGATTCACACTGGTGAGGAATTGACTCGCCCCTTCACCGTGTACGGCTTCGGCAACCGTCCTCACGACTTCACCGAAGTGCTGTACCCGGGCGATCGGCGCAACTGCGAGAAGTGCCATGAGGGGGAGACCTACGTCGTGCCTTCGGCGGGTGTCTTGCCCACGGTGGCCCCGCGGGAGTTCTTCTCCCCGATTGCGCCCAACTCTGCAGCCTGTCTGGGCTGCCATGACTCACTGGCTGCGGCGGCCCACGCTTTCCTCAACATCGCCCCCTTTGGCGAGGCCTGCGCCGCCTGCCACGGTCCGCAGGCCGAGTTTGCGGTGGCGAGAGTTCATGCCCGGTAAGCGGGTCGACGACCTGGGCGGCTCTTCCTTCGGGAGGGGCCGCCGTTTGGCCAGGAGTGGGCTGCATGTCTGACAACCGCAAAACTGTGCGACTCCTGTGGGGGTCGGGGGTGGCCAGTCTGCTCTTGGCCGTGGCTGCCCTGCAGCTGGCAGGGGCAACCGCGCACCAGCCGGGCCCGGCTCCCGATCAGTTCGTGGGCAGCGACACCTGCCTGGCCTGCCACCAGATCCACCCTGGCTTTTTCCGGACCCCTCACGCGGCCCTGGAATGCGAAAGCTGCCATGGCCCGGGAGAGGCTCACGTGGAAAGCGGCGGCGACGACCGCTCCATTGGCTTCGGGAATCGTCCGCCGGCCCGTTTCGTCGAGGCCTGCCTGAGCTGTCATGCCGGCAACACCCAGCTGGCCGCCTTTCGATTCTCTGAACACGGCCGCGGTGGCATCGCCTGCGGTGCGTGCCACCGGCTCCATCCGGAGGAGCCGGTGTTCGGTTTGCTGTCGCAGCGCCAGTTGGACCTCTGTTCGAGCTGCCATCCCGCGGTTCGCGCCTCCTTCCAGAAACCGTTTCATCACCCCGTTCTGGAGGGTGCCGTGGCGTGCGGGGACTGCCACGATCCCCATGCCGGGGACCAGGCCTCCCTGAGACGCTTCGCTCTGGCCACCGAGCAGAGCTGCGTCTCGTGCCACCCGGACAAGAACGGGCCGTTCGTTTTCGAACACGCGCCGCTGGAAGTCACCAACTGCCAGAGCTGCCACGAGCCGCACGGCTCGATCAACGCCCGAATGTTGCGGCGCACCCGGGTCCAGCAGCTATGTCTGGAGTGCCACAGCCGGAGCGTCGGCGTGGCGGGCAGCCAGCCTCCCGCCTTCCACGACGTGCGCAGCCCCCGCTTCCAGAACTGCACCACTTGCCATCGTGAGATTCACGGCTCCAACGTCAGCCCCTTATTCTTGAGGTGAGAATCGTGCCAACGAGCGTGCGAGGATGGTTCCCCCTGATGATCGCGCTGCTGCTGGGAGGGTTGATCCTTGCTCCGGCTCGCGCGGCGGACGAAAACTATCGATTCACCCTGGACCTCGGGTACCGCTGGCTGGCCGGTCCGGAGGGAAGCGAAGATCTGTACCGGAGCCAGCTGGACTACGGAGAAGGCCCCAAGCTGTTCGGGGCCGACTTCTTCACCTCCTCGCCCGATGGCGCCAACCGCTTCTTCGACCGCCTGGAGTTCAGCTTCTCGAACTGGGGCGGTGAGCCCTACAACACGGCCCGGGTTCGGGCCAGTCGGGACGGCGTCTACGAACTGCGTTTCGACTACCGGCAAAATCGCTATTTCAGTTCCATCCCCAGCTTCGCCAACCCCTTCTTTGCCCAGGGAGTGCTGGAGAGCCAGCATCGCTTCGACGTGGCTCAGCGGAGCATCGACCTGGAAGTGCAGTTTCGGCCCGGCAAACGAGTTTCGCCTCACGTCTTCTGGCGTCGCAGCAGCCGGGGCGGCCCTCTGGTGACCACGCTGGCGGCCGACGGCGACGAGTTCCTGCTCGAGGCCGACGCCGACCAGCAAGCCAACGACCTGGGTGGGGGCGTGCAATTCGAATGGCCGCAGCTGACTCTGGTCCTGGAGCAGGGCTTCCGCTGGTACCGCGACCAGACCGTGCTCCGCTCCGACGGCTTCCAGCCGGGCAACTCCAGCCGCCGCATCTTCGGCCAGGACATCGTCCTGGACGAGTATCTGGGTCGCCAGGACGTCGACGGGGTAGTGTCGTTTTCCAATGCCTCCGCGGTCTGGCAGGCCCATCGGACGCTCCTGCTTCGAGGGCGTTTCTCCTATGGCCTGGCTGACTGGGATTCGACATTCACCGACGCTACCCAAGGCGTCTTCTTTTCCTTCCCACCGGACGCCATCTTCTACCAGAGCCGCGATCTGCTCAGCCAGGGAACGGCCAAACGTCCCAGTCTGTGGGGCGATTTCTCGGCCGACTGGCGGCCTCATTCCCGCATCCAATTCACCGAGCGCTTCCGCACTCGGCGTTACCACGTGTCAGGCTCCACGCTCAACCTGCTGGTGTTTGGAAACGTGGAGCCGGTGCTGGAAAACCGCGTGATCGATCGCCTGGAACAATCCACTCTCCTGAACACGCTGCTGGCGACCGATCTGAACGTACAGGAGTTTCAAGCCCAGTTCTGGGCCACCCCCCGGCTGGCCCTGCGAGCCGGTCACCGCTATGAAAAGAAGGATGTCGAGGTCGGGCAGCTCCTCTCCTGGACCCGCCACGTGCTGGTACTGGGGGGAAGTTACGACTTTCGTCGGGGCCGGATCTCCGCCGACTACGAGTTCGGAGACACCGACCGCCCCATCTTCCGCACCGACCCGGTGGATTCTGATCGGTTGCGTATCAACGGTCGTTTCCGGCCCTGGAAATCGCTGCAGTTCACCGGCAGCGCCAACCTCTTCGACCACGACGACGACCTGCCGTCAATCGATTTCACTTCGCGTTCGCGCGACTGGTCCCTTCAGTTCGATTACACCCCGAGAGACCGGCTCATCGTCTCCGGAACTTACGAACGAAGCAGCTTCCGCAGTGACCTGTCGATCTTGATCCCACAGACGTTTCAGACCGATCGCTCCCTGTACCGGGAACGCGGCGACTACGCCAGCCTGCAGGTCAGCCTGCCCTTGCCGCGGCGCGCCAGCTTGGGTTTCGGGTACAGTGTCTGGGGCACCGTGGGAAACTTTCCGCTCACCTATCATCAGCCACTGGCCACCCTAGAGGTTCCCCTCACCGACCGCCTGACCGTCTACGGCCGCTGGAACTACTACGACTACAACGAGAAACTGAATCTCTTCCCACAAGACTACCGCGTTCACCTGGCGGTGATCGGTTTCAGAGTGGGCTTTGACAGGCCGATTCCGGTAGAGTAGAGGGCAAATCCACGGCACGGGCCTGGAGAGTGGAGGCGAGCAGGAATGAAGTTCCAGACGGCCAAGGAGATCATGAACCCGCAGGTGATCACGCTGCGGGACAATCTGTCGGTTCACGAAGCAGCGGCTTTTCTGGTCGACCACGAAATCTCGGGCGCGCCCGTCGCCGATGAGAAGGGAAACCTGGTGGGCGTCGTCTCCCTCACAGACATCGCGCAGGTGGCCTCTGAGACGGGTGAGATTCCACAGCCCGACTTCTATTTGCGGGGCTGGGAATACCACCTGGATCGAGACGAACTGAACCAGATCCATGTCCGGGACGAGGGTCTCAGCGTCAGCGACATCATGACTCCCACCGTATTCACCATTCCCGACGACACGCCCATCCCCGAAATCGCCCGCACCATGATCGCTGGCCGAGTCCACCGGCTCTTCGTCACCGAAGGAGACGAAGTGGTGGGCATCATCGCCACTCTGGACCTTCTGAAGGTAGTGGCCGAACAGGAAGGCTGAGACTCGACCCGCAATCCGCTCGCAGCGACGCCGAGGCCACCGGAGACACCAACCGCCTCCGGTTCGGCACGCGATCTCAAAACTCCATCAAGCGAATGTCATCGGCGACGTGAAGGCTGGCGTTGGTCTTGAGCTTGACCTCGTCGGTGGATACGCCCGGCGCCACTTCGGTCAGCACCAGACCCACCTCGGAGATGCGGATCACGCCCAACTCGGTGATGATCGTCCCCACGCAATGCTCGCGGGAGACGGGGAGGTTACACTCGCGCACCAGCTTTGGCTGGCCGTCGGCGTGAGTGTGATGAGTCGCCACGATCCATCTGGCCGCCTCCGGCAGGAGCTCGGGATCGACCGCAGCCACCACCAGGTCTCCCCGGTCGGATATCTGCGCAGCCTCCACGACTACCGCGTCCACCCGGTCGAGACCGGCGCCATTGTCCGACAGCAACACCGAGTGCGTGGCTGCCGCCAGGTGTGGTCGAACCAGACGGGGCAAGCCGTCGCCCAGGGCCACACGGCCGATGCCGGACAGCTCGCGGCTCAAACGTGTCAGGATCACTTGCTCGGGACTGACAATCATGCGCTTCCGTCATCTCCCTTCACCAGAGGAGCTCGCTGGGAACACTGAGCTCCGATAGTGCGGTGGAAACTTTTGAGTATATCGATACTCAATCGATAAGGCAAATCAAGCGACGCGGCATCGACATCTGCCGCCGTGGGGACTGGGCGCTTGCGATCTCCCCCTGCTTCGCCCTGACGCCTCACCACTGATAGAAGGGCTCATCTTCAGGGCGATTCTGAGTCCAATAGGCCGTCTTGCGGCTCTCCCGCAGCTCGAACCGGTTTCCGTCGCGCGTCTCCCACTTCAGCATGCGATGGGGGAACTCGGACTCGAACCAGAGCAGATCGGTCCCGGCCGCCGACTCCAGTTTCAGCCGCACCGCCGGGAAGATTCCCAGGGGAACCTCGATCCGTTCCATTTCCTGGACAGCCAGCCGCACCAGGTCCAGGGACGGTTCTTCGGCCCGGCTGGAAAACTGCGAAGACACCAGCGGGAAGGTCACGCTCAGGCCCGGCTCGAACACCAAGATTCGGAGTTGCGCGGGGAGGCTGTCGTAGGGGACGGCGTCTCCCGGCAAGTCGACCGGGCGGCTGGCGTTGCCTTCCCCGTCCCAATAGGTGTTGAAATGGAAGCGGCCCTTGCCTCCGAAGTGGACCAGCTCCTTGAAGCTGGTTCCACACCACTCCTGGCTGCTGAAGGTCATTTTGGCGAAGCGCCCTCGACGGCGGTCGATGAAGACGCTCAGCATCTGGCGGTAGGGATAAACGCCGGTTTGAACCTGCACCAAGGCGTTGAACTTGAGGACCGGAAGCAGCCCCGGCCGCCTCCAGTCGTTTGCTTTGACCAGCAGCCCCGGATCGTGATCTTCCGTGACCAGAATATGGGCCACGTCGTCCGTTTGCCGGGGTCGGCCGTACTTGACCAGCGTGGCCCGGTAGAGGTTGACCTCGGCTTCACCCTGTGACCAGTAGGGGTCCGCCAGGCGCGAGAGCGCGACGTGTTCGAAGAGGTCGCCCTGGTCGGGGATCTCGGCTCGGTCGATCCACCAGACCAATCCCAGAGCCAGCACCGCAATCAGAAAGGCCACCAGCAGCACGTATCGCATTCGGGACATCCTTTCCGGGTCCAATCCACCGACCCTCTGAACTCTCACCAAACAGGATAGCTCGAGAGCTTCGATCGGGGGTCGAACCCGATTCCGAGGGACCCGTCCTGCAATACATTGCGGTGCTGCTTGACAGGCCAGCGGGCTCTCTTCAGACTGGGCCACTGTCGACAAGGATCCCGGGAGGATTTTCGTGACTGCCAAAGCTTCCAAGAAGACGCCCAAGACCTCGATGATCGCCCGGTTCCTGGGCCTGGTGGAGCGGGTTGGGAATGCCCTTCCCCACCCGGCTACGCTGTTCGCCATCCTGGCGGGCCTGATCGTATTCCTCTCATGGCTCTTCAGTCTCTTCGATCTCTCCGTGACGCATCCCGCCACGGGCGAGATCGTCCGCCCCGTGAATCTGATCTCGGTCACGGGGCTGCATCGAATTCTGACGGAGATGATCCACAACTTTACGGGCTTCGCTCCTCTGGGCACCGTACTGGTGGCCATGCTGGGGATTGGAGTGGCCGAAGGGAGCGGGCTGATCGGCACTGGGCTGCGTCTGCTCGTGATCTCGGCGCCCAAGCGCCTGCTGACCTTCGTGATCGTGATGGCGGGAGTCCTCTCCAATACCGCCAGCGAGGTGGGATACGTCCTGCTGGTTCCGCTGGCCGCTGTGATCTTCCTGGCCGTGGGACGGCATCCCATCGCCGGGTTGGCGGCCGGTTTCGCGGGGGTTTCCGGAGGGTACAGCGCCAACCTGCTGCTGGGCACCGTCGATCCCCTCCTCTCGGGGCTCTCCGAGGAAGCGGCCCGCATCGTCAATCCGGCGTACACGGTCAATCCGGCCTGCAATTATTACTTCATGGCCGCCTCCACGTTCTTCATCGCGGCAGCCGGAACCTGGGTCACCGAAAAGCTCATCGTTCCCCGCCTGGGCGACTATCAGGGGGACGCTCGTGCCGAGGAGCTGCGCTCCTTGACGAGGGACGAGAAGCGCGGCCTCTGGTACGCCCTGGCGACGAGCGCAGTGCTGCTTTTTCTGGTCCTGCTGGGCCTGCTTCCGGAAAACGGCTTTCTCCGCAGCCCCGAGACCGGAGGAGTGCTCGATTCCCCTTTCATGAAAGGGATCGTAGCCTTCATCTTCATCATCGCCAGCCTGACCGGCATCGCCTACGGGCTGGGCGCCAGGACCCTGCGCAGCGACTCGGACGTCATGAAGGGGATGGGGAAGGCCATGGAGACCCTGGGCCTCTACATGGTGCTGGTTTTCTTCGCCGCCCAGTTCGTGGCCTATTTTCGCTGGACAAACCTGGGTTTGATTTTCGCCATCGAAGGAGCGGAGCTTCTACGCGCCTCCGGGCTGGGCCCGATTCCTCTGATGGCGGCATTCATCCTGCTCTCGGCGGTGATCAACCTGGCGATGGGCAGCGCCTCGGCCAAGTGGGCCATCATGGCTCCCGTCTTCATTCCCATGTTCATGCTGCTGAATTACTCGCCCGAGCTCGTTCAGGCCGCCTATCGAGTGGGGGACAGCGTGACCAACATCATCTCACCGATGATGTCCTACTTCGCTCTGATCGTGGCCTTCATGGGCCGTTACGACCCCAAAGCAGGCATCGGCACCGTGGTGGCCACGATGCTGCCCTACACGTTCGTCTTCCTGGGCATCTGGATGCTTCTGCTGGTCGTGTTTCTGATTTTCGGCATCCCCGTGGGACCAGGAGCCCCGCTCTTCCTGAATCCAACGCCCTGAGACGGCTGGGGGGAGCGCCCTTCAGCGGGGCTTCTCG
>JBFKLX010000015.1:0-45545 GCA_041630155.1 Acidobacteriota bacterium
CCTTCCCACTCCCGCCGAATCGGATGTTCCCGTGGAAGTCCCCGAGTCTCCGCCCCCTCCGGAGATGGAGGAGACGGCTCCCGTCCAGGAACTGGCACTTGAGGGCTCGTCCGACGAGGCGATGGTCGGCTTCACGGAAGCAAGCCCCTCTCAGATCGCCAGGACCGAGCCGGTCCTAGGTGAGAAGCTGGATGAGAAGATCGGCCAGGAGAAGCAGGACGAGGTCCAAAATGCCCCCGTCCTGTCCGCTCAGACGAGTGGCCAGGTCGAGGAAGGCATCACCCCTCCCGACCAGATCCCCGTTCCCGCCGAAAAGCCCATCACCGACGGCGTCACCGGCCCCGACCCGGGTGACCTGCAGGCGACTCCTCACAGCAACGTCGGCCAAACCCCCAGCAACGAGTCCAGCGAGAAGCTGCTCGATGAACAGGAAGAAGGGGGGTTCCTGGGTTGGCTCCGCAACAACATCAAGAGCTTCCTGAGCAGGATTCGAACCAAGGATCCGGGGCTGAACACGAGTGCCGGGGAGCGGCCCAATGTCCGCCTCGAGGGGGAGTCGGATCCAGGCCGGATGCAGGCGCAACGCGGCGACGCCGAGGCCCAGCTCCAGTCGCAGCGCGACCAGACGACAACCGCGCTGAAGAACCATCCGGGGCAGCAGAACATTCAACCCCGGAAAGTCCACGAAGAGAAGACCGCTGAACTCTCACCGGAAGTCCCCGTGCAGATCGAGTCGACGGAGGACCCCGGCGCGGCCGACTACGCCGCGGCGGCTCTGCCGGCAGACGTCCGCGCCAAGGCGGACGAACTGCTCCAGCCAAAGCTGGAGTCCAATCTGTCGGAAGCCCGAACCAAGACCGAGCAGTCTGCGCAGAAGAAGGATTCGGACAAAAAGGCAGAGATCGAAACCGCCGAGGCACAAGCCGCCAAGATCAACCAGAAGGCTGAGCAGGACCAGCGCGACATCGTCGTCGAAAACCGGAAGAAAGTAGCCGCTCAACAGAAAGAAGGAATCGAGGGGGCGTACGGTCACCTGAACCAATTCAATCAGGATGCCGACGGGGAGCAGAAGACCGCTCGCACGGCGATCGCGGAAAAGGTCAAGGATTCCGAAGGCAAGGCAAAGCAAGAACTGGAGAAGGGCGAAACGGACGCCGAGAAGAAGAAGATCGAAGGGGAAAAAGAAGCAGCCGACAAGAAAGAGGAACTGGAGAAGGAGCAAGAGAAGGGCAGCTGGTGGGACCGGGCGGTCAGCGCCGTCAAGAAAGCCGTCAAGGCGATTACAAGCGCCATCGACGCGATCTTCACCAAGCTCCGCGATGCAGTCAAAACCATCATCGAAAAGGCCAAGAACGCCGCGATTGGGCTCATCAACGCCGCTCGCGACTGGGTAGTCGACAAGCTCAACAAGTTCCGCGACTGGGCCAAGGGGATGGTCGACAAGTACCTGAAGGAGCATTTCCCCGGACTGGCCAAGCGGATCAATGCAGGTATCGACGCGGCCGTCGACATCGCTGTGGAGGGCGTCAACTTCGTGGCCGACTCCGCAATCGCCGGAGTCGAAGCTCTCGCCGATTCTCTGGCAGCAGCCCTGGACAAGATCCTGGAGATCTATCAGACTGCGCTCAAGGCCGCCGTGCAGATCGCCGGGGCAGTCATCACAGGAGACTTCGCCGAGGCCCTGCGCATTGCGATTCGGGCTGCTTGCGACATTGCCGGGATCGACTCCAAACCCATTTTCGACTTCATCGACCGCGCCGCCGCCCAGATCATGGACATCCTCAAGCATCCCGGACGCTTCTTCAACAACTTGATGGCGGCCGTCGGCGGGGGCGTCCGAAACTTTTTCAAGAACATCAAGAAACACCTGATCAGCGGCCTGATCGGATGGCTCACGGGGGCCCTCTCGGAGGTGGCCATCACCCTGCCCGAGAAGTTCGACGTCCAGGGGATCTTCTCGCTGGTCATGCAGATTCTCGGACTCACCTACGAGAACATCAAGGCCAAGGTGATCAAGCGGTTTCCGCCGGCGGCCAAGGTCTTCAGCATCGTTGAAAAAGGGTTTGAAATAGTCAAGAAGCTGGTCACCCAAGGTCCCGTTGCTTTGTGGGAAGAGGCCAAGAATGCACTCTCGAACCTGAAGGAGATGGTCCTGTCGGGCATCCGCGACTTCGTGATCACCACGGTCGTGAAAGAGGCCATCACCTGGTTGCTGGGCCTGCTCAACCCGGCCGGGGCGATCGTCAAGATCGTCAAACTGCTGTTCGACTTCGTGATGTTCCTGGTCGAGCGCTTTCAGCAGATCAAAGACTTCGTCATGTCGGTCTACGACTCGATCGCAGCCATCGCTTCGGGCGCAATCGGCAAGGCCACCCAGGCCGTCGAGGACGCCCTGGCCCGCAGCCTCCCCGTGGTGATCGGCCTGCTGGCTTCGCTGGCCGGTCTGGGAGGGATCGGCAAGACCGTCAAGGGGCTGATCGCGAAGGTCAGCAAGCCCGTTCAAAAGGTAGTCGACAAGATCATCGACAAGATCATCAAGTTCGTGAAGAAGCTGCTGGCCAAGGGGAAAGCGGCTGCCAAGAAGGTCAAGGAAAAGCTGGTCGACTGGTGGAAGGCCAAGACCAAGTTCAAAGGCAAGGACGGCGCCTCGCACACGCTCTATTTCAAAGGGTCCGGGGCGTCCGCCAAACTCACCGTCAAGAGCGAGCCGCAACCCTACACCGCCTTCCTGGATTGGGCTGGAGCTCAGCAGTCCACCCCGAAACAGGAGCAGGCGCTGAAGCAGGCCCGGCTGTTGGCGAAGGCCATCGAAGAGGAAACCAGGAAGCCCCTGGAAGGGGACACCGAAGAGAAGAAAAAGGTGTCTGCCGAAAAGAAGAAGACCAAAATCGAAGGTCTGCTCACCGATCTTCGCACCCACACTCAGGAGCTCTTCGGCAAGGACCTTCCCAAATGGAACGCCAAGACCGACTATCCGTTGAACGGGGCCGGCTTCGGCACCCAAATGACGGGCCCGGTGCTGACGACTCAGGACATGCCGAAAGGTTCCGGGCCCACCCAGGCCAAACACGACGTCTACGACAAACTGAACAAGCGCCGTGCCGAAGGGGGCGCCAACTACTACGTTCGTGGACATCTGCTCAACGACAACCTGGGTGGCCCCGGGCAGTGGACCAACATGACGCCGTTGTCCCGAACCGGGAACCATCAGCATGAAAGCCAGGCCGAGTCGGTGGTCAAAGCGGGCGTCTTCTCGGGCGCCATCATGGAATACAACGTCAAGCCGGCCTACCGCAGCCGGAGTGGCGCCGACACTCTCATCAAGGAAGCCAGGAAGGGACGATCCTCCGAAGCCGGAAAGGACCTGGAAGAGATCATCCACGCCGAGGACTTCGTGCCGGAGGAGCTCGAGATCAAGTTCCACCGGCTGGAACCGGAAGGAGCCTCCGGTTTCAAGAAGGTCAAATCCAAGGAGTTCAACGTCAAGAACCCGGTGGAACGTACGGCCGGCAGCTATCACCTCTCGGATTCCCGGAAGGTCGAGCCCGTCAGAATCAACGACCTGAAGAGCGCGGAGCCTCTGCAAAACCCCCTGCTGCCCAGAGGCCTGCGCAATTATGCCAACCGGATCTTCCAAGCAGTCGAGGCCCGGGAAAAAGAGAAGAAACCCGACTTCGGCACGTACAGGACGCTGGCCGAAGAGATCCCCGGGCTGACCGAACCGAAGCTCAAGGAATGGAACGAAAACGGTTACATCATTCTGTAGGGTGAGAAAAGACCCCCGCGGGGGAGGCCGATGAAGAAGCAAGAAAAGGCGAGTGCGACAGCCCCACAATCCCAGCCCAGCCAAGGGGCCAACGTGCCCAACCTCGAGCATGCCCTGGGATTCCTGGAACGGGTATTCGAGCTTCGTTTTCTTTTGCACTTCCAGGGCGCTTCCCGGGAAGAGGTCGGCGCAGCCCCGGAACTCGCCTACTACCAGGACGGGTCCGCCTTCGGCAGGTTCATCGAGACCTACCGGCCGACTTTCGACGAGTACGTGGTCCTGTTGCTTGCCCTGGCGCCCCACGTGGCGCCTCATCTACTGGATCGCTTGATCAGCGAAAGGCTGCCCGAAGCCGGGGATTATCCCGAAATCGGAGGTTCCCGGGACAACCAGAAGCGGACATTCATGCCGACGGGTGAGACCGCCATCTTCCTGCTGGCGGGCAAGGACCTCGAGCGCCGCTTCGACGTCCAGCAGCTGTTTACCGGCGACCACTGGTTCTGCCGGGAAAGCATTCTTCAGCTGGAAAACGCACGAGCGGGCGAACCCTTCTGGAGCGGGCGGCTGTTGCTCAACCCTGAGTACATCGAACTGTTCACCCTGGGCCGGATCTCGAGTCCCCCCTTCAGCTCCAGCTTTCCCGCCAGGCGCATCGACACCGAACTGAATTGGGAGGATCTGATTCTCAACGACTCGGTCCTCGAGCAGATCGACGAGATCCGCCATTGGATCGAGCACCACGGCAAACTCATGCACGAGTGGCAGATGCACCGCAAGATCAAGCCCGGTTACCGTGTGCTGTTCTACGGGCCCCCGGGGACGGGAAAAACCCTCACGGCCACTCTGCTGGGTAAGTTCACGGGCCGCGAGGTGTTTCGAATCGACCTCTCGACGGTCGTCTCCAAGTACATCGGCGAGACCGAAAAGAACCTCGCCAGCCTTTTCGACAAAGCTGTCAACAAGCAATGGATCCTGTTCTTCGATGAGGCCGACGCCCTGTTCGGCAAACGGACCAACGTCAAAGACGCTCATGACCGCTATGCCAACCAGGAGGTCTCCTATCTCCTGCAGCGGATCGAGGACTTCGACGGCCTGGTGATCCTGGCGTCCAATTTCAAGGCCAACATGGACGAGGCCTTCTTGCGTCGTTTCAATGCCATCATCCGTTTCCCCTTCCCCAACGAAGAAGAGCGGGTGGCCATCTGGCGCACCTCGCTCCCCGCAGACGCCCGTTATCCCAGGGGAGTCGACTTGCCGGCTCTGGTGGGACGGTTCGAACTGACGGGCGGCAACATCATCAACGTCGTCCAGCACGCCTGCATCGCGGCCATCGCTCGCGATTCCGACCTGATCACCGTGGAAGACGCCCTCACCGGGATCCGCCGCGAGGTCGAAAAAGAGGGGAAGGTCTTCAAAAACCTGATCCCCGAGAAGATCGCCCGCACTGCCTGAACATCCGTTCAGGGTCGCCTCACCAACCAATTCCCACCTGTCTCTTTCTCTCGCACGCACTCTGCCGCCGGTTCCCGCCTCGACCGAGAGCGAGTCTCGCGCGGGACATGACACCATGGTCCTTCATCGTTAGACTGCCACCAGGTTGTCTCGAGGTTCGTCGCCATAGGAGGGCTCTCAATGGGGAATTGGGGGCCGGGGTGAAGTATGCAACACAGCGCAGAAATTCGTTGGTTCTTCCAGGGTTCCGCACCCCGGGAAGTAATGGATTGGTTTGAGAATTCCTTGGGATCGAGGGAAAAGAAGCGGGACGATGAATACCTGGTCTTGCCGCACTGCCGGACCGTGAGCGTCAAGGTGCGTGAGGGCAAACTGGAGGTCAAAGCCCAGCGCGAGCCCCCTCAGCTGGTCGATTATGAAGGCGCCGCCGAAGGGTACCGGGATCTGTGGGTCAAATGGTCCCGCCCCGCGGCCGACATGCCGGAGCTGCGCCGCCTGATCGGTTCGGGAAAGGAACGGTGGATCTTCGTCGAGAAACGGCGCTTTCTCCGGAAATTCTCTCTGGACCCGGGAGCGCCGCTCGAAGTCCGAGCCGCCGAGGACAGGCCTGCCGAGGGGTGCGGAGTCGAGCTGACTCACCTGATCGCCAAGCTGGGACAGCCGTACTCTCCCTCGGAAGCCGGGTGGGAGGCAAAGGGCGAGTGGTGGAGTTTCTCGTTCGAGTCTTTCGCCGATCCGCTGCGCGTACAGGACAACCTGGAGCGCGTGGCAGGAACCTTCTTCGAGCAGAACCACCCGCCAATCCCACTCGCGGCCGAGACTTCGGAGTCCTACCCCGTCTGGCTTTCACGACTGGCTGAGAGCGAGCAGTCTGGTCCGTGAATGTCGGCTTGGAGGGTTGCGGTGGCTCGTCGGTCCCGACAAAGAAATATCCCCAAGTGACCTTTAGGCCAACCCGCCGTTAACACTTGGCTTCCTTTTGGAGAGCTTCGTCTGACGAATTGCCCTTGGGCCCCTTGGGGACCACCAGTTATTTTCTCGCCGGTGTGGCACGATTGTCAATCGGCAGGGTTGATTGAAATGTTAATACTCATCGGCTTGGAGCATGCCGAGAGGATGTGTGCCGGTCCGAGACTGCTCCTGCCGGAGGCCCCGTGCTGAGGAGAGCAACTCGGATTATCGTTCGGCCAGGTTGGTGCAAGCGGCTAGATTCCGGGATCTCGGCCCCTCGACCGGGTCACCCTGCACTATTGACATTTGCCCCAGCAAGTACTACCTACTCGATATCCACCCGGGTCACGGAAGTGGAGGGTTCATGCCTGCTTTCAATCTGGGGACAGGGTGGCGTCCTGAGAAGCACGATCCACGGGATCCCCACTGGTATCACGAAACGCTGGAACCGTTCAGGAGAAGGACGCGGATACGCTCGCCGGCAGAGCGGCTGGCCCGGCGCAAGGGCACCCAGGGCCGGCTGCCCAAGTCAGTCGATTTGAGGGAGTGGTGCCCACCGGTAAAGTTCCAGGGCGGCTTCAACACGTGCACCGCGCACGTCGTGACCGGCATGTTGGAGTTTTACGAAAAGAAGGCGCATGGAGAGAGCTGCGAGCATTCCCGACTCTTCCTTTTCAAGGTCACCAAAAACTTGCTCCGGGAAGAGGGCAACACGCCTCTTTACATTCGGCAGACCATCGGAGCTCTGAAGTTGATCGGGATACCTGAAGAGAAATACTGGCCTTATCCGGACCCGGGCACCCTCACCAAGCCTCGCCGCTCCGATCCGATGTTGGACGAGGAGCCGCCAGCCTTTTGCTATGCCGTGGCCGGCAACCATCGTACGCTTCAAGAAGTCCGCCTGGATCGAGATGAGAAGGGCGCAGAACTCGAGGACCGCGAGCTTCAGCTGCACAATTTGAAGATGCACCTCGCAGCCAGCATGCCCTTCAGTTTGGGCTTTCCGCTCTTCGCGGCGGCGTTGGCCCAGGCGGGAAAGAGCGGCCGCATTCCATACCCTTCTGATCCAGGCGAAGCGATTGGCGCTCACGCCGTTTTTGCGGTCGGCTACGATGACAGCCTCGACATCTCGGGCCCGGGCGGCTCCGGAACGCAGACCGCCGGGGCTTTCCTCATCCAGAATTCCTGGAGCGAGGACTGGGGCGAGAAGGGCTTCGGCTGGCTGCCCTACGCGTACGTGTTGAGTGGAGCCGCCAGGGACTTCTGGACCATTCTGAAAATGGAATGGGTCGACACGGATCGATTTCAGCTGAAGCTGCAAAGCTAGTCGAGATTTCCGACATGCACTCGCGCAAGAAGGAGGCAATCGGCCAGGGCAATCGGCGGCAGCTCGAGCAGGAGGGCTACTGTCTAGTCAATATTGGAGCGCTCAGTGAGTCCGAGCTGGTCGCGGTCGCGGCTGAGCTGGGGACTCCGATGGAGGCGTTCACCGGAATCGTCACCCGGGTCGAGCCCGTGTCTGGTTCGCCCTACACGACGCTCACCACGGATGCCGTGCCCTTCCACAACGAGAGTGTCTATACCGACTGTCCCCCACGATATCTGATCCTCTTCTGCGAGGAGCCGGGACGCGGCGGAGAAACGCTTCTCGTGAGGGGAGACCTGATCGTTCTCCGGCTGGAAGCATCCATCCGTCGACGACTCCGGAGGCTCCCGGTCAGGTCGGCGGCGGGAGGGCTTTCCACAGTCCGTCCTCTCATCATCCGCCACCCGAAATCGGGCGAAGCGGTCCTCTTCTATCTCGACCCGAGTCTTTCGGAGTCCTGTAGCTTGACGGTGCAGGGTGAACCTCTCCCGTCCGAGATTCTCTCCGCCATCCGGAGAGAACTTGCCGATCCAACCCTGATTCACGTTCACCGCTGGCGTCGGAACGACCTGCTGATTCTGGACAACTATCGAGTACTTCACGCTCGCCGGGCGTTCTCGGGAAAGCGCTGCCTACGCCGGGTCCTGGTGGCCTGATCGGGCAGCGGTCGCAAACCCCTCCCTTCAGCCGGAGGGTCATCGCCTGGAGCGGAGCGGGAGGATCACCAGGGTGGAAGCTTCTGTGACAGGCGTCTCGGCCAGAGCTCGCAGCGGCACTTTCTGAACGACCGGCTCCCAGATGGGGAGGGGTGCGCATTCGTAGCGAATCGATGGATGATCCGGAGGATAGAAATCCATCAAGTATTCCATGAGAAGTCGAATCCTCTCCGGGTCTGCCTTAGCCTCACTTCGGAACAAGGTCTCTCCCAGAGCCCCGATCTGCAACAGAATGAGGGTGCAGCCAGGATCGAAACGGCGCCGGTAGAGGAGGAGGTCTGTGGCCTCGAACAGCTGGTATCCGCGATCTGACACATCCAGCGACAGGTCGGCCAGAAGGCAGTCCACCGCTGAGACGGCTGGGAACATTTTCGCTTCAAAACCGTGCCGCCGCGCCTGGCTGATCGCCTCATGGGAGGTGTGCAAATAGATGGCGGGATGACCGTAGAAGGCGGCGGTGACGCGTCGACAGCGGTGAAGGGATCGGAGGATCCGATCGACCATCCGATGGGAAGCGTTCAGACCCCCTTCGCCTTCGCGGTAAAAGGGGTGGAGTGACTCACAGTTCGGGTTGAGGCTCTCTAACCAGGCACTCGTGATGGGATCGGCGCTCAGGTAGAGCAGGTGGTCGGCTTGGATCAAATGGGCTTCGGTTTCCGCCGTGCAGTGCGCGCCCGCCAGATAGCCCAGTCCTACCACAGTGAGCCGCCCCACGGCTCCCTTGCTCGCGGCGCGCGGCCGCCTGGTTCCTCTACTGCGGCCGGCCACCGGATTCCGGGAGCGTGAGATTCAAACGCTGGAGCATCTCCGGGTCCGGCTCGGCCTTCTCCCGGGGCGGGACGTACAGCGTGGACACCACCGACACTGAGGCTTCCGACAGCTGCTCCAGGCTGATTCGCTCCATCTTGGGCTCACAGATGGGGAGCACGGAAGCTTCATAGATGGTCACCTCGTGGTGTCCCGGATAATACTTCAACAGTTCCTCCATGAGGATCTCCAAGCCACTTCGGCTCCACAGGCTCGTATTCTCGTAGGTGACGACTCCGACGGCGCCGATTTGCCAGAGGATGAGGTGGCTCCGCGGGTCGAAGACCCGTTTTCTGATCAGAAAATCAGTGGCCTCGAAGCTATGGCAGCCGTGCGCGGCCGGATCGATTCCGAGGTCGGCAAACAGGCAGTCCTCTGCCGAGATGGCGGGCAGCATGCGGGCTGGAAAACCCTCCTTTCGAGCGATGCGTATCGCCTCGTGAGAGGGATAGACGAAGACCCCGGGGTGGCCGTAGAAGGCCACGACGACGTTCTGGCCCGATCGGACCGGAGCCAGCATGCACTCGACCATTTCCTGATAGGACTGCAGGCGCGGTTTGCCGGCAGCATAGCAGTCGTGCAGGTCCTCCGCCGTGGAGTTCAAGCTCTGAAGCCACAATTTCGTGACCGGGTCTCCGACCAGCAGGAAGAGCTTCTCGGCGGTTTCGGCGTAGCCCAGGGATTCGGCGGTCAGGTGCCCTGCGGCCAGATAACCGGTCCCAATGATGGTCAGCGAGCCACTAGCCACAGCCACACCTCACCCCAGCCACGGGGGCGATCTGAACGAGATTTGGACGGGTTCACCGCTCAGCAGACGACCACTACGAAGCAACCAAGTGGAGGCTCTGGACCGAGGTACTTCTTGATCTTTTCGACATTCCCGCTCTTGAGAACCGTCCTGTCCTCCGGGGTGAGCCCATGCTTTTTCATGCAGCCGTCGGGATCTTTCACGTAATGCTCCCGAACCTTGGGATCTTTGGAACACTTGACGACGAAGTCTACGACGTGCTTCTTTTCCATGCCTTTCGCCTCCAGGTGCGGAATGATTGTGAGGTGCTTGACTGGTCGAGATTCTATAGCCGTCCCCTTTCCCTGTCAAGAGACCCGGGGGGTTCACTGATCGCCTGCGGAGCGCCTGTCCGCGGCTTTCGATTCCAGCGCTCGCAGTCGCCTGGCCACCGGGTAGCCGGACCAGAAGCAATCGAGTGCGTCCCCGCGCAAGTGGGCGGACATTTTCTCCAGGTACGATCGGGCGGACCGAAGGTGATCGAGTCCGGCTCCGGCTTGGCCGAGTGCCAGGTGGGTTTCAGCCAGGATGGAGCACCGGCCCGTCAGGGACACAGGGACTCGAGAAGGTTCGCGCTGGCCCACGCTCGCCAGATAGGCCGCCGGCAGGGGACCCGGAATCGACATGGAGTGGGATTCGCAGAGCTGGGCAGCTTCCTCGAGAAGCGGGATCGCGGCCTGCCTGTTCCCCTGACCCAGCAGATGCCGGCCAAGCCCGGTGCAAGCTTCCGCTAGGCCCTGCAGGGTCCCCAGCTTGCGGTGCAGCCGTTCCGACTCCTGATAGCGTTCGAGGGCCGCCTGTTCCTCGCCCAGCGCAGCGAGAACGTCACCCAGAGCACCAAGTCCGAGTGCCCGGACATGGTGTTGCTGGATGGCGGTGCAATGGTGATCAGTCTCTTGCAGCAGTTCCCGCGCGTCTCCCAAACGGCCTTCCTCGTAAGCGAGCGTGCCCAGACCCATCAGGGCCAGTGCTTCACCGAAGCGGTAGGCCATTTCCCGCGAGCGTGCCAGCTGCCGCTGCCCATAGTGCAGAGCCTCGTCGTAGCGGCCGTGCCATTTGGCGTGTTGAACCATGCCGTAGCAAGCCGAACATTCCAATTCGCCAGATTGGATCTGGCCACTCAGCTCGAGCGCCTCGGTGAGGGACTCGCGCGCCTCTCGAGCGCGGTTGAGAGCCATGCAGCTGGTACCCAGCCCCAACAGCGTCGTAGCCTTGACATACGGATTGTTCATCTTTTGCGCGTGCACCAGGAGCTGTTGGTAGAGTTCCAGGGCTTCCCTGAATCGGCCCGAGCAGACCAGCGCCGATGCACGCAGGAACACCAGCCGCAATTCCGAGGCTAGGTCCCCGATTCGCCGGGCGTCGTGCAGCGCCGTTTCGGCGAGCTTCTGACAGGCTTCGAAATCAGAGACGTTCAGATAGGTATCCACGAGGAGGCAATTCCCCTTGAGGACGAGGCCCTCATCCGCCGATGCTCTGGCCGCCGCCAGAGCATCCTCAATCGCTGCGATGGCGTCGGGGCCTCTTCCCAGCAGCGTGAGGCACTGCCCTTCCAGGCACCGGACATCGCAGCGCACGCGCAGATCGTCGCCGAATTCCTCAAGGATCCGCTCCGAGATCTCCAGGAAGCTCTCGAAACGATACTGGCGCTGGAGATACCGGAGAGCCCGGGAGAAAAAGTCCCGGCATTTCAAGGGGCGATTGCCTCGCAGATAATGCTGGGTCAAGAAGACAGCGGCTTCTTCCGGTATCTGCTCCGGAGGGCGTTCGGAAATACCTTCCCTCTCCTCGAAGGCCGAAGCCAGCAGCAGGTCGTACTCCTCCCGGAGGGCCTGGGGCAGAGCGTTATGCAGCACTTCCTGAACCTGATGGTGGTCGAACTCGAACTGGCGCCCTGCAGCCCGGATCAGGCCGTGTCCCTGCTCCACGCCCGCCAGAGTCTGCAGCACTTGAAGGCGCCTCAGCCCCAGGGCCCGCCCCACCAGGTCGGGATCGAAGCGAAAGCCCTGAACGGCTCCCACCTCCAAAAGGGTCTTCTCTTCCGGTTTCAGTTGTTTCAGCCGCGCCAGTACCAGTGCGCGCAGCGAGGAAGGGACGGTCAGGCTGCGCTCCGAATCGGCGGAGCCCGCCTCCTCGAGCCAAGCCTCTGGGTTCTCCTTGAAGTTTCGCACCAACTCCGCCTCGAAGTAGGGGTTCCCATTGGACTTGGAGACGATCTTTTCTCTCAACTGGAGGAGCTCGGGGTGATCCTTGATTTCCTCGCCTAGCAGCTCCAGCACGTCCGACTCCGAAAGCCGCGGTAGAGAGATTCGCGCGAAAGTGTCGAGGCGTCCGAGCTCGGCCAGGAACTCGGCCGGCAGGGTGCGTGCCGTCAGCACCAGAAGCAATGGATAGCGTGTGGCGTCCCGGGCCAGAGCGAGCAGAAATGCTCGGCTTCCCGCTGAGGCAAAATGCAGGTCTTCGACGAGCCAGATAGTGGGGCGCTCGCGGCCCAGGGCCTCGGCCAGGCGTGAAAACAGTGTTTGCAGCACCGCGGTTGACGGGGTCGGGGCCGCCGGCCCAGCTACACGCCCGGCCAGAAAAGCGGCAAATCCTTCGACCACCTCCGGTGAGACCTTCAGGTAATGAGACAGTGCGCTTCCCAGGTTGGCCTCACCGAAATAGTCGACGACGGCCCCGCTGAGGGCCGTCGCCCCCGCTCCCAACCCGGGGCCATGTGAGCAAAAGAGGAGATTGACGCGTTCGCCTCGCTCCTCCAGCTCTCTCAGGAAATGATCGAGCAGGTGACTCTTTCCAATGCCGGCTTCACCATCCACAACCACGATGTTCCCCGAGCCCGACTTCAAGAGTTCGTAGCTCTCTTGCAGCCGTTGCAACTCTGCCTCCCGATCGACGAAACGCCCGCGTCTCTTTTGGACTCGCCGAGGGTATGCGAAATCGGGGTGCCAGCGGGCTTTCTGACGCTCTGCCCACCATTCCGATTCCTCGCCCTTCTCGAGGATCTCGCAAAGCTGGGAGGCGGTTGGCCGGGCCTGGGGATCGGCGGCCGTCAGCGCGGCGACCAGCCCCTCGAAGAACGGGCTGATCTGTGGATTGAGCCGGCCGATCCTTGGCTTTGACGCGCCCAAGGATCTGGCCCGCGATTGCGATGATGTCCAGGATGCTCCGCCCGTGGCCGCCTCCAAGAGAATCAGACCCAGGCTGTAGAGGTCGGAGGCGGGGGAGGCTTGAGCGGCCAGCCGCTCCGGCGGCCGGTAACGGGCCTCCGTGGCCGACGAGAGCCATCCTTTCCGTCCCGGTTCGGAGCTCGGCCTGGCCGGCAGTAACAGCACCTCCTCGTCCGAAACCACGATGCTCTCTGGTCTCAGAGCGCCGTGAGCCCGATTCTCCCGGTGCAATGCCCGGAGCTGGAGCGCGACCTGGAAGGCCAGATCCCGGAGCAGGCTTTCTGGGATGATCCCCATCAAGTCGATCAGTTCCCGGAGATTTCGGCTCTTCGCTTCGAGCTCGGGCAGTGGCGAGGACGGAGGAGGGAACTCGACGGGAGGTTCCGCCATCAGCTCGCCCAGCCGGTGGCGGAGCTCACCCATCGAGCCGAGGCGGCGGCTCGGGTCCTTGTCCAGCATCGCCAGAATGCAACTCTCCAGACCGGGGGGTCTCCGGGCCAGCTTGCGGGCCAAAGGAGGGGGCGGATCGCGCAGGATTCCGCTGACCGTCATCATCGACGAGCCCGCGCCGAAGGGGTGCTCGCCGGACAACATCTCGTAGAGCACGATGCCCAGGGAAAAGATGTCCGACTGGGGAGTTGCTGATTCACCCCGAAGTTGCTCGGGCGCCATGTAGGGAAGAGTCCCGATCACCGCCTGATCCGCGGTGAGCGTCGTCGAGGCGTCGGTCTTCTCCGGCGAGGCCCTCGGGGTCAGCTTGACCAGGCCGAAGTCCATCACCTTCACGTGGCCGCTGATGCTGCACATGATGTTGGCCGGCTTGAGGTCGCGGTGCAAGATTCCGGCCTGGTGCGCCTCTTCAACCGCCTCGGCCACTTCCACGCCGATTCTCAAGGCCTCTCTCACAGGGAGCGGCCCCTGGGAAAGCCGGCCCCGAAGCGTTTCACCGCGAACGAACTCCATCGCGATGAAGAGCTGGCCCTTGAAATCGCCCGTCTCGTAGACTTTGCAGATGAAGGGGTGGTCGAGTGCGGCGGCCGCCTGAGCTTCCAGCGCGAAGCGTTTCTTGGCAGACGGGTCGTCCTGCAGGTCTTCAGGGAGGAACTTCAGGGCAACCTTGCGGCCGAGTTTGCAGTCCTCAGCCAGGAAGACACGCCCCATGCCTCCTTTGCCAAGGTCGGACAACACCCGATAATGGCCAACGCTCTCACCAACCAAGACAAAAATTCCCGCAACACCGGTAACTTGGAAGTTTTCTCACCCGATGCTACACTAGCAGAAAGCTGGAAGGCAATTCACGTGGTTAGGAGGGATTTCCGAACCCAGCTCCAATCCTGAACCACCGCGCCGGACCAAATTCTCGAAGGGAATTGGGTATGCGAAGTGTGTCATTGGACCACCCTGCCGCAGTTTCCAACCGCTGGATCGTCAGTTTCCTGCTGCTGGCTGTGCTGGCGCCTTGGGGTTTCGGCCAGACTGCCGGCACGGGGGCGCTGACAGGCACTGTCCGTGATCCGAGCGGAGCCGTCATCTTGGGTGCGCGAGTGGTGATCAGCAACCCGGCCACCTCCGAGTCCAGAACAGTCTTCACGCGTGCCGACGGAACCTACACGGCACCCAACCTGCCTCCCGGTCTCTACCGAGTCGAGGTTTCCTCTGAGGGATTCAAGCGCAGAGTCCAGACCGGCGTGCAGACCACGGTGACCGAGACCTCGATTCTCGACATTGAGCTGGAATTGGGGGACCTGCAAGAAGAGATATTCGTGGTAGAAGACACGCAGTTGCTCCAGTCCGAGTTCACCTCCCTGGGGCGAGTGGTTCGCAGGGAGGTGGTCACTCAACTGCCGTTGGTGACCCGTAATTACACGGAGATTCTAGCCCTCTCTTCCGGAATCGTGGCCCCTGTGTCCAATGCGTCACAATTGGGCCGGGGAACGGGCGGAGAAGCGCCGCGTGCGGAGGGTGAAGGAGTGTACGTCCAGGGGGGACGCTCCTACGACAACAACTTTCAACTCAACGGTGCCGGGATCAACGTCCTGTTCAACGAAGGGGGAGGCCCCGGTGTGGCCATTCCCAACCCCGACACGATTGAGACCTTCAAGGTGCAGACCGGTCTGGCCGACGCCACTTTCGGACGAAACGCCGGAGGGAGCATCAACGTCGTGAGCAAGGGTGGCAGCAACGAGTGGCATGGCTCGCTCTTCCACTTCTTCCGCAATGAGGCTCTCAACGCGAACGACTTCTTCTTCAATCGGGCTGGCCTGGACAGGGGAATCTTGCGGCAGAATCAGTTTGGAGGTACCGCAGGCGGACCGATCGATACGGACCGGGTGTTCGTGTTCGGATCTTACCAGGGGATCCGGCAGCGAAATGGAATCGCCGGCAGCGCAGGTGGGGCGGGAGCCTTCGTCAAGTGCCGGGACACGGCGCTGGGCCCGCCACTCACCGATGACCGTTCTCGGGAAGCACTGGGAGCTCTCTTCGGAGGGAGGCGAGGATTGCTGCAGGACCTGTTCGGGGGGGTTGGGCCGGCCCTGGCTCCGGACGGCTCCAACGTCCACCCGGCAGCCCTGGCTCTGCTGCAATTCAGGGGCGAAAATGGATTCCTGATTCCCACGCCCCAGTTCGTCGATCCCAGTCTGCCCTTCGATATCCAGGGCGTCTCCATCTTCAGCCGGCCGTGCACCTTCGATGAAGACCAGTTCATGGCCAACCTCGATTTCGTCACGGCTTCGGCGGGGACCTTTTCGAGTCGGCTGTTCGGTGCCTTCAGCGACCAGCTGGTGACCCTGCCGGGCGGGAACACCCACCCCGGCAATCTGCCCGGCTTTCCACAACGAACCGACAACCGCTTCTGGAACTACACCCTGGCCAACACCTACGTCTTTGGTCCGGCCGCCGTCAATCAGGTGCAGCTGGCTTTTCACCGGGTGGGGGTGCGACGCGAACAGGAGACCCCCTTCCGCTGGTCCGACCTGGGAGTCTCCGCCCCGCCACAGATCGATCGGTTGCCGGCGGTCAGCATCCTCGGCTCCTATGGTTTGGGGGGACAGCTCGAGGGCAGTCGAGTCGAGAACCACTTCAGTCTGAGCGACACGCTGAGCCTGGTCCGAGGTCGCCACTTTCTTCGCCTCGGAGGCAGTCTTTCCCGGGTGCACCTCAACACGCAGGATTTCAATTTCAATGGGACTCTTGTCTTTCTCAGCTGGCCAGATTTTCTGCTGGGACTTTCTGGACCTGCCAACGGCACGTTTGCCTTCAGCAACGTCTTTGCCTCGATCGGAGCGGTCGGCCTGTTCGATCGCTCCTGGAGAGTCTGGGACGCCGCCCTCTTCGTACAGGACGACTTCAAGGTCCACCCCCGGCTGACCTTGAACCTGGGTCTTCGCTACGAACACCTCGGGGCGTTCTCCGACGAGCTGGGCCGAAATGGAACCTTCGATGTCGCCCGGGCCAACTCCAACCCGCCTCCGCAGGGTTCGCTGGAGGGCTTTGTCGTGGCTTCGGATTTCCCCGGGGCGGTGCTGGCGGGAGTGACCCAACTGGACAATCCCTTCGCGATCCGGGGGGAAGGGCGAAACCGGCTGGCGCCTCGCTTGGGCTTCGCCTGGCAGCTCTTCTCGGATCTCCGGATGGTGCTGAGGGGAGGGTACGGGATTCACTACTCCCGGCCCAAGGGCCAGCTCCTGTTTCAGCAGGTCAGCTCGCCACCCTTCTCCTCTTTTCTGGTCAGCGTGGGGGTGGGAAATGCCCTCAGTTCCCTGGAAAACCCTTTTCCACCCGCGCCCCAGCTGTCCGATTTTCCCGTCTTCACGCCCTACTCCCCTGTGACGGCCCTGAGCCTCAACGCGGTTGCGCAGGACTTCCAACCCTCGATCGTTCAGCAGTTCGGCCTCAACCTGCAGCAACAGATCGGCCGCGACTACCTGCTCGAGGTGGGCTATGTGGGTGCACGTGGGACCAAGCTCTACCGTTCCCGTCTCGTCAACCAGGCGCTGAACGCAAGCCCCAGCAACCCGGTCCGCGGCGAGACCACCAATACCCTGGAGAATCTTTTCCTGCGCAGGCCCGTCTTGGGTTTCGATCGGCTCCTGCAGGTGGAATCGGCGGGCAGCTCCTGGTACAACTCGCTTCAAGCCAGCCTGACCAAACGGTTCTCGGATCGCCTCCAGTTCCTGGCCTCCTATACGTTTGCCAAGAGTCTGGACTCGGATGGCGCCGGTGTCGATCTGACCTCACAGGCGGCTGGCACACCAGGAGATCAGAACGACCCGCGCCGCCGCTGGGGACCGAGCAGCACCAATCGCCCCCATCGTTTCGTGATCAGCTACGTGCTGGAGCTGCCTGGGCTGCCGGGCCGACCGCCTCTGCTCCGCACACTCCTGGGAGGCTGGAGTTTGACTGGTGTCGGCACCTTTCAGACCGGCCGCAATCTCTCAATCAGGGGGAACAACGGCAACAATGCGTTCGGCGTGACGGACGATCTCGTCCAATTGTCACCCGGATGCAACCACGGCATGCTGGAGACCTCCGGACCGGTTCACAACCGGCTGGGGAGCTATTTCAACACCAACTGCTTCGTCCCATGGCCGGTGATCGGCGCCGACGGCATGGCGACCGATTTCGGCAACAGCGGGACTGGGATCGTCAGGGGCCCCGATCAGCGCAATCTGGATCTGGCTCTCATCAAGAAGATCCGATTCAACGAACGGGTCGGCCTGGATGTGCGAACAGAGTTGTTCAACGTCTTCAATACGCCCCAGTTTGCCGACCCCGACACGACGTTCACCAATCCGACTTTCGGCACCATCACTTCGACGTCCGTGAATCCGCGCATCCTCCAGTTCGCCCTCAAGTTGAGGTTCTGAACGGGGAGGCCAGCCGACGCCTGACTCCCGGTCAGTGAAAACAACATCCGGGGACCGGAAGCGATCTCAACCGGCACCTCCCGGTTGACCAGGAATTGCCAAGCTGTGACGGAATACCCTATCTTGGTTTCCGAGACTCATGCAGGCGATCGAAAGAAAGCTGTTCGGAAGTCCGCTCTCCGAGTTCGTCGAGTCGATCAGCTATTCACGCCGGGCGGAGTGCGTCTGGAAACTCATCACCAGTGATTATGCCGACGCGGAGCTTTCACTGGAGAGAGCCGCTCGAGTCTGCGGCATCAGTAAGAGCCACCTCAATGTCCTTCTGCAGGAGAAGACGGGCATGTCGTTTCATCGGCTGCTGACCCGCTACCGGCTGGTGCGGGCGGCTCAAATGATCTGTGAAAAGGACTACACCTTCCTGGAAGTCACCCTCGAAACGGGCTTCGACAATCTCGCCAACTTCGGCCGTCATACCCGCAAACTGCTGGGCATGTCACCGCGCGATCTGCGCCGGCACCTGATCCAGAAGACACCCTTGGACGAGGCCCCGTCGATGTGACCAGTTTTTCGGTCTTTCCGACCTGTTTTTCGGTATAAGTGCGGAGATTTGCTCATTCGGGGTCTCGTATCATTTCTCACTCCGAGAGCGGCAGGGGTCTGCCGCCTCACGGAATCTCCGGAGCTCGCTGCCGGGAGTCTCACCGCTGGTCGTTCCCATCCGATCCGTCATCGGCACTGAGTTCGTCCAGCCTCCCGAAACGCTGCTCCTGTCCATAGAGGTGAATGGTACGAAAGATGAATTCGAACATGCTGAGCAAATCTGTCCTGGTTCTCGTTCTGGCGGGGGGCTTTTCCAGCCTTGCCGCCGCCCAAACGATCGAGCAGGAACCGAACGATACCTGCCCAACGGCCCAGTTGGTGCAGTCGTCCCTGCCCCTGACGATTCATGGATCGTTGGATTCCACGTTTGATTTTCGGGATCTGGATTACTTTCTGGTCTCTGCGAACCCGGGGAGTTTCCTTCAAGTCGACATGGTGCCGGCGGGAGCACAGCCGGTGGCCGACCCGTTTCTCGGGGTGTTCCGCTCGGATTGTCTCTACATCGGCGTGAACGACAACGGGGGAGACGGTTTCAATGCCCGGCTGCGCTTCACCGTGCCGGAGGACGGCCTCTTCGTGATTGCAGCAACCGTCTGCTGTGATTGGGGCTTCTACGGTGGCGGTTTGGGTAGCTACCAGCTGTTGGTGGGAGAGGCCGAATCCATCGAAGCCGTCACCGGCCAGGCGATTGACGCGCGCACCCGCGCTCCTCTGAACAGCGAGTTTCCGCAGTATGCCAGGGCTTGGCTCCTGGGCTGTGGAGAATTCGGCTGCGACGACTTCCTGGCCATCACCAACCTGGACCAGCAGGGTTTCTTCGAAATCTCGGAAACCTACTACGGCGAGCCCTTGCCCCCGGGGATGTACCGGGTGCTCGTCCAGGCCAACGGGTACAATGAGCGGTACACGGACCCGTTCGAGGTTGGAGCGAACGAGCGTCTCGACCTGGGCCAGATCGAGGTCGACCCCTTGCGCTATCTGAGCTCGATCAGCGGTCGCCTGGTCGATTCCGTGGATGGCCGACCGGTAGCGGGAGACAGCCCCTTCTACGCTTTTGCTCAGCTGATCTGGTGCGAGCAGGACCAGTGCTACACACCCATCGCCTGGGCCACGGCGGACGATCAGGGCCGCTTCACTTTTTCGGGTCGCCTGTTCAATCTGTTGGAGGGCTACTATCAGGTCGTGGCGTTCGCCCAACAGTACGAAAGCGTGGAATCGGAGCGGTTCTTCGTGGCCGAGGCAGAAGACTTCGACCTGGGGACGCTCAGAATCACGCCGCTGCCCTTCCAATTCACGCTGGTGGAAAGCTGCTACGGCCTGCCCACCCAGGGGGGAACCTGTCGTTCCATCCTGGAGTTGCGCAACGCTTCGGAACGGCGCCTGTCCGGCGCTTCCTGGATGACGGTGGACATCTGGCCGCTGGGTCCCAATTACACGCGGACGCAGTTCCAGGCGGGCAAACAGGGCACCACCAACCCGATGCCGGTTCCCTTCAACCTGCAACCGGGAGCGCAGCGCCGAGTGCTCTTCCAGTTCGACGTTCCGGGCAGCGTCAACGATGGAGCCATCGTGTGCCCTGTCGCCTGGGCGGGACTGGACCCCAGTCCCATCTTCAACGTCCAGGTGGCTCAAGCGTCGATCTGCTTCATCAAGGGCTCGACCGGGTGGCGGACACTCTCTGACAAGGAGGCTCGCCGCCTCCTGCACGAGCGCTAGTTCGCCTCTGCAGGTTCCAGACCCATCGGGGACTGGATTCATCCATGGTACGGGTTGCTCAACCCTCCGGGCAGCCCGTACCAGCGACCCGGCAGCCAGCGGTGCCGGGCAGGATGCTGCACCTCGTCCCGGGGATCGGAACTCATTGCGCCCGCAGCAGCCACGCCGCGGGTCAACCGGAACGCCCCAAGCAAGCCTCGACTCAGCGGTAACCGACTCAGGCGGATCTCCGGGTCTGAATTCGCCTCTCCCACCAGAGGAGAAGATAGCCAAACAGCAGCGTTTGAACGACGATCTCCGGCAGGTGGACGAGATTGAGTTCGAAATGAACCGTCGTCGTGTAGACGAGACTCTCGATCCAGCCGGAGATGCCTGCCACCGCTCCGATGACCAGCAGCAGGGCCGCGATCATCAGTCCACCCCAGCGTCTCATCTCGAGGAATGCGCCGAGTAGCGGATACAGAACCGCGGCGTGCAGAATCCCCCGCAGAATCTGGGCCGGCCAGATCCAACGTTGGACATGATCGCTCAGGGGATCTCGAAGTCCCGGCAAGGCCTCGGGACCACTCCAGTAGTCCTTCGCCAGCAGCGCGTAGGAGGCCCACCCGATCAGGGTATACGTGACCAGATGAAGTAGAGTCACCCGCAACGTGAAGCCAGAAAATCGTCGCAGGAAGCTTGTTTCTGCCATGATGCCTTCCTCTTCGGCTCTCGGGGCTGCAATCAACAGCCCAAGAATAGATGGCTTCCTCCAATTGGCTCCTGTCTCGAGGATCCACACCCACCCAGCCGGGTCGAATCGTGAGATGTTGCTCGCCGCCGGCAGGAACCGTCCTCGGCGAGGGGAGGGGAGCCGCCGGTTCCAGAGTGTGTGGGCGCCGAGCCCCAGAAGCAACGAACCCATGAGGAGAGCCCCCCACTCGCCCAAGGTGGGGATGGGAATCCCATCGGAGGTGAGAGTTGCTCCGTTGGGAGCGCAATCGGTGGGCTCCTGGAACGTTCCCAGGACAGTCGCGACATCGACGGTTCCGTCGTCTGAAAGCAATGACAGCGGCAAATCGACGCCAAAGCTCTGTGATTGAAAGGCTACCGGAACCGTCCCAACCAGCGCGCCAGTGGAGTCGAGCAGTTCGGCCATGCCGGTTGCGCTGTCGTATGCGAACAGAAAGACGTAAAAGTCCGCTCCAATCATCGGAGGTGCGGGACAGAAGAGCCCGACGTTCGAGACGCCGGTGGAGGTATTCTGGTCGGTATCCAGATCGATGAACCCAACTACCGCATCCGGGTTACCGCTGTCTCCGGGACTGATACTCCCCGCGAAGCTCACCGAGACCATCAGCTGGGAACCGTTCGTTGTGGCCGAGAGCTGGATGATGTCCAGTTGAAGCGCGCCCCCTCCGAAAGTGTCTCCCGTGGGATCTCCCACGACGGCGTAGGGAATGCCATCGGGCCACGAGTTTCCAGTGGTCGCTGCCGCAAGTTCGGGGGTAGATTTGGCTCTCTCCCAGCCCGTGGACACGGAAGTCCCGGCGGCTGCCAGGATCTGCAACGTACCAAGAAAAACCAGCGGGATCGACAATGTGTGGGTTCTCATGTCGCTCCCCTAAGACCATCGTAAGTGAACTCGAGGCGGAGGAGAAGTCACAGGGTGCATCTTGGGAGGCTGATTTGCCTCACTGGTCAAATCGGTGGGCGCATACCTTTGTCTTACAAAGTACTTGACATATGCGAAACATGCTTCTATGCTTTTTTCCGATGAGAGCCGGTCAGCCTCTTCCCGCGCCTTCGAAACAGCCGATCGGGCTGCACGATCGCGCGTTCGAAAACCTCCGCTTCATACGCCAGACCATGGAATCGTCAGCCTCGTTCACCTCGGTGCCGGGGTGGGGAGGCGTCTGGATGGGCTTGACGGCGCTGATCACGGCTGCCCTGGCGAGCCGGGAGGGCGGCGGCGTGGCCTGGCTCGTGACCTGGATGGTCGGCGCAGGGGTGGCGTTCGCAGTGGGAGCCGGCGCCTTGATTCGAAAAGCGAGGGCCAGCGGGGTGCAGCTCTCCCGCGGGGTCGGCCGCAAGTTCCTGAGCGCGTTGAGCCCGCCGCTGGCGGCGGCTGTCGTCCTGACTGCGGTCCTCTTTCGGGGGAATCTGGTCGAGGCCATTCCAGGAACCTGGCTGTTGCTGTACGGGACGGCCGTCGTGGCGGCGGGCGCCTTCTCCATCCGGATCGTTCCCGCCATGGGCCTCTGCTTCATGGTCCTGGGAGCGGTCGCGTTCCTGGCGCCGCCCGGCTGGACCGACGCTCTGCTGGCGCTGGGCTTCGGCGGCGTTCACATCGGATTCGGTTGGGTGATCGCGAGGCGTCATGGCGGCTGAACGCAAGCCCAAACAACTCACCGACACCGGCGCCTCGGCGGCGCGCCGGCAGCGGCTGCAGAGCATCGCCGGCTACTGGAGCGACGCCGGGGGGGCCGAATTCGACCGGTTGGTGTACGAGCGGATCCGACTGGGAATCATGAGCGTGCTGGCAGTCAACGAGTCCTTGAGCTTCTCGGACCTGCGGGATCTGCTGCAGACCAGCGACGGCAACCTGAGCGTCCACGCCCGCAAGCTGGAAAGAGCCGGCTACCTCTCCTGTGAGAAACGTTTCGAAGGGCGGGTGCCGAAAACAGAGTATCGCCTCACCAAAAAGGGGCGCCAGGCGCTGGAGCGCTATCTGAATCACATGGAGGCCCTGATCCAGGCCACGCGAACATAAAGAGGGATTTTTTTTGAAAGGTTACTTTGCAATGAAAAGTACTTTGCTGGCAGGTTTTCCGGGAATTCACCTGGCAGTGATCATGGACGGCAACGGGCGTTGGGCCCGCCAGCGGGGCTGGGCGCGCCTGCGAGGTCACCGGCAGGGAAGCGAGTCGGTGCGAAAAGTCGTTCGAAGCGCCCCGGAAATGGGCGTCGGCGTGCTGACCCTGTACGCCTTCTCGTCAGACAACTGGGGCAGGCCGCAGCGGGAGGTGCAAGGTCTGATGACGCTGCTGGAACGTTACCTGCGCGAGGAGCTGGGGCGGTGCCTCGACAACGGCGTGCGCGTCAACGTCGTCGGCCGGCGCGACCGGCTGGGGGCAGAGCTGATGGAGGCCATTGGGGCCGCCGAGGCGAAGACGGCGGACTGCCGCCGCCTGCACCTGCGTCTGGCGGTCGACTACTCCTCGCGGGAGCAGCTGACGCGAGCAGCCCGCCTCTTCTCGCTTCGGGTAGGGGGCGGGCAACGCCACTTCTCGTCGTGTCTCAACCGGGTGATGCACTCCGATCCAGAGGCGCCGCCGGTCGATTTGCTGATCCGGACCAGCGGGGAACAGAGACTCAGCGATTTCTTGCTCTGGGAATGCGCTTACGCGGAACTTTTCTTCAGCGACACGCTTTGGCCCGACTTCGGCACTGCCGAATTGAAGCGGGCCATGGGGGAGTTCCGCTCGCGCCGGCGGCGTTTCGGCCTGGTCTGTCCCAGCACTTCGCCACAGGGCGGGCAGCGGGCGAGTTGACGATGTTCTTCGACTTCGCGCGTCAGATGCAGACGGCTCCCCCGCTGGACTGGAACCGGCCGGCCGGACCACCCCGCCGTCGCTACGCCCTGCTCGTCAATCCCTTCTATCCCAAGGATCCGCACGCCAGCTTCGGAAAGCACGTCCTGACTCCGACGCTGGCGCTGACCAGCATCGCGGCGGCGACGCCCGCGGACTGGGAGGTCCGTTACTGGGACGAAAACCTGTTGCAGGGCCATCCACCGAGCGATCCATTGCCGGAAGTGGTGGGCATCACCGTTCATCTCACCTTCGCCCGCCGGGCCTACGAGCTGGCGCGCTGGTACCGCCAGCGGGGGTCGAAAGTCGTGCTGGGCGGGTTGCATGTGACCTCGTGTCCGGAAGAGGTGGCGGCTCACGCCGACGCGCTGGCGATCGGCGAGGGGGTGCAGCTGTGGGGTACGATCTTGCGGGACGTGGAGCGGGGCCGTCTTCGCCCCCGCTATCAAGGCTCGTTCCAACGGCCCTTCCGGGATGAGCCCGCGCCTCGACGCGAACTGCTGGACCGTCGGAGTTTCCTGACCACCGCGAGCCTGATCGCCACCCGGGGTTGTCACAACCGCTGCGAGTTCTGCTACCTGGCGACCGACGGGTTGCATCAGCCCTATCAGTTGAGGGACGTCCAGCAGGTGTCCGGCGAGGCCCGGGCCGAGGGCCAGCCCTACGCGGTGTTCATCGACAACAACCTGGGCTCCCGGCCGGAGTACCTGCGCCGGCTGTGCCGCGCGCTGCGTCCCCTGGAGATCATCTGGAGCGCTGCGGTCACGATCGATGTGACCGACGACCCGTTGCTGGTCCGGGAGATGGCGCTGGCCGGCTGCACGGGGGTCTTCGTGGGACTGGAAACGCTGAATGAGGTCAACCTTCAGCGGTCGCGTAAGAAGACCCCTCCGCCGGCCGACTACGCCCGCAGGGTCGGAATGCTCCACGATCACGGCATACAGGTCAACGGAAGCTTCGTGCTGGGCTTCGACAGCGACGGGCCGGAAGTATTCGAGCGGACTGTGGACTGGGTCGAGGAGACTCGCCTGGAGTGCGCCACCTTCCACATCTTGACGCCCTACCCGGGGACGCCGCTCTTCCGGCAACTGGAGTCGGAGGACCGAATCCTGCACCGGGACTGGGACCGCTACGATACCGCCCATGTGGTCTTCCGTCCCCGCCGAATGAGCGTCGAGCAGCTGGCCGAGGGGTACGGCTGGTGTTATCGGCGGCTCTTTTCGCACCGCTCCATCTGGCGCCGGCGTCCGAGGGAACTGCGGGCGGTGTTGCCCTACCTGGGGATGAGCTACCTCTACAAGCGTTCCAATCTGCTGTGGCAATTCTTGATCCGGCGCCGGTGGACGTCCCGGGTGTGGTGGCCACTGGTGGAGCTGAGCCGCAGGCGGCACCTGAGGTTCCGACAGAAGCATGTGGGGCGGAAAGAAGGCGCTGATCGGCCCGGCTCGGTCCTCAGCGCGGGTGTCTGATCGTGGCACCCCCCGCCGTCGTTTTCGATACCCGGCATTGTCTCGGCGTCAGGAAGAACCCGTCGAACGCCGATCGGGAGTGTTGTCCGTGGTGGAGCCGCCTCGGACGCGAACCTGGAGTCCACCCAGCAGGGGATCCCCTGGGAACCGCTGTGGTGCGCCTCTTCCCTTCAAAGGTCGGTGCAGATACAGCAGCGATCGAAAGGAAACGGTCTGAGGTTTTACTCATAACCTTTCGAATTTGCAAGTTTCCGGTCCTCACGCACCTCACCGATATGGTAGTAGGCTATAATCTCCTCAATCACATCATCTTTGACGAAATACCATTCACTCACATCCAATTTGAAATCCCCCTGAATGGCAGTATAGCGAACGCATCCCCGGTCACCTTCAAAAATTTCATCGTGCATTTCGAATCGATAACCCAGAAACTTATTTTTGTTTGCTTGAACCAGGTCGATGTACTGTTTCTTCCCGTCGATTGTCCCAAAGGGACTGGTATGCTTGAAACTTTCGGAAATGGGTAAACTGAGAAAATCTCCTTCTTCCCATTTTTCGAACCATTTTCGTACTAATTCTTTCGTTTCCATTTGTTCCTTCCTTCGTTTGTGAGTGGTGCATTTGAGGTCTTGTGGAAGAAGTTCTGGCTCATTACAAATTTTTGTATTTTTATTTTCCAATTTACGCGTCACGCGACTCTGCAGCGCGGCACCCACGATGACAAGCGCAGCATACCCTGTCGTTCCTTGCCGCGTCGGTTAGCAATCGCTCGGCGGGCTGTGAGGCCGTGCGCCTGGAGCCGCCACCGCGGCTCGGTGGCCCGACCTGGGTGTCTCGGCTCTCAGTACACGAACACGACTGGGCGGACGATCATCCCGTCCCCATCGCGGATATTCAACGGGACACCGACGAAATACAGAGCGGCATCCGACCTCTCGACGAGTCGGTCTACGTTGAACAGTTGCTCGTAGACCGGGATGCCGCGCGACAGAAACGAGTGATGAACCGGCACAGCCCTGGCGACTTCGGAGTCCGCGACGACTGGTCTTGTCTCGTCGAAGGTCGCGACGCTGAAGGCATCCGTTCCGTAGGCCCGGACCGGTAGGCTGGCCAGGTACTCGGCAGCCGTCCTCGTGATTGTCGTCGTCTCGGGGAGCGCTTCGTCGGTGGCAGGAGGGACATAATCCGTGAAGATGAGAACGACGTCTCCCGCTTCCACTGAGCCTCTGAAGACGTCGACGTCTACCGAGCGCCCGCGAGGGAAGTCACGCACATCGAAGACCTGGAGGGGCCCGGCGAACGACTCCACCGGATACGAATCCAGGCCTTTCCCCACCGACACGTGGCTGGGCGCGTCGACGTGTGGTCCACCGTGATTGAACAAGGTGTAATAAGCGTTCGATCCCGAGACGCGACCTTGCGGCGTCTCGACTTCCCAGTCGATCACATCGAAGGCGTTGGGGCGCGTGAAGCCCCTTTGCCGCAAGAAGGCCCTTCCCCAGACGCGCTCGGGCAGGTCCTCGGTCACCAGCGCTCCCAGGTCGATGATCTCCCGGGGTTCAAACGGGGCTCGGGAAGCATCGTTCGAAGAGCAGGCCGTCAGGACGACGGTCATCGCAACCAACGGGGACACCAATCGGTACCGAATGTTCATGGGTCACTCCCGGCATGGCGGGTCATTGCGCTCGAGGGCACGCCACAGAATCGTGCCGCCGTTCAATCTGATGAATCTCGTCCTATGAGAACTCCTTCGGCTCCTCACCGGGGTAGGCACGGCTGCGAGGCGCAGCACCTCCGAGCCAGCTGGGAGCGCCCAGGTCCCAATACCAGACACTAGCACGGATCGAGCGGCGCTGTGGCCCGGCAGCGCAGCGCCTTGTCAGGCTGCACACTACGAAGGGCTGCCCCGCAACGGAAACCTCGCGAGGACACCACGGAGCCCTCTGCTGATGCCAGGCAGATAGCTTTGATCGATAGAGAAGCGGAACGTGTGTTCCTGGGCGAGATGGTCCGGTGTGAGGCGCACCTCGGCCTCAATTGTGCCTCGGGAGTCCGATGCGGAGAGTTCGACTCCAAGATTCGGCTCCATGCACGAAAGCTCTGCCTTGCCTTGGAAGGAGCCGTGGAGTGCCTCGCACTCCGAGGCGAAGCTGGCCAGCTCGCCGACGTGCAGGATCGAGCCGTGGACAAGCGTGGAGCCGCCGCCTTGCGCACAGTGAGCCGTGACGCGAAGCCAGTTGGCGTCCCAGTAGTCCTGGGAGTCTTCGAACTGCCGCCCGTGGACCCAGATCCGGAGCGACGCGATCTCGATGTCCGGTTCGCCGAGTTTGGCCAGATCCATAATCGTTTGCCGTCCAGCCCAACGGATTGATGGCTTCACCTGCCGGCAGCCGCTCCTTTTCAAATCAAGAGAATGACCTGGCCGCCGCGAGGCGCCGTCAGCTGTTTGCCGCTGTCAGCCGACGTCTACCAAAGGATACGACGGCCGACCCTCAGCATGTGGGCTATCCACAGCTCTGCCGAGGTTGGGAGCAGAGTCGGAGACCGCCTGAATACGAGCTGCTCGCCGCCGGCAGCGACGTAGATGATGACCACCCTCCGCCACACCGGGAGTGTGCCGGCCGCGGCGATCCTTGCTCCGATGGCAGGAAAAGAGGGTTCGATGGCGTCCCCCAGTCAAGTGCCGAGCCTCTCTCCGATAACGCCGTGGTAATTCTGGAGTGTCTGCGCTCCGACGCCGGGGACTCAAATTGGGTCTTCCGGTTCGCTCAGCGACGGTCATATCCCTGACTCGCCACGGCCAACTGGCTTCAAAAGGCTTCCCGCCGACCGCGCGACCGACGCCGGACGGCGGGCCGACCCGGATGGGCGAACGGGGCATAGAAGAGGTGATGAGTGCCCGGGGTTCTCCAGCACACCTGGGCCGATCGGCTTCGATCCGGCCTGACTAGCGAAACGAAATTGGAATTCCGCGCGCGCGGGAAAACTACTTGACATTAAATAGCCTTTAGTCTAGTAAGATATCAAGGCGGAGTGAAACCGTAGAAAGGAGGCTTACTTTATGCGTCGTATTGTTTTTCTTGCCGTTTGTTTATTCCTGGTTTCTATATTCCTGTTTGCTTCCGGTGACTGTGACAAATGCGTACAAACGGACGACGGCTTCTGGGGATGTCAGGGTGGCCATGCCAGCGGGTGGAGCTTTTGCCTACCTGAAAGCGCAGGCCGCGGGTGCGCCCTTGATATTCGCTGCCCGAGCGGACCAAGCTGGCGGTGACTCCGAACCTTCACTGCCGGGGAATTGTCGTGGGTTGCGCAGGCGCGGAATGAGCCCGGATCCGTTGCTGCGGCTCTTGGTCGCGATGGCGATCTTGCCGTTGATCAATCACTGTGGCTCCGGCCCGCCGTCCATCCAGTCGATCCGTTTGGGTGAAGGGGTGTTGCACAAGAAGGCGATCGAGAAGATTCTTCCCGTTTACCCCGAGACTTCTATGAGGGAAAGAGTCACTGGCGTGGGTGTCGCTAGCCTGCGCATCGGCAAGGATGGAAGGGTGGACTCTGTCGAAATCCTGGAGAGCCCTGACGCTGCCACAGGTCAATCCATTCGAGAAGCAGTTTCGAAGTGGGTCTTCGAGCCAACTACGATCCGGGGTCAGCCAGTGGAAGTCGTCGGAAAACTGACGTTTTACTTTCGCTTCGAGGAAGGCACCGGCCCGGTAGTGGCACCGGCAATTCACTGAGTGGTTATGTCTTTTCCGAACTTGAAACCGAGCCGTGTGCTAAGCGTGCTGGGTGCGTGCTGCGTGTTGCTCCTGCTCGCCTGGTGGGCGGGCACAGGAAGAGAGCCGAACGCCGTGCCGTCGCCGGTCATCATCGGCGACTCGGCCATAGCTTGGATTGGCGAGGCCGCAACCCACGGAGCCAGCCAGGGCTCCCCCTGGATTTCGGTGCTGGAAGTGGAGAAGCGGTTGGCTCAAGGCTCTGCGGTGTTGATCGACATCAGGGACCGGGGAAATCTCTCCATGCGACCGGGATTGGAGGCGATCAACATTCCGTTTGACGAGCTGGCCGTCAGGGCGACCCACGAGCTGCCCGCCCGGCAACTGCTGATCATCGAGTGCTTCGATGTTTCGAGGGCTATCTGCTCGCTGGCTGCTGACGAACTGGCTCGTCAAGGGTTTGAGCGAGTTGCGATCGCCGACGCCAAACCGCTGGAGAGCCAGAGTTGCAGTCAGTAACCGAAACCGTCGTGAGCCGGAGCTGATGGGATGGAGTCGTGGGCAGGAATGCGCCGGGCTTTTCGCAAGGCGATTCGCAATCCCGGCATGGCAATTTCCGCCACCTTGATCCTGGCTCTCGGACTGGGTGCAAACGCCACGACCTTTGCCCTTCTGAACCACGTGCTCTTCAGTGCTCCCGAACACGTGGACGAACCGGGCCAGCTCTCTATCCTGGAATTCCGTTACACTCGAACTGACGGCGCGACCTATTCTTCGAACCGCGCCACCTATCCTCTGGCTGAGTATCTTGTCTCGACCCTGCCCGCGCCGCTCGAGGCCGCACTGGAGGCCCACTGGTGGACGGGCTTCGGCCTGGGAGGAGAATCGGAAGAAGTGAATGCGGTCCTGGTGAGCCCGAATTACCTGTCCCTTCTCGGTGTGGCCCCGGCGTGGGGGAGCGCTTTCGGGGATGATCGGCCGAGTCGGCGGGCGGTTCTCCTGAGCCACGGATTCTGGCGCCGACGATACGGCGGCGATCCCTCTACGGTGGGCGCTACCTGCTGGATCGCAAACCAGTCCTCTGTGATTGTCGGCGTGATGCCGGCCGGATTCAAGGGCCTGGGGCATCACCCCGTGGACGTCTGGCTGCCGATCGAGAGTGCGGCCAACGATGTCTGGAATCTCCCTCAGCCTGCGGACGTGCTGGGCTCGACGTACCAGACCTGGGTTCAGGTAGTGGTAAGGGCCGACCCCCGAGTTTCCAGGGTTCAGCTGGCGGCCGCTGTGTCCAGTCTGGCGTCGGCCGCGAGCTCCCTCTCAGACCGGCCGGTGACCGGCGCCCGAGCCGTTTCGCTGGCGGAGTTTCGCTCCACCAACGAACCGTCTGAGGGCTTGGAGGTCTGGGGGGCGGCGATCTCCTTCCTGGCACTGCTGGCGGCCTGCGCCAATGTGGCCAACCTTGTGCTGCTCAGCAACCTCCACCGCAGTTGGGAGATCGCGGTGCGCCGGCAGCTGGGCGCCTCCAACCGCGACCTCGCCCGGCAGCTTCTTCTCGAAAGCCTCCCTCTGAGTTTGGCCAGCGGACTGCTGGCGGTCGGTTTCGCAGCTGTAGCCTCTTCGTTCTTTTCCACGCTTCTGCTGGGCGAGCGCCTCTCGCTGCTGCAGCTCCTGGACTGGCGTGTCGTGCTCTTCATGTTGGCCGCAGCTGTCTTTACGACCCTGTTGGCCGGATTGTTGCCCGCCTTCGGGCTGTCGCGAGCAAGTAACTTCGATTCGTTGCGCGCCGATTCCGGGCAGGTGACGGGCCCCCCAGGCCAGCGGCTGCCCCGCGTCCTGGTAGTCAGCCAGGTAGCCCTGGCTGTCATCGTGCTGGTGGCGGCTTCAGCGTTCTGGAAGAGTTTTCACTCGGCCAGCGGGACAGATCTGGGATTCGAAGTTCAACACTCGCTGATCGTCGACGTTCCCGGCCTGGAGCGACTGGGATACTCGGAGAGTCGAGTCCGATGGATCTTTGACGAGCTGGCTCGGGTCGCCCGAGGCGTCCCGGGGGTCCGCTCGACGAGCCTGGCCAGCAGCGTGCCGTGGCAGTCTATGAGGTTCATAGGAGTGGAGGCTGCCCACGGCGACCCCGGAGTACGACTGGGGGCGTTCCTGCACGTGGTGTCCGACGGTTACTTTTCCGACTTCGGAATCCCTCTGAGGGCGGGCCGGGAGTTCGAGGAGACCGACCTTCAATCGTCGGAGCCCTTGGCGATCGTCAACCAGGCGCTGGCGTCTCGCCTCTGGCCCTCTTCTCCCGCCCTCGGACAGTGCCTGTACATGAGTGGGGGCAGTCCCTGTTTCCGGGTCATCGGGCTGGCAAAGGACACAGCGATGGCCTCTCGCTTTGACGACGTCGAACCCCAGGTCTACCTTCCTTTGCGGCCCGGCTTTTCCTTGATTGCGGGAGGTAGTCCCTTTCTCCCCCGGGCGCTAGTCCTGCGCACCACCGAGTCCTCCGGCGTGGCAGCGCGCCTGCGACGGGCTCTGGAGGGCTCCTCCGCCATACCCTATCTTCGAATCCGCACCGGCCGCTCGCTGGTGGCGGAGCAATTCAACACGTGGCGGAAGGGCAAGTGGCTGTTTACTGCCTTGAGCGTCATCGTGCTGCTCATTTCGGGGACGGGGCTGTATGCCCAGCTCTCCTTCTGGGCGGCGCGGCGCAAGCATGAGATCGGCGTTCGGCTGGCCTTGGGAGCGGTCCGGTCCACGATCGTCCGCCTCTTACTGAGGCATGCCTTGCTGATCACCGCGCCGGGCTTGCTGGCCGGCCTCCTGGCTTCCCTGGGACTGATGCCGTCGCTACGGAGTCTGGTGTACGGGGTGAAAGGGGCGGATCCCGTCGTCCTCCTCTCGGTGGCGCTGGTGCTGGGGGGCGCCACTGTCGTGAGCTCGCTGATCTCGAGTTGGCTAATCCTCCGTTCTTCCAGGCCGATCACCGACTACCTTCGGGACTACTGAACGGACCCCTCTCTTTTTGCGGCGTCGACCCCAAGGGGGGTACCCCTTTTTCCCTCTCCCTTTTTTTGTGCAACTGTACAGGACTAGCAGTTTCAGCCAAGCTTCAGTACTCGAAGTGGGGTGGGCTCACGCAGTGCTCTCAAGAGGCCCGGATTGGCCGATAACCAGTGGAGACGATAAAGACAACGACAATGCCCCAAATCAATGATCACAGCAGACTAAGCGTCAAATCCAGGAGGTGACGTCTTAGGAAGGGGTGTCCCCTATTAATAGTTTTGCCGGGAGGAAAGCGCCTGAAGGATCATTTGACGAGGAGCGACTCACAGGCAGGATGCCTGTGACATGTCGAACGGGCTCCCACTCTCGAACCAACGACAGTCGGACCCCGTTCGAGAGGCTCGGGCAAGATCTCCGTCATTTCGGAGCTTGCCAGGCAGTGCTGCTCACTCGGGTGGTGATATCGGCTCGCAGGTGTCGAGATCGGCCCCCGAAAACGCAATGTCAGGCCGGGCCTCCCGCAGTGCCCTCAGGTAAGCGAGCACGTCCTGCGAACAGACCTGGAATTCTCTCGGTGCGATCTCCTCTCGCTCAAAGAACTCGAAGGGAAGGTCGGAAGCCCGCCGGAACCCCGTTTGACAGAGACTGGTATTGGCGCGCGGCGCAATGGTCACATCCACGAAGGTGAACAGGACACTCTGAGGGAACCCGACGCCGCCCGTTCTGTCCGGGTCGCACACCACGACCACCTCACCTCCCCACAAGGGGGAGTCGAAATCGATGGGTAACGAGCAGGGACAGACCGCCTCGCATGGGAGTTCATCGCCTCCTGTGGTGCGCTGAAAATTGGCGCGGACGCGGCTACAGGCTTTGGCGGAAGCCTTGGGGTCGTCACTGTCGCAGTCCAGGGCCTCGCAGTAAGCATTGCACAGCCCCCAGGCCGCACCCACCAGCCCCGCTGCTGTACAGACGTCTTCTGCGCTGGGCGGCTGACCGTCGGGGGTCTGAGCGCCCAAGGGATAGGCGGTGCTGAGAACCAGCAAGACAAGTATCGTGCCTTTCGTGTTCATGGAACCTCCTTTGTACGGTGTCTTCAGCAACCGCCGTTCCGCTCTCGACAGGGGTCCGGTGTTTTACCCCGTCGACGGCCTCCATCAGTTTTGTTTTCAGCGGTTTGCATGAGGCTTCCGACGTCGGAGGTTTGCACCGAAGGCTTTCATCCGGACTTCTCATCCGTAGCCGTTTGTGGACTCCGAGTATCCAGTCGTCTACAGCGCGCGACAAGGCCGAGCGACTCGAAGCGGGTGGCTCAAGAGCCACTCCGTTGGAGCGGGAAATCCCGAAGCTCGAGGCGTCCCATTCCAACTCTGCTGTTCAGCCCTTCAATGCTGCCACCCCAGTCCAACTCCACAATGTCCGGTAGGGCCGCAGCACCTCAAACCGGCAACTCGGGCCGGGTCTTCAAAAACTTCTCGAGCAGGTGGCCCACTTCGAGATTCTGGAGATCCTGGGCCCGTCGGCCAAGCCTGCGACGCTCCGGTTTTTTTGCCGATCGTTGAAAATGAAGCTGGTGAGCCGCCAGGGAATCGAACCCCGAACCTACTGATTAAGAGTCAGTTGCTCTGCCAATTGAGCTAGCGGCCCACCGTGGGGGTCGTCGGCGCTGAGAAGGCGCCGGACGCCCCACATCTTAGCACGATCCTCCAAGCAGTCTCGAAAGGGGGGAGAAATCCCGCACCCCGGGTCCGCCGATCGCCGATCGGCCCATCCGTGAACCGCCTCCCAACGGGGCAGTTCGTCCCTCCCTGGCCCGGTCCCCAGCGACCCGTCCGAGCACTTTGACAATGACCATAAGTTATTGTTATCATTTGATTAATACGAATTCGGGAATCGTTTGGGAGCGAGCTGATGGGGACGACTGGCGTTCGGTCGTCCACGCTCCAGCAACGAGTCCGGGTTCCTCGTGCTCGTAGCCTTGCCGCAGCGCATCCGCCACGTCTTCCCACCGGCGCGGTCGTCCGGTCGCGGAGACTGATCTGTGAACGGAACGGCGAGAACCATGAAGAGAATCATCGCCATCGCCACGAGCTATCTGCTCCTCTTCACCTTCCCTCAGAACCTTGCACTGGCCGGCGCCCGGCAGGCGGCCTCCGGTCCCCTGGAGTCCCTTCTCCAAAAGAACCATCTGGAGCTGTTCGAGCAGGCGTCCGAGGTGCGCGTTTCGAAGCCGCTCATCGAGCATGAGCGCCAACGCCTGAAGAGGGAAAAAGAGGCTGAAGGAAAGCGGCTCAAAGACGAGCGGAAGCGTATCGAAGAGGATATCGATCGGGCCCAGGGCCAGCTCAAAGAACTGAACAGGCAGCCCGAAACGCCGGAAGTCGCCGGGCGGCGCCACGAGCTGCACTGCGCGATCCAAGCTTCTGAAAAGGAATTGCAGGAGGCGAAGCTGGCGCTGCAGAGGGGCTTGGACATCCGCTACGACAACAAACTGGCCAAGCTCCAGATCCTGGAAGAGTGGCCGGGCGAGTATCGGGAAGCCCGGCAACTGATCGAACAGGGCACGGCCGGCAAGCGAAAATTCGGAGACTTTCGCGACATCGGTTTTCGAGACGGTCCCTGGAAAGGACAAGAAAAGGACCTCGAGACGGGTCGCGAAGCCATCCTGGAGCTGAAACGCCGGGGCCTCCTACCCCCCGAGGTCGAGGACGAGGCCGTAGTCGCATACGTGAGGGAGCTCTCGGGCCGGATCGCCCGGCATTCGGACCTGAAGGTGCCGCTCGAGGTGCATATTCTGAAGAGCCAGGAGATCAACGCCTTTGCGCTTCCCGGCGGCTTTCTTTTCATCAACAGCGGCCTGATCCTGGAGGCTCGACGGGAATCCGAGCTGGCCGGCGTGATCGCCCATGAGATCGCACACGTCACGGCCCGGCACGGAGATCGGTTGATGACCAAGGCCAACATCGCCGCCATCATTTTCCAGGCGGCTCAGGTGGCGGCCTTGATCTTCTCGGGCGGCATCTCCTCGATTGGTGCCTATTACGCCTTGCAGTACGGCTTTCTCGGCCTGGGCCTGGTCATGAATCTGACTCTGCTGGGAGTGACGCGCGAGTACGAGATCGAAGCCGATATCCTCGGTACTCAGTATCTGTGGGGCGCCGGCTACGACACCCGGGGGTTCATCAGCTTCTTCAGCCACATGGCGGAAAAAGAAGGCTACATCACGGGGCTGAGCTGGTTTCGGACCCATCCCCCCTTCTACAAGCGAATGTCCGAAACCTTCCTCGAGATCACCTTTCTGCCGAATCGCGACGAGGTGGTCGATGACCGCAGCGAGTTCCATCAGACCCAGGAGAAGCTGAAAGCGGTCATGGCGGAAATGGAGGAGAAGGACCGGGACGCTCCGACACTCAAGCGCGTCTACGACTGTGACTCCAAGAAGTGAGCACCGGGACTTGGGGAGTCCCTCCACTGTTACGGCCGACCCCGAGCCGCCCCGAGTGGAAAGTGTGCCGAAACTTCTCAGGTCGGAGCGGCATCGTCTATAGTCGGTTCCATGTCACAGCAGAAGAATCCTCCAGGAACCATCCTGTGGACCGACCTGACCGTCGAAAACGCCGAAACCGTGCGCCGCTTCTATTCAGAAGTCGTGGGCTGGGAGAGTCGAGGCGTCGACATGGGAGGCTACCAGGACTTCAACATGGTGCCGCCGGGCCAGGACACTCCCGCGGCTGGCATCTGTCACGCCCGTGGGGGAAACCGGGAATTGCCTCCTTACTGGCTCATCTACTTGTCCGTCGAAAACCTGGACGCCAGCCTGCAACGTTGTGCTGCTCTGGGTGGCAAGCTGCTGCTGGGGCCCAAGTCGATGGAGGGGCAAGGGCGCTACTGCATCATCGCAGATCCAGCAGGCGCCGTAGCGGCGCTGTTCGAACGGGAGGAATAGCCCGGCGCGGCTGCAGAGTTCCCGCATTTATTGCCCTTCGAACCTCAGGCCTTGGCGGAGCGCCACCGGCAGTACGATCACGAGCGAGACCCACCGACCTGCGACCTACGCCCGCTCACCCCCCTTTCGGTATAATCCTTCGAATGAAAAGACTGCCTGGCGTTGTTGTTTCCCTCCTTTTCCTGGTCTCGCTCGGGTCGTGGGCGGAGGCGCAGCGGCGCGGCGGGCCACCCCGCCGACTGGCTGATCCCGATGACATCGCGTTGCCGGGGGGGTCGAGGGTCGAATTCAAGTCCTTCTACTCCGAGGCGGTGGGCAAGCAGATGTCCTATAGCATCTTCCTGCCGCCTTCGTATCAGGATTCGGGCCGCGCCTACCCGGTCGTCTACTTTCTGCATGGCATGTTCAACGACCACACCAGCTGGTGTGTCGACCGTTACGGGAACCAGCCTCCCCGGATCGAACAGCTCATGAAAGACCGACAGATCGCCGAATTCCTCATGGTCCATCCCCACGGTGAATCCAGCTTTTACACCGACTCGGCCAACGGTGGACAGAAATACGAGGAATACGTTCGCAAGGATCTGATCCAGGAGGTAGAGACCCATTACCGGGTCAAGCCGGGGCGCCAGAATCGGACCATCGGCGGCACCTCCATGGGCGGGTACGGCGCCCTCAAATTGGCCTTCAAGTATCCTGACCTCTTCTCGGCCGTGCTGGCCGGTTCACCGATCATTCTGCTGGGTGACGATCCGCTGGCAAACTTGACGGCCAACCCATCGCGGTCCACCGAGTACTTCACTCAGATCTTTGGGCACGTTTACGGCAATCCGTTCGACCGCGAGCACTGGAAGCGCAACAGCCTGCTGCATCTGGTGCCGAGCGCCCGCCTGGACGGGCTGCGCATCGAGATGCTCTACGGTACCGCCGATCGCTACAACGGCCTCATCCCGATGGAAGAGGGAGTGCGGTCCCTGGAGCAGGCACTCGAGGACCGAGGCGCCGAGGCCTCACTGCAGGTGTTCGAAGGCGAGGGCCACGGCTGGTCGCTGATCGTGGAGCATCTGGACCAAGTCGTCCGCTTCCTCAGCCGGGGGTTCTAGGCGTTCCAGGGCGTAGGGCGCAAGACGTAGGGGCGTAACGCCGATGAAGCCTGCCATGGAAGAGGCTGGGCTCGGGCCAATTGGTTTGAAGGTCAGAGCTTGCGGGCCACGGTGGTCAGAGTCCCGTACTGCCGCCCCATCCCCTCGCAGAGAGGAAAGAGCATCAGCAGGGGCTTCAACAGGTAGTAAGGCAGCCGAGACGCAAAGCGCTCTTCGGACCAGTGGACGAGGCTGTGTTTGAGCTGGTGAATGTTGTAGAGCCGGGAGAAGAAACGATGGGACTCCAGCCCAAAGCCGGACTCGTTCAGGAGAATCTCCAAGGCTCTTGGGGAATAGTGGTGGAGGTGCCGGGGCAGATCGAGAGCGTACCAGTGATGATGGAAGAGCCGGGCCTGCAGGCTGTCGAAGTTGGGAAGCGAAATCACCGCACGGCCTCCGGGTTTCAGTAGTTCTGCGGTGCGAAGAAGGACCCGCCGCGGTTCGTAGAGATGCTCGAAGACGTGCCAGAACGTCACGACGTCGAAGGTGCCGGGGGCGAGTTCAGCCGAGAAGATGTCACCGGCATGGATGGAGAGTTCCCGGATTCGGGATTGAACCAACCGGACCACTGGCTCGATGTACTCCACGCCGACTCGCCGCCACCGATCTGCGTCCAGCGCCAGCAGGAAACTCGCATTGGAGGCGCCCACGTCGAGAATGCGACCGCCCGGTTGAAAGCGCTCGACGAGTCTCACTTTTTCAGTCTCGTGGCGCCATGACCGGGACTTCTGAAGCCTGCCGCTCAGGAACGCGTCCAGGGTCTCCTCGCTTTCCCCCAGATAGGCGGGGGGGTAGTATCGGCCGATCTGCTCCGGAGGGATTTGCGGCCGCGTGGCTCCGTAGCCGCAGGACCGGCATCGCCAGACTTCCCAGACACGGCTGGCGGGGTGGTCCCGATCGGGAACTCGGCAGAAGAGTTCAACGTCGGAACTGCTGCAGACCTGGCACTGGTTCACTTCAGATGCTCCCGTCCCCGGAAACCGGAGGCTTTTCATTCTAGCCCCCATTGTCGTCGTTATTCGATTCCGGGCAGAAGAAAGAAGGCACCACGGATGGAATCTGCGGCAGGGTCCTCTTGATTCCCTCGGTGGTGAAGGATCCGGGACGCCCGGCCAGCGGCAAGATGCCGGCGACACAGAAGCGAATGGCGATCACGAACGCGATTAGGAAACCCCCGGCCCTACGCCCTGCGCCCTGGGCCCTACGCCCCCCCCAACCCCACAGCTTGCCGATTTGACCCTCTTCCGGAGCAGAGGCTAACATTCTCGACCATGGAAGAACGGAAGTTCGTTCGGCTCTTTCTGCTCTTGCCTTCCATTCTCGTTCTTTATTTCGTGTACAAGATCTTTCAGCCGTTTTTGATGGCGATCTTCCTGGCAACGATCCTCGCGACTTTGTGCTATCCGGGCTACAAACTGGTTCTCGGCTTGGTCAAGCAGCGCGCGAACCTGGCGGCCATGCTCAGTTGTCTGGTCATTACAGCGATGATCATCGTCCCCTGCGTTTTGCTGATCCTTTCCCTGGCGGGGCAAGCCAGGCAGGTTTACGAGCGCTTCAAACTGGCTTCGGAGACGGGCGAGCTGCAGAAGTTGATGGATGTCCAGAATCAGCCGTATCTGGGTCCCGTTCTGGAATACGTTGGAGAATACGTCGAGATCGACTCCCGCGAAGTCATCGGGCGGCTCACCGACGTGGCGCAGAAGGTCAGCGGTTTCTTCATCAACCAGACAGCGGCGGTCGTCTCGGGCGTCGTACACGTCGTTGCCAGCTTCTTCATCATGATCATCTGCATGTTCTTCCTGTTTCGAGACGGGAGTGCCATGGTCGCGCTCCTACAATCGTGGACTCCATTGTCGGAGTCGTACGAGAGGTTGATCACCGAGACTTTCCAGAGCGTGGCCAGCGCGACTGTTCTGGGGAGTCTCCTGACCGCGGTCGCGCAGGGCATCGCCGGGGGGTTGGTGTTCTGGATTCTGGGGCTTCCCAATGCACTGCTGTGGGGCAGCATGATGGCCTTGTTCTCGCTGGTTCCGGTGGTCGGGACAGGGATCGTCTGGGTGCCCTGGGCCATTTTCCTGGTGGCTACCGGTTCCTACGTCCGAGCCATCATCCTGACGGCGGCGGCGGTTCTGTTCGTGGGGATGATCGACAATATCCTCCGGCCCCTGCTGATCGAGGGCAAGGCCAAGATGCATACGATGCTGGTATTCTTCTCCATCATGGGAGGGATCGGCTATTTTGGGATCATCGGCATGCTCATCGGGCCCATCATCGTCGCTTTGGGCCTGACCTTCCTGGAACTCTACAAGATTGAGTATCGGCTCGAGTTAGGCAGAAAAGAGAAATTGGTGAGTCCGGGCAAAGGCGAACCCGACCCGGACGCTCCAGAACTGCCCGAGGCCGGCTCCGAGCCGCCGTCGAGCCGACCTTTTTGAGGCCAGTACTTCTCCCATGAGCTTGTACAGACGCTGGATTCACCGCAAAGAACGGTTCTTGACTCTGCAAGACACGAATCGACGCGTCTTCCCGTTCGAGTGGGGGTTGGAATGGCTGGGTCCCGAGGCGCGCCGAAACGGCCGCCCGCCGCTGCAGCTCTTTCAACAGGAGGCGGACCGTTTTCTGCGCGACAGCTCAGACTACTTCCAGCCGCCGCCGCTCCAGGCCTGGGAGCTGCGGGGAGAGCACTTGAGTTTCGCCGCACCGCTTGCGGGACCGGACGAATTCAACAACACGGTTCACGCCCGGCTCTTTCCCGCAGCCGGACGCGAACGTGCAACCGTCGTCGTGCCTCAGTGGAACGCTGACGCTGAAAGCCACGTCGGCCTGTGCCGGATGTTGCAGCGTCTGGGCATCACCGCCTTGCGGACCTGTCTTCCCTATCACGAGCAGCGGCGCCCGCCCGGCATGGAGCGAGCCGACTACATGGTGTCTCCCAATCTTGGCCGCACTTTGCAGGCGACGCGACAGGCCGTTCTGGAGGTGCGCCAGCTGGTGCACTGGCTGTACGGCCAGGGGTACGAGCGCGTCGGGGTGATGGGCACCAGCATTGGGTCTTGCATCACGTTCCTGGCCTTCGTGCACGATCCGGCCATAGAAGTGGGCGTCTTCAACCATGTTTCCAGCTTGTTCGCGGACGTGGTCTGGACGGGTCTGTCGACCCGCTTCGTGCGTTGGGGGCTGGAAGGGCACATCGACTTGCCGGAACTGCGCCGCTGCTGGGCTCCCATCAGCCCCTACTACCAGATCGACCGGCTCAAACACCAGCCGGCACGGAAGCACCTGCTGATCATGGCTCGATACGACTTGACTTTTCTCCCGGAACTGAGCCGGAAGGTCGTCGACAAATACCGCGCGGAAGGACTGCCGCTGGACCTGGCCAGTCTGCCGTGCGGGCACTACACCACCGCGAAGTTTCCCTTCAACTACCTGGACGGCTGGCACATCTGCCGCTACCTCCACCGGCACCTCTGAGCGGGGGTGTGATCTTCTCGAGTTGGAATTCTCAATAAAAGGAACTGGTGGAACGAGTGCGCCGCGTGAAGTGGATACTGTACTCAGGGTGGGACAACACCTCGATCCGAATCTTCGCTCGTGCCAGCTTTTCGGGCTCAGCCGGTTCAAAGGCCAGCAAGTAGTGGTGTTTGACGACGTTCCGCAGCTGCTCGACACGCTGCAGAACGTCGTTGGCCTGATAGCTGACTCCACCACTCTTGCGGATCACCCGGCGTCGGGCGGCCTGGTCGCCACCGAAGTTGAAGAAATCTCCCAGGCGGTTGTCCACACTGACGGCAATCAGACGCGCTCCGGCGGCCTCCAGGTGATCGTAGGTGGCCAGCCCGATGTTGGCAAAGCCGGCCGAAAAGACCAGGAGAACCTTCTCTCCAAAGGCCCGGCTCTTGAGGTGCAGCAGGACTTCGTCGATGGAGGGCCCGGTCCAGGCATCACTGCCGAAGAGGCGGCTCAGCCGCGTCCAGGCGCCCCGGCGGCCGGTGGCGGAGAGGTTGCGAAGTCCCTCCAGCAGATCCAGCCGGTCGCTGGTGAGACGGCTCAGGTAGTGGACATCCTCTCCGTAAGCAACCAGCAGGATCTGGTCGTTCGGATCCAGGCGGTGAATCAGGTCCAGCAGCAGCTTCTTGGCGGTCTTCACCGCTTCTTCGGACATGTTCGAGCCCGTGTCCACCAGACAGGCCAGCGTGACCGGGTAATCGGATCGCTCCAGGAAGAAAGAAACGGGCCGGAGCCGTTCCTCTTCGAAGACGCGGAAGTTGTGAGCTGCCAGGTCGCGGACGACGTTGCCGACCGGGTCCAGCACGCGGACCTCGTGCAGGGAGGAGTAGGCCTCTACCCGGAATGACGGCGGGTCGGGACTGGACTGCTGCTGCGGTTCCTGCGACGAGCCGGCCGGGGGATAGGAGGCCAGGAGCAAGAGAGCGAGCGGCGCGCCCCCCAATTGCCGGTACCTCTTCCATCGCATACCGTTCATCCCGCATCTGATGACGCGCTCGGCTCCAGCAAAGTTCACCGTTGAAAGACCCGGCGCCCAGGTCTTACCATCGAACCTATCATGAGAGGAAGATTGTCGATGCTCCGAAGTTGCATTTTTTCAATCGTTTGTCTGCTCACAGCAACGCCCGCAATGACGGGGACGCTGCAAGACCCAAACACTGAGCCAGAGGCCATGTCGCTTTTGGGCAAGCCTCTGATGCGGCCCGTCTTGCACGATGAGCAGCGTCGAAAACTGGAGGCGAATCTCAGTGCCGCCCTTCAACAATACGAGTCGAACCCAGAGGACCCCGACGCGCTGATCTGGCTGGGGCGGCGAACCGCCTATCTGGGGCGTTACCGGGAGGCCGTCGAGGTGTACACGAAAGGCCTGGAAATGCACCCCGGCGACCCACGAATCCTGCGCCACCGCGGACATCGCTATATTTCGGTGCGACTGTTGGACCAGGCGATCGCAGACCTGAGCCGGGCAGCTGCACTGATCGAGGGGCAGCCCGACGAAATCGAACCCGACGGGATTCCCAACGCCCGCAATCAGCCCACCAGCACGACTCACTCCAACATCTGGTACCACTTGGGCCTGGCCCACTATCTGAGCGGCGACTTCGACAAGGCGCTCGGGAGCTATCGAAACTGCCTGGGCGTCTCTCGAAACGACGACATGAAGGTGGCCAGCCTTTATTGGCTGTATTTGACCTTGCAGAAGTTGGGGCGGTTCGAGGAGGCTCGGAATCAGCTTTCCTCGGTTCACCTGGAAATGGACATCATCGAGAACCACACCTACCGCGACCTTCTGTTGCTGTTCAAGGGAGAGCGGACGCCCGAGCAAATCCTGGGCGAAGACCAGGACTCCCTCACCTCTGCCACGGCCGGCTACGGCGTCGGCTGCTGGCATCGCTTCAACGGCCGCGAGCCGGAGGCGTGGGCGACCTTCGAGCGAGTCGTTGCAGGCGAGCAATGGGCGGCTTTCGGCTACCTGGCTGCAGAAGCCGAACTGGCCAGGCAAGCGGGTCTCCAGGTCAAGTGAGGGAGTTGTTCTGCCGGCGCGACCGGGAAAGGCTCCGGTATCGCCGTTGGAGGCGGGCCAAGTGCTGGGGAGTCAGCAGGTCCTGCAGCCGAGGCAGCTGCTCAGGCGGATCGTCCTGATCGCGCAACCAGAGTGAGGCGCACCAGTAGCGGTCGCCAGGGCGGGAGAGCAGGGTGAGCAGCCGAGCCAGGGTGTCGAAGCTGGCGCCCTTCCCTCGGCCCAGCAGCAGACCCACCGCTCTCCGCCGTGCCCAGCCGTCGGGGAATCTTTGCACAGTCGCTTCCAGAGCGTCCGGGGTGAGCGTGTGGGTCGACTCGCGCAGTTGGCGGAATTTGGCAGTCCAGCTCTTTTCGGCATCGAAGGTAGCCGCGGGAGCGAGGACATCCGACGGGAGCGGTCCTCCGAAGGGCTCCGGGCGAGCTGGAACCGACACCAGGGCGGGCCGATTCAGGACGTGCTCCCAGGACTTCGAGATGACGACCGGTTTCGAGGCAGGTGCCCTCCCGGCCTCGGGCCGTTCCACCTCCGGGGGCGTCGCAGCAGGGCGGGGCTTGGCTTCGGATGGTGTTACTCGGGGGGGCTCCGCGGCGGGCCGGTCCGGGGCTTGGGGAGCCACCTGCGCAGGCGCCGCTCCTGTTGCCGCTGCTCTGGCAGGCATGGCCGGCCGAGGGTCCCCGCGCGTCGGAGCTGCCGGTGGTGGTGGCGGCATGGAGTCCTCAGAGGTCTGCTCGCCGACCCCTTCCTCCGACTGGTCCAGTCTGTCCGCCACCCGTCCCATCAGGTCGAGGGCCCGGCGCAGCGCCTCCTGCCTCTCACCGGGGGAGCGCAGTCCAGCTAAGATCGCGGCCAGGTCTCCCGGGCGCTTCTGTTCGGCCAGGCGGACGGCCCGAAGCAGCTCCGAGGGGGCAAGGCCCTCCTTTTCACCCAACCGTTCGACCAGGGCTTCCGCCGAATCCCAGCCCAGTTTCAGGGCCAGGCGTTTGCGTTCGACTCCGTTGAGGCTGCGCACTTTGCGCCAGCCGCGCACCAGCACCTTCAGCTGTTCCAGATGCGTCTCGGCACCCTGCAAGTCGCTCAGGAGATGGGTGAGGTCCTCAGATGCCACGAACCGGTCTCCTCATCCCTTGGATCGGCCTTTACCGCCGGACATCTTCTCGCCAACGGCACCGGGCAGTTTGGAAATGTCCTGAAGGAATCGCTTCAAATCCACGCCCGCCAGCTGCTCCATGATCGGGCTCAACTGGCTCATCACTTGAACCACGTCCTCGGTCAGCTTGGAGGCCCCGGTTCCCCCACCGTTCTCGCCTCCCTGGCTGATAATGGTCGTAGTTCCTGCGCGGGCCAGGGGCTCGGACACGGCGGCGGCGATCTCGGGCAGGACCTTGAGGGCCTCGATTGAGAGCCCGGCTTCGTTGTAAAGCTTCAGGGCTTCGGCCAGCAGATGGCGAGCTTTGGCTTCCGCCTGGCCCTTGGCGCTGATGGCTTCCGCTTCGGCCAGGCCGATCTCACGGCGCATGACCGACTCGGCTTCCGCCTTTGCCTGGCCCTCTGCGCGGAGCGCTTCGGCAGCCTGCTCGCGCCGCTTTCGCTCGGCTGCCGCCTGGCGCTCGACGCGATACTGCTCGGCGTCGGCCAACCGCTCGGCCTCGTATTTCTTGGCGTCGGCAGACTCGCGGATGGTCGCTTTCAGCTCCAGGTTCTGGCGCTCGACCTCCCTGTCGGCAATCGCGATGTCCTGGACCTTCAGCTCCATTTCCCCGGCCTTGACGGCCTGGGCATCGGCCACGTCGACCTCTTGCTTGATGGCAGCCTTCTTGAGGCTGAGTGCTTTCTCGGCGTCTGCAATCTCGGTGTCGACGCCGAAGCGCTTCTGCTCCTTTTGCTGGCGAGCGCTCTCTTCTTCGATTTTGGCGGCCCGGTCGGCTTCGGCCGTGGCAATGCGCGCGTTTTTGAGAGCATCTTGAATCTTGGGCTGTCCCAGGGCGTTCAGGTATCCTTCGTCGTCCTGAATCTCCTGAAACACGAACGACTTGATCTCGAAGCCCATTCCCTCCAGGTCGATGTGGGCTTCTTCCCGGACACTTTCCTGAAACCGCTTCTGATCGCGGTACAGTTCCTCCACCGTCAGGGTGCCGATGATGCCGCGAAGGTGGCCCGCCACGGTCTCTTTGATGGTGATCTTGATCTGCTCCTGGGGCAGGCCGAGGAACCCCTCGGCGGCCTTTCTGACGTGGTCGATGTCCCCCTTCACCTTCACCTGGGCAACGGCCCTCACGTTGATCGGGATTCCCTGAACCGTGTAAACGTGGTGCAGGTCGATGTCCAGAGTGATCATCTTCAGTGAAAGGAACTCGGCCTGTTCCCAGGCCGGAAAGACGAAAGTCCCACCGCCGCGGACGATCCGAAAACCTTCCACCTCCCCCTTGTCGTCCCGCACCTTGGCGCCGAACATGCGCCTCCGGCCGTACACGATCAGGGCCTCGTCGGGGCCCGCCTTCTTGTAGCAGATGCGGATCACCACGTAGAAAAACAGAACCGCGACGGGGATGATGACGAGTGTCAGAATCAGGATCGCGTCCATGGCTGATTCCCTCCTTGGGAGTGAACATCGAGAATTGTGCCGTTCAGGATAGAGCCCCCTCTCGAGAAGCGACTCCCGGCTCGCCACTTCGAAGCTTACTACGGCCCGTAGCGGGAAGCTATTCTGGTTGGCTGGCGACGACCCTGGTCCAAGCACACAGTTGCAGGTTCGATCCTTCCACCCTTGGGAACTCCCGCGCTTGGACTCCAGTGAGCAGTTGGGGTAGATTCGAGCCATTGTGGCGCCACGCATCAAAAAAGCCCTGGTCAAGAGAGCAGCCGATCTTACGGAACCCCTATTCCAAGGGGCAAAGGGCAAAGGGACACAGCTGCTGACAGCCGCCGCCGTCTTGGGTCTGGCTGAGCTGGCGGGGAATTACCAGTGGATTCAATCACCGCC
>JBFKLX010000016.1:0-44631 GCA_041630155.1 Acidobacteriota bacterium
CCGGATACCGGATGCGCTCGGACAGAGCCGAAGGGGGGACGGGTTGGCCGGACTCGCTCAGAATCGCCAAACGTTCCACCTCGTTCTCCAATTCCCGGACATTGCCGGGCCAGGAGTAGCGAGTGAGCAGCCGCAGCGTCTCGGGCTCGAAGTCGGGGAGTTGTTTGTTGACCTGTTCCTGGACCCGCGCCAGGAAATGGCGGCCCAGGGCTTGGACGTCCTCGGGGCGGGTTCTGAGGGGCGGTACCTGGATGGAAAAGACGTTGAGGCGGAAGAAGAGGTCCTGGCGGAACGTGCCCTGCTCCACCATGCGGTTCAGATCCTGGTTGGTCGAAGCGATCACGCGGACATCGATGCGCCGTCGTTCCTGCCCGCCGACCCGCTGGATCTCCCCGTTTTGGAGCACCCGCAGCAGCTTGACCTGCAACTCCAGGGGGGCCTCGCCGATTTCGTCCAGAAAGAGCGTCCCGCCTTCGGCACGCTCGAAGTAGCCGATGCTGTCGTTCGTGGCTCCAGTGAAGGCGCCCTTGCGGTGGCCGAAGAAAGCGCTCTCCACGAGATCGGCCGGGATGGCGCCGCAGTTGACCGGAACGAAGGGTCCCTCGCGGCGGGGGCTGTGCTTCTGAATGTAGCGGGCCAGCAGCTCCTTGCCGGTGCCGGTTTCCCCCTGCAACAGGACGGTGGTGTTGGTGTCCACCACCCGGTCCACCAGCGTGAGCAGGTCTTTCATGGCCCGGCTGGCGTAGACCAGATCCTGCCGGCCATCCCGCAGGGACTTCATTTCCTGCCGCAGTTCGAGGTTTTCGCGCTGCAGCAGCCGGTTGGCTTCCTGGAGCTCTCGCGCCAGCCGTTCGTTCTCCCGTTTCAGCTCCCAGTGCTGGAGCTCTTGCTCGACGGTGCGCTTGAGGTCGTGAGGCTCCCAGGGTTTGGTGAGGTAGCGATGAACATGCCCCTGATTGATGGCGTCCATCAAGTCTTCCACATCGGTGAATCCGGTGAGGATGATGCGGACCGCGTCGGGGCGCACTTCCAGCGAGCGCTTCAACAGCTCGACTCCGGTGACCTGGGGCATGCGCTGGTCGGTGATGATCGCGGCGACGGAGTGCTGGCGCAGCAATTCCAGCGCCTCCTCGCCTCCCCGGGCGGCCAGCACGCTGAAATCGCCCAGGAAGGTGCGCCGCAGCTTCTGAAGATTGGCTTCTTCGTCGTCGACGATCAGGACCGTCTGTTTCTGCTCACTCATGGTTGATCGGCAAAGTGATGCGGAAGCTGGTGCCTTCTCCGGGAGCACTGGAAACCTGGATTTCCCCCCGATGCTGCTGGATGATTCCGTAGGAAATGCTGAGCCCCAGGCCGGTCCCGTGCCCCACCGGTTTGGTGGTGAAAAAGGGCTCGAACACCTTGTTCAGGTGCTCCGGTTCGATGCCCCTTCCGTTGTCTCGAATCTCTACCTCCACCTGCCCGTTGAGCCGGCGGGAAGTGATCCATATGTCTCCTTGTTCGGGAATGGCCTGGCAGGCGTTGGCCAGCAGATTCATGAACACCTGGCTGATCTTTCCCGAGTGGCATTCGACTTTGGGAACGGCTCCGTAGTCGCGATGGATGGTGATGCGATCGCGGTACTCGTGGCGAATCAGATTCAGCGCCAGCTCGATCGGCTCCTGAATGTCGACGGGGCGCAGCGTTTCCGAGTCCATGCGTGAGAAGGCCCGCAGTTCGCCGATGATGGCGTGAATGCGTTTGGCTCCGTCTTCGAAATTCTGAATCAGGGTGTCGAGGTCCTCCTGGACGAAGTCGAAATTGACGCGCCGCTTGAAGTCGACCGCTGCTTTCTTGGTACGCGCGTCCGCTTCTCCGGCGGAATAGATCGCGATCAGTTCGCGCAGCTGCTCCACATACTTCTTGAGAAAGTCGGTGTTTCCGTAGATGAAATTGAGAGGATTCTTGATTTCGTGGGCGATGCCCGACACCAGCTGTCCCAGCGACGCCATCTTTTCGCTTTGGATCAGCTGGACCTGCGTGGTCTTGAGTTCCTGGTATGCCTGTTCGGTTTCGGCATGCGACAGTTGCAGTTCGCGGGTGCGCTCCTCGACTTTTCGCTCCAGCTCCAGGTTGAGATCCAGCAGCGCCTGGCTGCGCTCGTCCAGCGACTGGGCCATCTCATTGAATTTGTCGGCCAGTTCCCCGATCTCGTCGCGGCTGGACACCTCGACTCGCTGGGACAGGTCTCCGCCCGCGATGACCGCGGCTCCCAGGGTCAGTTTCTTCACCGGGATCGAAATCTGGCGGGCCACCCAGAAAGTCAACAGGATGACCAGGGCGGAGGTGAGCAGTGCGGCTGCGACCAGGACCTTTTTCAAATCCTGGACGGGTGCGAAGATGTCTTCGTCATTGATCCCGACCCCACAGACCCAGTGAAAGAAATCGTGGTCCACGGGGGCCAGGCCGCTGATCTTGGCGGTCCCTGCCGGATACTCGTAGCTGTAGTGCGTGGCCAGGCGGCGAATCGGATCGGGCTCCAGTTGGGCCACCTGCTCGGCCAGGCCAATCAGGTCGTGGTCGCGGCGCAGGCTGGTGCCGTAGTTGCCGCGCACCACCGGCTCGGTCAATTCGGGCAATCGATAGTCGCGGTTGCGACGGTACTTGTGGCCGATGATCGTGTCGCGATCACGGCCGAAGAGAAACGCATAGCCGGAGGAGAGCGAGCGCGCCTCCAGCTCGGTTTCCACCAGGTCTAGAATCTCCTGGATGTACTCCCAGTTCATCACGGCCAGCACTCCCCCGACTACGATTCCCTGCGGGTCGGCGACGGGAGCGGCGAAGCCGATGTTGTATTGGCGTGCGATATCGTCCTTTTCATAATTGTAGAGCCGGCTGACCAGCTGGGAGGGGTGCCAGTCCAAGAAGCCGGTTCGGCCGCTGCGTACCTGCTGGAGCCAGGTGCCGTCGGGCGTGTAGTCGAGCGTTGAGCTCCCGACCAGTTGCCGCAAGCTCTCCGCGTCGAGCTCCCGCTCGATCTGATTGCGGTTGATGCTGCTGGTCAGCAGGATCCGCCCCTGCAAGTCGAACAGGACTAGCAAATCGTAGACTTCATGGATCTTGACCAGGTTGTTGAGCAGTTTTCGCGCGGTGGCCTCGCGGCGGACTTTGGCGCCCCTCCGGTCGGCCTCCACGAAATCGCTCAGCAACAGCGACATGGTCTCGGCTTCTTCCCGCTTTTCCAGCACGGTCAGCTGGATCGTGTCGGCCACGCCCTGAGCGATCTGCTCCAGATAGAGGACACTGCGGTCTTCGGTGATGCGTTCTTTGGCCTGGTAGTACGAGAACCACGAAATGGCCACCAGCGGGACCAGGCAGAGCGGCAAGATCGTGACCAGCAGTTTTTGTTTCAAGCTCCGCATGTCGGCTGCGCTCCCACCTCCTCCCACCCTTCGAATCGGGGGGGTCAAGCGTCTTGACAGTTCACTGGAAAATCATTTTACACCACGAGTCCGACTGCGATGTGTGAGCCGCGACGCAATTCCGGCTGGCCGGGGGAATCAATGCCCGGGTCTCGAGATGATTCCAGAGCGTGGATGCTGAAGTGCTGAGTACTCCGGTTCGTAAATACGGTGATGGTTGCGGGCGAACCCACAGGCGCCCGCCGCCTCGGAGCAGGGTGGTCCACTCGGTTTCCGCGGGCCAGCTACTGCTTGGAAACGCCCGCAACATACGTCGCTGTATTTATGGATCGGGGTACTGAGCTTTTCCGCGGCAGCCAAGCGGCTGGAGGTCTCAATACCCTCCCAGGTACATCTGGACCTCCCAGGGGTGCACCTGGTCGGTGTAGTCTTTCCATTCCTGCCGCTTGGCTTCCACGAATTGTTTGTAGAGGTGGTTGCCGAGCGTTTCTTTGACGAGTTTGCTCTTCTGCATCAAATCGAGGGCTTCGCTGAGGTCGCGGGGGAGCTGATCGATCTTGAAGCGGCGGCGCTCCCGGATACTCATTCGATAGATGTTCTTGCGCACGGCCGGAGGGGGTTCCAGGCCACGGCGGATTCCATCCAACCCGGCGCGCAGCATCACGGCCAGCGCCAGGTATGGGTTGCAGCTCGGGTCGGGCATGCGCAGTTCGCAGCGAGTCCCTTCGCCGCGCCGGGCCGGCACGCGCACCAGCGGGCTCCGATTTCTTTCCGACCAGGCGACGTGGGTGGGCGCTTCGTAGCCGGGGACCAACCGTTTGTAGGAATTGACCAGTGGATTGGTGACGGCACAAAAGCCTTTGGCGTGCTCGAGCAGGCCGGCGATGTAGGAGAGCGCCGCCTGGCTGAGCTGAGCTTCGGCCTGAGGATCGTAGAAGACGTTCTGGCCATCGCGAAACAACGACTGGTGGGTGTGCATGGCCGACCCTGGAACGCCGAAAATGGGCTTGGGCATGAAGGTGGCGTGGAGCCCGTGGTCGATGGCCACTTTGCGCACGATGAGTTTGAAGGTAGCGATGTGGTCGGCGGCGACCAGGGCCTCTTCGTATTTGAAATCGATCTCATGCTGCCCCGGGGCCACCTCGTGGTGAGCTGCCTCGACTTCGAATCCCATGGCTTCCAGGGTGTTGACGATGTCGCGCCGGGCCTCTTCGCCCTTGTCCACGGGCATCAAGTCGAAATAGCCGCCCGAGTCATGTGTCTCGATGGTGGGCTCACCGTCCTGGTTGCGCTGGAAGAGAAAGAACTCCACTTCCGGGCCGGCCACCATCACGTACCCCATTTCACGGGCTTCGGCGAGGCTCCTCTGGAGGCAGGTTCGGGGGCATCCTTCGAAGCGGCTCCCGTCGGGGTGGACGACGTCGCAGATGAGCCGCCCCACCTTGCCCCGCTCCGTTTTCTCCCAGGGGAAGATGCGAAAGGTGCCGGGGTCGGGCCGCAGCAGCATGTCGGACTCTTCGATTCGGGCGAAGCCTTCGATCGAAGAGCCGTCGAACATGATCTGGCCGTCGAGCGCCTTTCCAAACTGGTTCTCGGGGATCTCCACATTCTTGTTGACACCCAGGATATCGGTGAACTGGAGGCGCAAGAAACGCACCTTGTGTTCTTTGCAGAGCTTGAGGACTTCCTGAGTCTTCATCCCGAGTCGAGTCTCTCCTCCAAGCCCCAGCCGGCGGCTCGGTCCAGGCGGTAGTAGACGCGGCGGCGTTGCAGCTTGGGGTCGATCTCCACCAGAATTCGACGTGCGACGTAACCCCGCGGCAGGTAGTGTTCGAAGGCCCGGCGGGTCACTTCCCGCCAAGCTTGCGCCAGCATCAGATTCTGGCGCTTGAGCAGTTGGATGCTGGCGGGTATCTCCAGGCAGAGCCGAGGGTCGTTCAGACCGAGCCGGGGCGGGGCCGGCAGCCAGGCCCCGTCTCTGAAGCGAGCGTTCACGATTTGGGGAATGGTCTCACCCGGCGCAGGCTCCGCATTGTCCGACGCGTCGGTTCCGCCCAGGACGGCCCATTCGGCCAGCAGCCGATCGGTGCCGATTCCCTGATGAAGCTCGCTGGAGGTCTCCGCGCCGTACAGGTCTGTGTAGTAGCGGCGGGCCGAGGCGCCCAGCTTGTTGAGATTGAGGTAAGCGTTGCGGGCCTCCAGGGGATCGTAGGTCCAGGTGATCCGGGAACATCCTTGGCGGCTGGCTCGGTCGAACTGCGCCCATTTCAACCGGTTGCCGATGCCGCGATCCTGGAACTGCGGGAGCACGGCCAGCATGTGCGAGTGCTGGATCAGCCGGGCGCCCAGCGGAGCCGGAAAACTGAACACGAAGCCCACCAGGCCGTGCTCCGGCAGATGTGCGCCCAGGACGATGCCTCCTGCCTCATGGCAGCTCAGCAACATCTCCGCCGATACCAAGTCGGGGCGGGAGAAGCGCCACACGGCGCGCTGGATCTTCACGCAGCGCCGGGCCTGCTGAACACTATCGACTGGCTTGATGTCAACCACGCTCATGGGCTCTTCTGTGCACTCCCCCAGCCCCCACCTCCGGGCGTTTCCACGACCAGGATCTCACCCCTGCTCATGCGAATGGAGAACTTTCCGGGAAGCCGTTTCCTCTTTCCCTTCGAGATCAGCAGGTTCAACCCCTTCTTCCCGTCCCGCCCCTCGCGCAGCCCCCAGGGAGCGTGCTTGCGCCTCTCCGAGAGGAGGGTCACCTGGCAATCCGTCAGCGTCTCCAGACTGCGGATCACGCCCTCGCCCCCGGGGTTGAGCCCGCGCCCTCTCGAGCCGAACCGCAACCGGTATTCTCGTACCCGGAACGGGAAATAGCGTTCGATCGCTTCGATGGGACTGTTCAGAGAGTTGGTCATGTGGGTGTGAATGCCGCTGTCCCCGGGGCCGTGGGGACTTCCCCCCATTCCGCCGCCGATGGTTTCGTAATAGGTGATCGGCTCACCGGTTTGGGGGTCGACGGCACCGATGCTCAGATTGTTCATGGTGCCGCTGCTGGCGGCCGGGATCTCATCGGGGAGGGCTTCTGCCAGCGCCCGCAACAGTACGTCGACGATTCGCTGCGAGGTCTCGACGTTCCCGGCGGCGGTGGCGGCCGGATAGCGGGCGTGGACCACCGTCCCTTCAGGGGCCAGGATCTGGACGGGGCGCATCAGCCCGGCGCTGCTGGGCGCATCCGGCGGTGCCAGGCAGCGCAGCACGTAGTAGACGGCCGAATGGGTGATGGCCTCGACCGCGTTGATGCACCCGGCGACTTGGGGGGAGGACCCCGTGAAGTCGATCTTCAGCTCGCCCTTCTCGACCTCGATGGCGACCCTCAGTGTCACGGAAGGGCGCGACCGCTCGGGGCTTCCGTCGTCGTCCAGAAAATCTTCCGCCTGGTAGCGTCCCGGGGGGAGCTTTCCGAGGACGCCGCGCATCAGCTTCTCGGCGTAATCCTGCAGTGCTCCCATGTACCGGACCAGCTCGGCGCGACCGCGGCGCTGGCACAACTCGACCATTCGGCGCTCGCCCGCCCGCAGGGAGCCGACCTGGGCCGCCAGGTCGCCCTCCCGCTCCACCGGGGTGCGCACGTTCACCAGGAACAACTTCAATATGTCGTGATTGAGGTCTCCTGCGCGGTAGAGCCGGAGCGGCGGGATTCGTACTCCCTCCTGAAATATCTCCCGGCTCAAGGGCATGGAACCGGGCGACATGCCCCCGACGTCGGAATGGTGGGCACGGGAGGCCAGATACGCCAGCGGCTGCTGGTCGGCCCCCTCGAAGACGGGCATGACCAAGGTGATGTCGGGAAGATGCGTCCCTCCTGTGAAGGGGTCGTTGAGGATCACGACGTCACCCGCCTGTGGCTCACACGAGCCGATTGCGGCGCGTACCGACATCGGCATGGAGCCCAGATGGACCGGCATGTGGTCGCCCATTGCCAAGAGCAGCCCTTGGCCGTCGAAAACCGCACAGGAATAGTCGCGGCGCTCCTTGATGTTGGGAGAGTAGGCGGTCCGTCTCAGCACGGTGCCCATCTCCTCGGCGATGGAGCGCAGCAGGTTTCGGTAAATCTCGAGTTGCACGGGATGCAGGTCGCCCATAACCGGCTCAGGATAGCAGATCCGATGGCGAGGTTTCTTCCCGAAATTTCGATCCGGCCGAAGCGGCCCAGTGTCCGACCCTACCCGGTCGGAGTCCTCGAGACGGGGCTTTCCCGGGCAGGTGAAGGCGCGAAAAAATCCCTCGTCTAGAGGGATTTCGCACCTTCGCAGGTTGTGGTCTCGCTCACCAGACGGAGCCAACCCCTGTGCTATACTCGGCCCTCTTTTGGGGAGTGTAGCAAGGATGCGAAGACTCTTGACCGTGCTGGAAATGATCAAGTTCGAGCACACCGTTTTCGCTCTCCCCTTCGCGTTCCTGGGAGCCTTTCTGGCAGCCGGCGGGTTTCCCGGCTGGAGGACTTCTTTTTGGATCCTCGGCGCCATGGTGGGAGCCCGAAGTGCGGCCATGGCCTTCAACCGCCTGGCCGACCAGCCCTGGGACACCCAGAACCCTCGAACCCGTGAGCGGGCGCTTCCCACGGGCCAACTGAATCGCGGGTTCGTGACGGGGTTCGTGTTGGCCTCGGCGGCGCTGTTTCTGTTTTCGGCTTGGCAATTGAATCTCTTGGCCTTCCAACTCTCACCCCTGGCTCTGGTGATCGTGCTGGGATACAGCTACACGAAGCGTTTCACCTCGTGGTCCCACCTGTTCCTGGGGCTGGCCCTGGGGCTGGCGCCCTTGGGCGGCTGGGTGGCGCATCGCGGCACGCTCGACGCCGAGCCTTTCTGGCTGGCGGCGGCGGTCCTGTTCTGGGTGGCCGGCTTCGACGTGATCTACGCCTGTCAGGATTACGACTTCGACCGTGAGAACCGGCTTTGGTCCCTGCCCGCACGGCTGGGAATCCGCCGCGCTCTTTGGATAGCCGCCGGCTTTCACGTGGTGATGGTGCTGCTGCTCTCGATTGCCTTTTCCCTCTTCGAGCTGTCGCTGCTGAGCTGGGCCGGCCTCCTCCTGGTGGTGTTGGGCCTTGCCTACGAGCACAGCCTGGTCCGGCCGGACGATCTGAGCCGCGTCAATCTGGCTTTCTTCACGCTGAACGGGGTGATCAGCATGGTGTTGTTTCTCTTTGTAGGACTCGACTTGTGTCTACGAGATTAGGCGAACTACTCGTCAAGAATGGGAAGATGACCCGGCCGCAGCTGGAAAAGGCGCTCCGCTACCAGCGCGAGTCCGGGGGCCGGCTGGGGTCGATACTCGTCGACCAGGGCTTTGTCTCCGACAAGGACATCGCGGCAATGCTGAGCCAACAATACGATGTCCCGCCGGTGGAACTCGCCGAGGTCGAGGTGGACCCCGAGGCGGTTGAGCTGGTTCCGGTGACTACCGCGATTCGTCACCAGGTGTTGCCGATCAAGCGCGTGGGAATGCTTCTCACCGTGGCGGTCACCGATCCCACCAACGTGCTGGTGCTGGACGAATTGAAGTTCATCACCGGCTGCCGCATCGAGCCTCTGGTCGCGGCCGAGTCGGAAGTCCGGGCGAAATTGGAGGAGTACTACGGCAGCGAGCAGGCCTTGGAGCTCCAGCGCGTCTACGACGAGCTGGCCGCCGAGGGTGAATACGAACTCGACCTGCAAGAAGAGCAGGGCGAGCTCGATCTCTCGGAGCTCCAGAAGAGTTCGACCGAAGCACCCATCATCAAGCTGGTCAACCTGATGCTGGGCGAGGCCATTCAAAAAGGCGCCAGCGACATCCACGTCGAGCCGTACGAGCGGGAGTTTCGCGTCCGGTACCGCATCGACGGAGTGCTCTACAACGTGATGGGACCCCCGGTCAAGTTCCGCGACGCCATGATCTCCCGCGTCAAGATCATGGCCAACCTGGACATCAGTGAACGCCGCCTTCCCCAGGACGGCCGCATCAAGCTCCGCTTGAACGCCCACGGGCGCCGCAAGGAGGTGGACCTTCGCGTCTCCACCCTGCCCACACTCTTTGGAGAGAAGGTGGTGCTGCGCATCCTGGACCGGGAGAAACTGCCCTTGGACCTGGCCAAGCTGGGACTCGAACCCAGTTCACTGGCCAAGTTCGAAGAGGCCATTGGCCGCCCCTACGGCATGGTCCTGGTCACCGGACCCACCGGCAGCGGCAAGAGCAGCACGCTGTACACCTGCCTGCACATGCTGAACACCCCGGAGGTCAATATTCTGACCTCGGAAGACCCCGTGGAGTACAATTTCTCGGGAATCAACCAGGTCCAGACCAAAGAACAGATCGGACTCTCCTTCGCGACTGCGCTGCGAGCCTTCTTGCGCCAGGACCCGGACATCGTGATGGTGGGGGAGATTCGAGATCGGGAAACCGCCGAAATCGCCGTCAAGGCTGCCTTGACCGGTCACTTGGTGCTGAGCACCTTGCACACCAACGACGCGCCCTCGACCATCAACCGCATGCTCAACATGGGCATCGAACCGTTCCTGGTGGCGAGTTCCGTCCACCTGGTCTGCGCCCAGCGATTGGTTCGCCGGATTTGCTCGGAGTGCAAGAAACCCCTTGAAACTCCGGTGGAAGCCCTCATCGACATCGGCTTCCCGCCGGCCATCGCCAAGAACATCACGACCTACGCCGGCGCCGGCTGTCAAAAGTGCAATGAAACCGGTTACAAGGGCCGGGTCGGGTTGTTCGAAGTCATGGAAGTCAACTCCGATATTCAGAGGATGATTCTGGTGGGGACGAACGCCAGCGAGATCCGCGAGGCTTCCAAGGAGCAAGGAATGATCACCCTGCGCGAAAGCGGCCTCGAAAAGATCCGCAGCGGCGTCACCACGATCGACGAGGTGATGCGGGAAACGATGATCATCTGAGCGGCTGGAGGTGAGAAGCTGGAGCCTCGCGCCTCCGTCCTGATCTGGCATCACCGGCAGGGAAGCCGGCCTCGCGGACACCAAATCCTCAGCTCAAAGCTCGAACAAATCTCGACTTCCAAGAGATGTCGAATCTCAGAACCCGGGCTGCTGGGTGTTGGAGGAATTCTCCGCAATGGCTCGGGCCCTGCGCTGCTGGGGTCTCAGGCCTCGGGCCGATCACCGGTGAGGATGCCGGTGCCACACCTGCGCTCCTGCGCCTCTTCGAGCCTTCGGTCTCCCCGCCAGCGTCCGAGAAAAGCGGATTGAGGCGGCCGGCTGTGATGGAGATTACTTAAATGTCTGACGAAGTGGATAGAATATCGAGCGATGGAGCGACGAAGCCTCAGCCTAGCGGAGATGCTTCAAAAAGTGGTCGAGCAAGGAGGCAGCGACCTGCATCTCACCACGAATTCACCGCCGCGGATCCGCCTCCACGGTAAGCTGATCCCACTGGACCAACCAGCTCTGGACGAGGCCACTACCAAGCGTCTGGCCTACAGCGTCATGACGGACCAGCAGAAGTTCCGTTATGAGGAAAACCAGGAAGTCGACTTCAGCTTCGGGATCCGCAGCCTGGCCCGCTTCCGGGCCAACGTCTTCACACAGCGCAACGCCGTGGCTGCCGTGTTCCGAGCAATCCCACTGAAGATCTTGGGATTCGATCAGCTGAACCTGCCGGCGGTGATTCAGACGCTCTGTGACAAACCGCGGGGGCTGGTGCTGATCACCGGTCCCACGGGCAGCGGAAAATCCACCACTCTGGCGGCCATGATCGACAAGATCAACGGGGAGCGGTCGGACCACATCATCACCATCGAAGATCCGATCGAGTTCATTCACATGCACAAGAAGTCGCTGGTGAACCAGCGCGAGGTGCACTCGGACACCAGTTCCTTCTCCTCGGCTTTGAGGATGGCGCTCCGCGAAGACCCGGACACGGTGCTGGTGGGCGAGATGCGAGACTTGGAGACGATCGAGTCGGCGCTCCGCATCTCTGAGACGGGGCACTTGACCTTCGCGACCCTGCACACCAACTCGGCCCACTCGACGATCAACCGGATCATCGACGTTTTCCCGCCGCATCAACAACAGCAGATCCGCGCTCAACTCTCGATGGTCCTCGAGGGGATCGTCTGCCAGACCCTGATTCCATTGGCCACGGGAGCCGGCCGGATCGCCGCCACCGAGATCCTGATACCCACTCCGGCGATTCGAAACTTGATCCGGGAAAACAAAGTCCATCAGATCTACTCCGCCATGCAGACGGGGCAGGAAAAACACGGTATGCAGACAATGAATCAGTCGCTGGCGAGCCTTCTCGTGGACCGCAAGATCACCTACGAAAACTGTCTGAATGCCTCGTCGAACTTGGAAGAGTTGCAGGAGATGCTGAAACGGCTGGGAGCTCATCGGCCGCGGGCGGTCGCCGCACAGTAGCGCCCGGGGGACAAGACCGCCGACTGAGGCATTTTGGCGGGAGTCGACCAAGGAAGGTTAAAAGATGCCCACATACAGCTTTCGAGGACGCCAATACGAGTCGGGCAACGTGATCAAAGGTGAGCGCTTCGCCCAGAACAAGCAGGCGCTGGCCGCGACACTCCGCGAAGAGCGGATCATGCCCATCTCCATCGCCGAAAAGAGCAGGGATTTCTCCCTCTCCTTCGGCAACCGCGTTACGGCCAAGGAACTGGCTCTGTTCACGCGACAGTTTTCGGTCATGCTGGACGCTGGACTCCCGCTGGTCGAATGCCTGAACATTCTGTCCCAGCAGCAGGACAACAAGATCCTGAGGGAGGCCCTGGAGCAGGTTCGAACCGACGTCGAGTCGGGTGCCACCCTGGCGGAAGCCATGGGGAAACACACCAAGGTGTTCGACAAGCTGTTCGTCAACATGGTGGCGGCTGGAGAATCGGCGGGTATTCTCGACGTGATCCTGCAACGGCTGTCAACGTTTTCCGAGAAGAACGTCAAACTCAAGCGGGCGGTGGTTTCGGCCTCCGTCTACCCGACCATCATCGTGGCGGTAGCCGTCATCATCGTGTTCGTGATCATGGTCTGGGTGATTCCCGTGTTCGCCACACTGTTCGAGAGCCTCAATGCGCCGCTTCCCCTGCCCACACGCATCGTGATGGGCACGAGCTCCTTCATGGCCCAGTTCACCATCCCGATCGTGCTTGGCTCCATCCTGCTGGGAATTGGCTTTCACTACTTCTACCAGACTGACGAAGGCCGACTGCGGGTCGACCGGATACTGCTGCGCCTTCCGCTGATGGGCATCGTTCTGAAGAAGATTGCCATTTCGCGTTTTTCCCGCACTTTGTCGACCCTGCTGATCAGCGGCATCCCGATCCTGGAGGGCCTGGACATCACGGCCGGCACGTCCGGCAACGTCGTGATTCAGAACGCCATCCAGTCGGCGCGTCGCGAAGTCGAGGAGGGCAAAGCCCTGGTCGAACCGCTGCGCAAGGGCAAGCTCTTTCCTCCCATGGTGACGCAGGTAGTGGCGGTGGGCGAGCAGACGGGCCAACTGGACCAGATGCTCGAGAAGCTGGCCGACTACTACGAAGAAGAGGCAGACTCGGCCATAGCCAACCTCCTCACGATGCTCGAACCCCTCATGATCATCTTCCTCGGAGGGGTCATCGGTGGTATCGTCGTATCCATGTATCTGCCCATATTCACGCTGATCGGGCGCCTGGCCGGTGGTCAATAGTCGATCCGGCACGCGGCACCCCCTGATCAGGCTGATCCTGCTGCGTTTCGTACTCGTCTGCTTCGTAGTCGTGTCGGCCTGGCTGGTCCTCCCTTCGGCGGCAATCAGCAGCGGCTTCCTGGTTCCCTTCTTCATGGTCGTCGTAGTCCTGACGGCCGTCTACGTGCTGCTCTGGAGATACGCCGACATAGACCTGCTCTGGATTCAGCTGCTGGGGGACGTGGTCCTGCAGACCGTGCTGCTCTACTTCACGGGAGGACTGCAGAGCATCTTCACGCCCTTCTACGTGCTGATCATCGTTTATGCCAGCTTGCTGCGGGGGCGGTTCGGGGGAATTCTAGCTCTGACCTTCGCCCTGCTTTCCTATTCGCTGATGGTGCTGCTGACCTATCTGGGCGCGGTCCCGATGGTATCGGGCCTTCCCGCCGACATGCCGTACCAGTTGGTGGTCAACCTGCTGGCTTTCGTGTCGGTCGCGTTTCTGGGGATTTATCTCTCGGAACGCCTTTACCGGGCGCGGCGCGAATTGGGGGCTGCCCGGGTCATCCAGGAAAACATCATCGACAGCATCCGCAGCGGCTTGTGTACCGTCGATCTCGGCGGGGACATCACCTTCTTCAATCGCATCGGCGCCGAAATCCTGGGATACCCCCAACAGCAACTGCAAGGCCAGCCGGTGTCGGCCGTCTTCCCGCCCGAACTCGTGGATCAGATTCGTGAAAGCGACCTGCAGGGCACGTCCCGGGCCCTGCGCCTCGAGGGCTGGGTGCAAACCGGCTCCGGAGGCTCTCTGTTCCTGGGCATTGGATGCTCTCCCTTGCTGGCTCAGGACGCGCAGCTGGCGGGCTACATCATTTCCTTTCAGGACCTGACCGAGATCAAGAAGCGGGAGGAAGCGGTCCAGTTTCGCAACAAGATGGCGGCCATCGGCGAGATGGCGGCCGGCCTGGCGCACGAACTACGCAATCCCCTGGCCTCCTTGTCGGGCAGCATTCAGATTTTGAAGACTGAAATCCGACTGGACGCGGGTCAGGCCCGCCTGCTGGACATCGTCTTGCGGGAGTCGGAGCGGCTCAATCGTATCGTCGGCGATTTCCTGACTTACGCTGGCCCCCAGCCGGTCACCCATCAGTCGGTCGATCTGATCGTCCTGGTCCGGGAAACGGCGCAGCTGTTCGGCAACAGCCCTGAGTTCGACGGCCAGCACCATCAACTGTCGCTGGACACTCCTGAAACGGACGTCCACTGCCGCGGCAACCCCGACCAGCTCCGACAGGTGGTCTGGAACCTCCTGCAAAATGGCTCGAGGGCCATGCCTCAGGGTGGGCGCCTGGGACTTCGGCTGCAAAAACGGGCGGAACGGGTGCGCCTGTCGGTTCGCGACGAGGGCATCGGCATGAGTCCTGCCCAGCAGGAGAAACTCTTTCAGCCCTTTCACAGCGGCTTTCGAAAAGGCGCCGGGTTGGGGATGGCCATCGTCTATCAGATCGTCCAGCAGCACGACGGGGAGATCCAGGTGGAGAGCCAGCCAGGGGAAGGGACGACCATCACGATCGAGCTGCCAGTCGCGTCCAAGGCTCGCGCGCCAAAGGTCTCCAACGCCAGCCCCGATTTCTTTTGAGGGGTCGATTTCCTCTCAGCGAAGAAAATCTCCCCCTCCTGTGTCCAATGCGGGCATAAGGAGGTTTCGAATCATGAACGATCGAATTCGGTTTGCAGTTCTGGTTGTCGCGCTGATCGGGCTGATGGGTGGCGCGCTCTGGGGAGGCGGGTTCCTGGTAGTGGCCGAAACTCCGGGCGAACAAGCACCCGAAGGCACGGTGGCAGTCGTCCGTCCTCTGGGCTGCCACCGCCCCGCGGAGGCTTCATTCGCGGCGAGGGCCGAAGGCTGGGTGGAAGGACAGCGGCAGACGATCCGGCTGGACCAGCAGCGAATCGAGGGAGGCGCCCTCGCCATCCAGCGCCAGTGGCCCGATCGGGGCATCTGGGTGCTGGCCGTGGAGGCCAACTACAACGGCTTTACGCGCAGCCTGCTGATCAACCTCGATCCCCAGACACGGGAGCCGATGTTGAACGGCCCTGCCACACGCAAACTCTCCCGTTCCCTGACGGAGATCGACATCCGGGGGGCGCTCGACTCGCTCCGAAACAGCCCTCCGACCGAGTAATCCGCGGCTCTGGAAACCAGACGATTTCCGTGAATGTTCCGGCCGTGACCCGGTATACCACCAGGTGCCTCGTCGCGCCGGCGGCCGGAACATTTGCCTCTCGCCCTGCAGGTTCCGCGACCCAGAGCATTCCGCGCTCCCGGGAACCGTCCCTGAAAAATCAGCTAAAAAACTGAAAAAAAAGATTTTAACCTTCCCCTCTGCAAAACCGCTCGAGATGGGGAGTAGGGTTTGCAGACTTTGACCCAAGCTTCTAAACTGTGCCATCGTGGGCACCGAGATGGAACGGCAGGAGATCGAGGAGCTGGTCTGGGGGGAGCATGGGAACCCCTTCAGCCGGCTGGGCGCCCATCGCCTGGGGAGTACCGGAGAATGGGTGATTCGGGCGCTCGTGCCCGGGGCCACCCACGTCGAGCTGCGGCTCTTCGACGGCGAATCGAGCTCGCTGCTGCCCATGGCGAGCCAGCATCCGGAGGGGCTCTTCGAGGTCGAAGTGCAGCAGCCGGGCGATATGCCTCCCGGCTATCATTTGCGCTGCCACTGGGGCGACCACGTCCAGGAGCGCATCGATCCCTATTCGTTCCGGGAGCTGCTGAGCGAATTCGATCTGCATTTGCTCGGCGAGGGGACCCATTTCCACTCCTACCGGCGAATGGGAGCCCATCTGGAAAGGCGGCACGGAGTCGATGGCGTGCGTTTCGCGGTCTGGGCTCCCAACGCTCGAGCCGTGTCGGTGGTCGGCGATTTCAACGACTGGAACACTCGCAGCCATCCCATGGACCTCCATCACAGCACCGGGATCTGGCAGCTGTTCGTCCCCGGTGTCCAGGAAGGAGCCCACTACAAGTACCTGGTTCGTTTTCACTCAGGGGGCGCGCAGGAAAAGATCGATCCTTACGGATTCCACTTCGAGACTCCCCCCAAGACGGCCGGCCGGGTGTTCGATCTGGATCGCTATCGCTGGCAGGACGAGGAATGGATGACCCGCCGGCGCCAGAGCAACCCCCTGGAGTCGCCCGTGGCCATCTACGAAGTCCATTTGGGATCGTGGAAAAAGCTCCTGGAAGAAGACAACCGTTCACTGACGTACCGAGAGCTGGCCGAAGAGTTGATCCCCTGGGTCAAGGAGCTGGGCTTCACCCACCTGGAACTCTTGCCGATTACCGAACACCCTTACACCAGATCCTGGGGATACCAGACCACCGGCTACTTCGCTCCCACCAGCCGTTTCGGGAATCCGGACGATTTCCGCGACTTCGTGGACCGCTGCCACCAGAACGGCCTGGGCGTCCTCTTGGACTGGGTGCCTGCCCACTTTCCCCGGGACGCGCACGCCCTGGCCAATTTCGACGGCACCCAGCTCTACGAGCACTCCGATCCTCGCCGCGGCGCCCATCCCGACTGGGGCACGCTGATTTTCAACTACGGCCGAAACGAGGTGAAGAACTTCCTACTGTCGAGCGCCCTGTTCTGGCTGGATGAGTATCATCTGGACGGCCTGCGGGTGGACGCGGTGGCCTCGATGCTCTACCTGGACTACTCCCGCGAAGGGGAAGAGTGGCTTCCCAACAAATACGGGGGGCGAGAGAACCTGGAAGCCATCGACTTCCTGCGCCGTTTCAACGAACTGGTGTACGAGTATCATCCCGGGGCCATTACGATGGCGGAAGAATCGACAGCCTGGCCCAGCGTCTCACGGCCCACTTATCTGGGCGGGCTGGGATTCTCTATGAAGTGGAACATGGGCTGGATGCACGACTCGCTGGCCTACATCGGAATGGATTCGATTTACCGCCGGTATCACCATGAGAAGTTGACCTTCTCGATGCTCTACGCCTTCTCGGAGAATTACATCCTTCCGCTCTCCCACGACGAAGTGGTCCACGGCAAGCGCTCGCTGCTGGACAAGCAGCCCGGGGACGTCTGGCAGAAGTTCGCCAACCTCCGTTGCTATTACACCTATTGGCTGGGGCATCCCGGCAAGAAACTCCTCTTCATGGGGGGTGAGATCGGACAGTGGTGGGAGTGGAACGCAGAAGCCGGCCTGGACTGGCATCTGCTGGGATGGGACAACCATGAGAAGCTGCGCCGATTCGTCGCTGAAATCCTGCAATTGTACCGGTCGCAACCGGCTCTCTACGAAGTCGACTTCAGCTGGGAGGGATTCCAGTGGGTCGGTTTCCAGGACCACGATCAGAGTGTCATCAGTTTCGTGAGGCTCGCCAAGGACTCTCGGGACTTCCTCGTATTCGTCTACAATTTCACCCCCATCGTCCGGCATGACTATCGCATCGGCGTTCCTGAAGAAGGGTTTTACCGCGAGATCCTCAACAGCGACGCGGAGAGCTGGGGTGGCAGCAACGTTGGAAACCTGGGCGGCCGCCCCACCGACCCCATCCCCGACCACGGACACCAATTCTCATTGGGACTGACTCTGCCCCCGCTGGGCGCCTTGATCCTCAAGCTGGAGCGAGAGGGTGAGGGCGAGGGTGAAGCTGCAGCTGAGGCCGGGGAAGAGGCATGAGGCGCCCTCAGGGCCAACTGCGCACCCAGCCTCAGATCTCCGAGATCTGCGCGCCGATTCCCTGAAGCCGTCCGATCACGGCCTGGTATCCGCGTTTGATGACTTCGGCGTGCTCGATCACGGTCTGGCCGCGGGCGCAAAGGCCGGCCACGACCAGCGCCATGCCGGCGCGGATATCCGGGGATTCCAAACGAGTCCCGCGCAAGGGGGTGCCTCCCTCGACCAGGACGCGGTGCGGGTCGCACATGGTGATTCCGGCCCCCATCCGCACCAGCTTGTCCACGAAAAACATGCGTGCCTCGTACATCCAGTCGTGGACGAGGCAGAGGCCCTCCGACTGAGTCGCCAGGACGATGGCCAAACTGACCAGGTCGGTGGGGAAGAGCGGCCAGAGACCGGCCATGACACGGGGGGGACTGGCCAGCCGGGAAGACGACACGGCCCACTGTTGATCGGAGATCGCCTCCAGCTGAATTCCGAAGCGCCTCAGGACCGGTAGGATTCCCATCAACTCCTGAGTCGTCACCCCGGCCAGTTGGACTTCTCCGCCGGTCACCGCGGTGGCGATCGCGACGGTGCCGGCGTCGATGTAATCGCCGGGCACCCGAAACTCCACTTCCCGTCCCGGTTCGACGCCGCTTCGCACCACGAATTGGAGGGGTCCGAGGTCGATCTGGCAGCCCAGCCGGCCGAGGAACTCGACAAGGCTCAGCACATGGGGTTCTCGCGCCGGATTCTGAATCACCCCACCCCCCAACGCCGCGAACAGAATGAGCGCGTTCTCGGTGGCGGTCACCGAGGTCTCCTCGAGGTAGACGGTGGGCTGCTCAATGGATCGCTCCCGTTCAATGTGGACTTCCCCGGCATCTTCCTCGACTCGAAAGCCTGCGGCTTTGAAGACGGCCCAGTGCACGTCGAAAGAGCGGCGCCCCAAGGGACAACCACCCGGCAGACCGCCGCGGACTTCACCCAGGAGGGGAGCCAGCGAACCCAGCAGCAAGACGGCGCCGCGGAGCTTCTCCACCAGCTCCCTGCGAAGCTGTGTCACCCGAATCTGCGAAGAATCGATCGTCAGTGTGTCATCCTGCCAGCGCGTGATCGCGCCCACGGCCTCCAGCAGCAGCAACAGGTTCTCTACGTCGACGATGCGAGGAACGTTGTGCAGCGTCACCCTGGAGCGGCTCAGCAGGGAGGCGGAGATCAGCGGCAGGGCAGCGTTCTTGTTTCCCTGAACGGGATAGACGCCCCGCAGCGGGTGCCCCCCCTCGAGAATGAACCGGTCAGCCAAGGATCTCGCCTTTCTCGTCGAGGATGAGGATTTCGGGTTCGAGCCGGATGCCGAAGCGATGTCGGACACGTTCTGCATAGTCGAAAGCCAACTTTCTGATTTCGCGACTGCTGGCGCCCTCCCGGTTGACCACCAGATTGCCGTGATACGAAGCGATCTCGGCTCCGCCCAGGCGCTCGCCATTGGCGCCTACGGCCTCGAGCAACTTGCCGGCCGGTATCTTGCCGTGCAAGAAGAAGCCGGGCGGCAAGCCCTCCCGAACGCTCGCTGACAGTTCGCCGGCCAGCACGTTCTTGAAGAAACTTCCCGGGCATCTCAAACCCGGCGGATACTTCTCCAACCGCTTCTCCAATATTGTGTCCGAAACGGCCTGAAGGTTTCCTGAATTTGGCTCCAGGCGCAAGCAGCAGTCGAACAGAAACCATTCGCGCCGGTCCTTGAACACGCTGTGGCGGTAGCGGAAATCGAGCTCGTCCCGGCTCAGGCAGAGCTCGCCGTCAGGTGTCCAGGCGCGCACTTCGACCACCCGTTCGCAGATCTCCTGGCCATAGGCGCCCGCATTGCCCACGATGGCACCCGCGACGGTCCCGGGAATCCCGTACATCCGCTCCATACCGGCCAGGCCCTGACGATTCAGCCACCGGATGAACCGGATCAGGTTCTCACCCCCGCCGACGCGGACTTGCGAGCCTTCCCGGTCGGTCCCCAGAATGCGGTTCTGGATCACCAGGCCAGGATACCCGGCGTCGTCCGGCAGCACGTTGCTCCCTTCTCCCAAGAACAGGACGGGCAGCTCCCGCTCCCGGGCCCAGCGCCGGGCCCAAACGAACTCCTCCGCCGTCGACACGGACACCAAGAAGCGAGCCGGGCCTCCCACCTCCATCGTCGTCAGTGGCTGCAGCGAAACGTTTTCTCTGACCAGCGGCGGCGCCGAAAACCGCCCCGCCATCGAATCCATCGAGGCGCAGCTTACCATACGCGTTTTGGGGCGTGAGGCGCGGGGGCGTGGGGCTCCGGGCCTGGGCGTGCTCGAGCCTCGAGATTTCCTTGCTGCGAGGTCTTTTTCTCGCTGCGGGGGGTGAGGCTTGCGTTTTTCCAGCGCCTGGCTCATCCTCAGAGCCGCCAGGAGTCGGGCGGGATGCTGCTCTCAGTGTTCCCTTTCGTAGAAAGTGAGCAGGCTCCCGATTTGGCACTCGGGTCCCGAGGTTTACGCGAGCTTTGAAGTTTCTCATGGGCTGGCTCCGGCCGGCCAAGGGGCCGCTTGATTCATGGACTGGATGGAACAGGTCCGAGGATGGCTGCAGGTCGAGCTGGGAGACACCGGCATAGGCGTGGGTACGTTGCTGGTCCTGCTCGCCATCGGGATCGCCTCCTACTATCTGGGGTGGCTGGTGCGCCGCATCCTGGAGCGGCGCCTGGCGCGCATGGACACCGAGGCTCGATTCTCCATCGAGCGAATGGTGCAGGTGGTGATCTGGGTCGCGGGTTTGCTGATCGCGCTAGGCTGGATCTCCCTCGAACTGAAGGGCATCGAAAACCTGGCACGCTACCCGTTGTTCACGATTCGGGGACACGACGTCACACCCCAGTCCATCGTGCTGTTGGGACTGGCGCTCCTACTGACCTGGTACGCCGCCAAGCTGGCCGGCCGCCTGGGCCAGCACTCCTTCTTTCAGCGCCTCGACCCGGGTCCCCGATACACCGTCATACGCCTGATCCAGTATGGCGTCTGGATCCTGGGCGTGCTGCTGGGCCTGAATCTGGTCAACATCGACTTGACCGCCCTGGCAGTCGTGGCGGGGGCGTTGGGCCTGGGGATCGGATTCGGTCTCCAGAACGTGGTGGCCAACTTCGTGGCCGGCTTGGTCCTGTTGTTCGAGCGGCCCATCCGTGTTTCCGACTTCGTCACCAGCGAAAATGTCGAAGGCCGGGTGCAGGAAATTCGTTTTCGTTCCACGGTCATTCAGACCAATGACAATATTTCCCTGATCGTGCCCAACTCCGAGCTGACCAGCCGCACGCTGATCAACTGGTCGCATCTGGATTCGAAGGTGCGCATCCATGTGCAGGTGGGGGTGGCCTACGGCTCGGACGTGCAGTTGGTGACCAAGACGCTTCTGGAGGTGGCGGCCGAGACCGACCAAGTCTTGAAGCATCCTGAGCCCCTGGTCTGGTTTCGCGAATTCGGAGAATCGTCACTGAACTTCGAGGTGCTCGTCTGGACCGAGGATCCGGTGCGCCACAACCGCCTTCGCAGCGAACTCAACTACGCGATAGACGCAGCATTCCGCCGCCATGGCATCCAGATCCCCTTCCCCCAGCGCGACCTGCACGTGCGCTCAGCCTTGGGACTGCGGGAGGTACTGGGGAAAAGCCTGGACTAGTGCAGCGCTTCCAGCGACCTCACAGCGAGCCCCGCTCAGCCCCGATGACTTCGTGTTGAGTTGGCCGGAATCGAAACTCCAGCCCTCGCGTTTCCGTCTGTGTAACAATGAGGCTTGCATCGTTTTCGCGGCCGCCGGCCGATAGGGGTCGGGGACGCCGGGGGCATTCGGACGTGGCGCCACAACGAGCTCTCCGCATTGAACAGCCCGAAGAATCGGGACTGGAGCACGGGCTGGTCGAGTATTTCGGAGAGCTGGCCCGATTCGGCTCGGCGCGCAGCCTCGAGCAGTCCACGCTGTACCAGCGATTGAAACCGGAAATCGACCGAGTGATGCGCACTGTGCTGGAGGAGAGCTTCGCACCTCCGCGGCCTGTCGCGGGAAGCGCGCTGCGAGCCACGGCCTGGAACGTGGAGCGGGGCATTCAACTGCAGGGCATTCTGGAGGTGTTGCGCGAGCACCCTCGCATGTGCGACAGCGACGTGCTCATGCTCACTGAGGTCGACTTGGGGATGGCTCGAACCCAGAACCTCCACGTGGCGCGAGAGATCGCCCGGGCCCTCCGTTTGAACTACGCCTTCGCCAACAGTTACATCAGCCTGGTCAAGGGAAGCGGCCTGGAGTATCACGTGCGCGGCGAAAACAGCCTGGCCCTGCACGGCAATGCGCTCTTCTCCCGCTTCCCGTTGCTTCGGGCGCACCGGATCGCACTGCCCAACGGCAAGGATCTGATGGCCGGCAAAGAAAAGCGTCTCGGGCACCAGCAAGCCGTGGCGGCGATCGTCGAGCATCCTCACGGCCCTTTCTGGGGGGTGAGCCTGCACCTGGACGCCCACTGCACCCAGCGGCACCGCCACCGCCAGATGCGGCTGGTGCTCGATCACCTGGACGCATTGCGCCCGCGCCTGCCCATCTTGATCGGCGGGGACTGGAACACCTCCACCTACAACTCCAAGCGGGCCGCCTACTCGATTCTGGGCTACTGCCGCCGGGTTCTGATGGGTGTTCAGCACGTGGTGAAGAACCACTACCCGCATCCCGACCGCTGGTTCGAGCGGCGCCTGTTCGGCGAGCTGAAAAGGCGAGGGTACGACTACCAAGGCCTCAACGAGCTGGGGGTCGGCACGCTGCACTATCACGTGGACGACGAGGCCATCAACACCAACATGGGCGACTGGGTGCCCGGCTGGTGTTTCTGGTTCATCCGCTGGGCCTTGAATCGGGTGGGGGGGAACTGCTCGATGAAGCTCGACTGGTTCGCCGGCCGGGGGATCGAGCCGTCGTCCGAGTCGCCACCCAAAGTCATCGGCGAAATCCACGACCGGGACAATCCCCTCTCCGACCACGACCCCATCGTCCTGGATTTCAGCTTGGCCCCGCCTGAATCGACCGCCTGAGGTGTCATCCCGTCAGAGCGGTAACGGGCCCGCCGAGAGCGGGTCTTGGGGAGGGGTGCCGAACCGCGGGGAGGCGCTTCAACCCTCCGCGAGGAGCAGCTGGACCGGCTCGCGAACCAGGATTCGAGACATGGGTTCGGCGATCCCAACTTTTTCGCCCTCCTCCTGCGGTTTTCCGCCCCAGTGCATCCCGATCACCGCTCCCGAGCCCAGCTCGATGACGGGTCCTCCGGAACTCCCGGGCCGCGTATCACTGTCGTAGAGCAGCGGATTCTGGGGCCCTCCCAGTGGCCGCGGAGTGTCGGGGCCCAAGAGAAAACCCGGCATCAGGCTCTTGGCTCCGTGGGGAAATCCGAGAACCCCGACCGCGACCGGCCCGGGACTCCGGGACGCATCGAACGCTTCCAGCCGGAGCGGCTCGAACGGACCGTTCAGCGAAGCGACTTCGAGGAAGGCGATGCTTTGCTCGCCGGGCCAGTCGTCCAGGTAGCGGATCGCTGTGACGGGGTGCTCTCGGGGCGCCGAGTCACAAGAGTCTCTCCCGAAATCGACCGAAACGGTGGCCCCCGGCCGGATCACCCACACGCCGGGCCGGGGCTGAATCACCACATCCGAGAGCGCGAAGTTGACGGTCATGATCAGTTGGGAAGCGACCCGGAAGGCGCTGGCCCGCAATCGGCCGTCGATCAGGAGCGCCGCGGTGTTGCGGCTGGCGGCAGCGGCCCGCTCCGCCGCCGGCTCTGCAAGGAGTTGGTCCCAGGGAGGCTCGAGCTCACCGCTTCGATCGCGGCACAGACCCAGTACGGGCCTTTCCCCGATGCCATCCGCAGCGAGGAAGCGCGGCGTCGCAGAACCGAGCTCTTCGATCTTTCTGACCAGCTCCTGCCGCAGGGCCCCCAGCTCGGCGTCGGCCGAAACGTCGGGCGCACCTTCCAGCAGCTCGTCCAACAGCGCGGCCAGACCCTGGATACTCTCTGTGGGGACCAGGGTGAGTGCGGTCGTCACGCGGGCAACCCAGAGGCGCCGCGCCAAGGCGTCCACCCGCGCCTGCAGGAGGATCTGCGGAGGCGGTTTCGAGCGGCCGGTCAACTCCTGCCCGTAGTTGATCCAGCCCGACAAATCGTTGACGTCCAGAGAGACCACCTCCCTGGTATCGTCCAGGAAGCGCGACTCTTCCTGCCTGCGGGTGCGATCGATCAGGTACCAGGCGGCGAAGACGCCGGCGGAGATCACCAGCAGCAGCGCCAGGAATAGGCCGTAGCGCCCCAGCCTGCGGTTTTGCAGGAAGTCGCCGAGGCGTTGGAGCCTTCCCGGCAAGGCTGGCGGCTGGCTGGCCGGGAGCTCCAGTTGCTTCAGGAACGCCTGCAACTCGGTGTGCCGGGCTCGCTCTTCCTGCACCGCCTGGATCAACTGCGCCAGCCAGCCTTCGGCGTCGGCCTCGTCGATCACCTTGAAGGCAATTTCCTTGAAGTCATCACCCAGAGCAACGTTTTCGCGCTTCTTGCCCAGGTGGAACCGCAGCAGCTGATCGAACTCGGGAAGCGTGAAGACTTCCACGATCAAGTCTCGGAACTGCTCGAGCTGGCGGCCGGACAGTCTCATGGCGATCCTCGCATCAGCTTTCCCGGGGGCACCCGGACGAAACTCCAGGTCGGCAACGCAGCCGGTCCCGTGTCTGATCTTCAGTGACGGTCGATCGGCACTGGTTTCAGGCCCGGGCCAAGCCGTCGGCAGCCGCCTGGCGCAGACCCTCCACCAGCGCCTCCAGCACTTCGGCCGGGGCCCGCTGGGAAGCCAGAAGTTTCTCCAGACTGCGAAGCAACTGGCCCGCCCTAGCGCCCTCCAGGCGGACCAAGTCGTCGGAGCCGACCAGACTCCCCCAGCGCTGCAAAGCCGGCTCCAGATGTCGATACTGCAGCTTGTGAAGCTTCAGAAAGCGCAACAGCCGAACCAGGATTTCCTGGCTTTCAGAGCCCATTTGGAGCGCGATTCGAAGGGCCAGTTCGGGGTTTTCGGCCAACCTTTCGTCTTCGATGCGCAGCAGACTTTCCCGGACGTCCTCGACGAGTTTTCGTGCGGGTGCTGGTGCGGTGGCCGAACCCTCCGCTTCGCGCTGCCGAACTTGGAGCTGAAAGCGGCGCAAGGCGATCTCGATAGAGCGAATCGGAACGCCCTGGGCGCGCGCGGCTGCCCTGCCAAGGGTGGCGTAGGCTTCCTGAAACCGGCCGGTGGCTTCCTGAAGATCTGCCTGAAACAGCAGAAGCGACGCCAAGTAACGGCTTTCGGTTGCCTCGAGGCCGGAATCGATCCCCTCTTGAACGGCTCCTTCTGCGCGATCGAGCTCACCCAGCTCCCTCCATATCTCGGCTTCCCTCAGGAAGAGAACGCTTCCCGGAGACCGATCCCCTCGCTCCTCCAGCAGGGCGAGCGCCTTCTCGAAGTCCCCCAGTTGAATCAGCTCTCGCGTCCGGCTGTCCACATTCCTCTCCCACTGAACCAGGTCCGCACTCTCCCAAATCGAGCGGTCCAGTTCAATGCCCAGCTGTGACGCCAGATAGGTCTGGCCCAGCGTGGGAAGTTCCGTCAGGCTGTCGGCGAGGTAAGGCTCGATGCCTTCCTGCCAGCGCTCATCCAAGACAGGAGTGTCGTGCTGGAGCATGAGGCGGTGGTAGACCTCCTCGGCTCGATTCACGAGACCCTCGCGCCCCTGGTAGTATTCGACGGCCCGCTGCTGAATCTGCTGCGTCAGCTCGGGCTCCGTCTGGCGCAGTAGAGGCACCATGGCCCGACGAACGTCGGGGCGGTGGCGAAGCGCTCCATCCTCCGCCGGGTATACCAAGGCGGCCTCCCGCGCCAAGTCTTCGAAGAGTTCCACAGCCTTCTTCTCCGACTCCACTTCGACGCCACACGGTTGGGCGAGAATCTCCCTGATCACCTCGGGGGTGATGCGCCTCAGGATCAGCCCGGGGTGGGCCAGCCGCTGAATCTCCGGGTCGTGAATGTGACTCAGAACGCGCAGGTAGAGCTGGCCCTGAATGACGCTCTCCTCCAGCTGGAAAAACAAGAGACGGCGGGTTTCGAGGTTCTCCAGACTGTCCGGGCCTGCTTTGAGAATCGCTTCGACGGCCAATTTCAGAGTCAGGGGATTGCCGCCTACTTTCTTGACGACCAAGTCGGCCAGATCGGAGTCTGCCCCGCCCTCCCGCTCGAGCAATCGATTGACCAGCTCACGGGCCGCCGTGCCTTTGAAGTCACCCAGCTCCAGATTATCGGTCTGGAACTGGTTCACGGGAGAGCGGCCCACCAGGACCGTACGCAGCCGCGGCCAGCGTTGCTGGAACTGCTCGAGAAGGTCCCAGATGGTCACGATCAGATGCGGGGTGCGATACTGGACTTCCTCGAAAGTGTCCATGACCAGGAGGAAGGGGCGGCCGGACAGATCCTCGCGGACTCCCTGCTCGAGGAATCCGAGCAGTTCGTCCAGGGAAAGCTCCATCGCGGTTTCGAAGGCGGGCTTGCGGCTCTTGACCCCGGGCTGGTCTCCGGAGCGGGAAGCTTCGAGCCGCTCCGACCATTTTCCGCGGAGGTCCTGCCAATGCGAACGGTCGCACTCGAACTGGCGGCCCATCTGCTCCAGGATGTCCATCAGCAGCGTCAACGGTTGTTCAGCGCTGAGGTCGGTCCGATCGAAATTCAGATAGGCGAACGGCAGGCGGGCCGACTCTTCCAGGTCGGCATGGTCCAGGATGAATTTGGAGATCAAAGTCGATTTTCCGATTCCACCCGGACCGTGGATCATCAAGGGCGGCCGCTCGTGCAGGCTGAAGAACTCCCTGAGCGAGCGGAACACCGACTCGACCCGGCTGGAAGGCGGCAGGACTCCTACATAGTCGCGCAGCCTGGCCAGCTCCTCCTCACGCCCCAGGAAATGCTCTCCGATCAGCTCCCGCATGGGCAAGAGCAGCGCCTGCCGATCGATTCGCCGGCTGATCTCTTTGGGATCCGGAATTCCGGGTACGAACTGGCTGGCCCATTCCGCGACCTGCAGCGTACCCGACAACTGTTCCAGCGATTGCGCGGCCAGCGGCGCAGCATCGCCCCGCAGGTAGGCCTCGAACATTTGTTGGGTAGGATCGGCTGAGCGATTGGGGTTGGCGTCCAGCAGGGCCTGAAGGTCCGTCGATTCGACCGCGTTCTTCAGGACCCACTTCCTCGTCTCGTCACCCAGCCTCCAACGCGGTTGATTCTCCGTGTCGTAGACGATGGTGCAAGAACGCAGGAATTCCTCGCGTGCTTCCGGAGTGACCTCCGCCTGCCGGGCTGGCTGAATGGTCCGGGGATCGAAGAAAGATAGGACGGCTGCTGCTTCCCGCAGAGCTCGAACCGCCTCCGCTTGCCCGGATGGTTGGGGACTGGGCCGGGGCACCTGCAACCGCTCCAGCACCATCTCTTTGGTCCAATGCTTTGCACTCATCGGTCCATTCCTACAGGCCGAACAGGTCTTCCACGACCTCGGAGACGGCCAAGTGGGGCGGTTTGGGGTTGAGCGGGTCCTCTGCCAGCTTGTCCTCTACCGTTTGGACGGCTGCCGCAAGCCCTTCGGGCACTACGCTCTCGCCTCGCAACTGGAAAAGCCGTTGGAAGAAGTCGCGGTAATCGTCTGACTGCAGGGGCCGTACCGGTACGTGCCGGGCGAAATTCAACAACGGAGAGGGCAGATCCTCACCGCTGTGTCCGGTCAACACCAGCCGCAGCTTCTCGGAAAAGCGCACATCCGCTGCGTCCGCCAGCTCCTGAATCAACTCTTCGGTTTCCGCGGGCAGAAGTGCCTGCCCGTACCCATCGATGACCAGCCAGAGGAAACCCGGATGCGTGCGGATCCTCCCAATCAGCCAGTCGAAGAGCTGCTGCTTCTGCCGCCACTGCTGGGCGGTCTTGTCGTAGAACGGCTCGCCGTAGTCCAGCTGCACCCCAATACTCCGAATCAGATCCAGCGGCTGGCAACTCTTGGGAGGCCACTTTTTCAGGTCCACCAGAACCGGCTCCACCCCCAGCAGCTGTTTGCAGATGTAGTCGATGTAGCGGCAGCTGTAGGACTTGCCGCAACCCCGGGGACCGCTGATGATCAGCACAGTGGCACCCGCCGACTTGCAGAGGTCGGTCACTTCCTCGCGCAGATCCTCCCGGTCGACGAAACTGACCCGCCGCCGCAGAAACCAAGCCTTGAAATGGTCGTGGTTCAGTGGATACCAGCTGTAGATCCTGGCGCTCTCCGTCTCTTCCCGCGAGCGGGAAGAGAAGAGACGCAAGTCCGGTTCATCGGGAAACCTCACGGCCAGCCGCTCCACCAGCTCACCCAGCCAGGCCTCCTTGACCGCTTTTCGAAGAGTATCGCCGATGACTTCGCCCAAATCCTGGCCCAAAGAGACGTCCTCGATGAATCTCTCCAGGTCGAAGAACAGGAAATCCTTGAGCGTGGCGTAAGTGAAGCGCCGTTTCAGGAGCTCTGCCAAACCCTTGAGTTCTTCAGCAGAGAGGGTGAACGACATGAGATTCCCTTCGCGAGCACGTTCAGCCGCGTCCCAGCTCCTGGTCCAGCCCGCGACTGTGCAGGAGATCGAGGATGGCTCGCAGCGGAATGCCCTGATTGTACTCGGGCTTGTGGAAAGCGGAATAGTCGGGATCTCCCGCATGATGCAGCGCCACCAACTCCCAACCGGCATTGAAGCAGGGCGACCCGGAGGAGCCTGCCAGCGTGTTGGTGCGGTATCGGACCCGGGTCTTGTTCGCATTGACCCGCAGCACCGCCTGGGTGTCGAGCGCCAATTGCAGCGGATCCCCCTTGGGGTGCTGCAGGATGAAGAGCGCCGACTGCTCGGGAAACGCCCAGTCCGACTGGGGAAGCGCAATGAACCCCCGCAGCGGGGCATCCTGGTCGCCCTGCTTGCCCCCCACGGATTGATCCCCCGGACTGTCCGCCACTCTGACCAGCGCATAGTCCAGTTCCTGGGTTCCAGGATCGGTCCCGTCGATCTTCGTGTCTTCCGGGCTATACGGGCTGCTGTCGATGAGCCAGTCAGGCTCCACCAGCGCATGCACGGTTCCAGGATTCACGGTCAGCCCGTCCGTCAACTGCTTGAAGTCGAAGCGAAATCGGACCGCGGCGGGGCTGGCCGACAGACCTTTGGCTGTCGTCTTGCCCTGGGCGCCCAGGATGGCCGGCTCCAGAACGTGGTAGTTGGTCAGGATCAGGTCGGGCCCCAGCAGGAATCCCGTCCCGTAGCTCATCCCCTTGTTGGTGGGCACTTCGATCCGGCACACACGGGTCTCCAACTCCCCCAGCTTCTGCCGCCATTGCAACGGCGGGATGAAGGCGTTGGAATCCTGAACGATCCGCTCCAGCTCCCGCTTTTTCAAGGGGGTCGAAGCCAAGCCGAATTCGCAGCTGAAATCCAGCAGGTCGGCGTGAGCCGGCCGCGCTTCACGCACCGCGCCCAGCAGCTGGGGCAGCCAACCCTCCATCTGGGCCCGCTGGATCACTTTGAAAGCGATCGCCTCGAAGTCGTCACCCAGTGCGATGTTCTCCCGCTTGACCCCGCCGGGCTTCACTTCGTCCAGTTTGAAGAGCAGCAGTTCGTCGAATCGCTGCAAGGTGAAGGCGTCCACGATCAGGTTGCGAAACTGCTGAAACTGCTTCCCGGTGAGTCGAAGCATCGATGTCTCTCGCTGGAATACGGGTTCCCTGTGATTCTAAACGACGCGCCGCGGCAAGGCGAACACGGGGCGAAGGGGACACGCGGCTTGGGGCACAGGGACGTAGGGCAGCTCGGCCTCTGCGCCTCTTTGCCTTTCCCCTGTTACCCGACCCTTCGAATATGCCGGGGTTCGGGAACGGGCAGCGCCGTCGGGCCTGATTCCTGCTCGGCGCGCCAAGGCCCCATGAAGAGCCGGCGGATGTCGTCGAGGGCAGCATACAGTGGGGGCATCACCATCAGGATGAGAAATGTCGCCACGCCGAGGCCCCACACGATCGTCCCGGCCAGCGGGGTGTAGGTCTTGGACTGTCCACCGATGCCGAGCGCCATGGGAAGCAGGCCGCAGATGGTGGTGACCGTCGTGAGGAAGATGGGGCGAAGCCTGCGGCGGCCGCCCGCCAGAACGGCCCGGTAGAGCGAGGCGCCCCGGTTGCGCGCCTGGTTGATGAAGGCGATCAGCACGATCGAGTCGTTGACGGCCACGCCCGAGAGCGCCACCATCCCGAACATCACGTTGATGCTGAACTTGTAGTCGTTGATGAGCAGGCAGATCATGGCGCCGACGAAAGCGAAGGGAACCGCCGCCAGGACCAGCACCGGCTGCAAATAGGAACGGAACTGCGCGGCCAGGATCAGGTACATCAGGATGACCCCGACCAGAAACAGCCGGATCACGTTGTTGAAGGCTTCCTCGAACTCTTTGAACTCTCCCCGAAAGTCCAGCCGGTAGCCGGGAAACTCCTTGCCGATCTCGGCAAACTCCTGCTGCAGGGCGCGCGTGACGGCCACCGGAGACGTGACGGCCTCGTTGACTTCGGCGCTGACCGTGATCGCCCGCTCGCCGTCGAAACGGTGGATTTCGGACCAACCCCGTTCGATGTGGAGAGACGCCACGCTTTCCAGCGGCACCAACCCGCCACTGCGGGAAGGAATCTTCAGTGCATCCAGGTCGTGCAGGCCGGCGCGAGAACGCGGCTGAAACTTCACCACCACGTCCACCTCCTCCGCGCCGTCGTGGAAGACGGTTGCCGTGATCCCGTCGAAGGCATACTTGACCTGGCGGGCAATGTCACTGGCATCCAAGCCGACCAGGTGGGCGCGGCTCTCGTCCACCTGGATCCGGACCTCGTTTTTTCCCTTCTGCAGGTCGTCCTGGACGGTGTGTACGCCCGGTATGCCCTCGAGCTCCGCCTTGACCCGTTCCGAAATCCCAGTCAAGGTTTCGAGATAGCGGCCTTTGACCTTGACCTCGACCGGCTTGCCCACTGGCGGGCCAGTGTTCGGCTTGGCGAACTCCACGCGCCGGTAGCCGGCGATCTGAGCAGTGCGCCCTTCCAGATCCTGGATGATTTCCTCGAGACTTCGGCTGCGCTGGTTGGACTCCACCAGGTTGATGACCAGCTGGGCGACATCTTTGCTTCGCAAACGATCGGACTCGGTGTCGAGGCGGCCCACCTGCGTGACCACGTCGATCACTTCGTGGGAGGGAAGCTCGAGGGCCGCACGCTCGAATTGCGCGATCACTTCGTCGGTGGCGTGCAGGCTCGAGCCCTCGGGCATCCAGACCCGCACGAAGACGACACTGAATTCGTCGTCCTCGTAGAGGTCCACTCCCACGTAGTTGACCACCAGCACAGTGGGGGCGAACAGCGCGATCAGCAGGGGCAGCACCACCCACCGGTAGCGGAGTATCGGCCCCAGAACTCGCCGGTAGTGTGCCGACACCCAGCGGATGCCCCGGTTGACCCGCGAGTGGTGCCGATGGGCGTCACTCTTGCCCAGGTCGGACACGTGCGAGGGCAGGACCACCAGCGATTCGAACAGCGACGCGAGCAACGCGAAGCTCACGCAGATCGGGATCACCTTCATGAACTCCCCGATGGCGCCCGGCAGCAACATCAAGGGAAGGAAAGCGGCGATGGTGGTCAAAGAGGACGAGAAGACGGGCCACATCACTTCCTCGGCGCCCAGGATCGCGGCCCGGAAAGGCTTGAAGCCCCGGTTCAGGTAGCGGGAAATGTTCTCCACCACCACGATCGCGTCGTCGACGATCATCCCCAGCACCAGTACCAGGGCGAAGAGCGACGACTCGTTCATCGATTCGCCGTAAAACTCCAGGAACAGGAACGTCAACAGGAAAGTGATGGGAATGCCCCAGCAGACCAGCAAGGCGTTGCGCCAGCCCAGGAAGAACAGCAGCAGCACCAGGACCAGCAAACCGCCCCACAGTCCGCTGTTGATGAGCCGGTTGATGGAAAGGCGAATCCGGTCGGTGTTGTCGGCGGTGACGGCGATGTCGACGTCCGGCGGCAGCCCCAGCTCCGTTTCACGCGCCAATTGGCGAAAGGCCTCCACCAGTTCCAGCGTGTTGCCGTCCGGGGACTTGTACACGTTCAGCGAGACCGAGGACTTGCCATTGAAGCGGGAGATGCTGCGAGGCTCCTCGAAGGTGTCCCGCACCACGGCCACGTCACGCACCCGCAGGTGGTTGCCGACAGCGTCTTCCTTGATTACTGCCCGGCCGATGTCTTCCAGGTTTTCGAACTCCTCCATCGACCGCACCAGGTACTCGTAGGTCCCGATCTCGATGTTGCCGCTGGCCAGGCTGACGTTCTGGCGGCCCAGCGCCCGGGCTACCTGCTCCAGGGTCAGACCGTGCTTGTAGAGCTGCTGTGGGTCGGCCTCGACCCAGACCTCCCGCTCGCGAATGCCCGCCAAGCTGACGGCGTCCACGCCGGGCATGCCCTCGATCTCGTCCTGGAGCTCCTCGGCCAGCTCCTTCATGCGGGATTCGGGAAGTTCGCCGCTGATGACGAGGGTCGCCATGGGCGCCCAGGTCGAAGACTCCAGGGACAGATAGAAGGGCTTTTCCGCGTCCTCGGGCAGATCCACCTTGTCCACCTCCTGGCGCAGATCCTGATAGACCCGCCGAAACTCGTCTTCACCGATGGAGTCGAAGATCACGGTCAAGCGGGCCTGCCCCTCGACCGAATTGGAGACGAGAAAGTCGAGGTGGTCGACGTCCTTGATCTCGTCCTCGATTGGCTTGGTAATGAGCTTTTCGACTTCTTCGGGGGAGGCTCCGGGGTAGATGACCGAGATCACGACGCGATTGAGGCGAACCTGTGGGAACAGCTCCAGAGGAATCACGATCAGGGCGTAGGTGCCCAGAGCGATGATCAGAATCATCACCACGTTGACGAGCACGGAGTTGTTGACCGAAAAACGCGGAATCGACATCAGGGGACTACCTCGACAGGCGTGTCGTCAGTCAGGTTCTGATTGCCTCCCGTCACCACTCGATCCCCGGGCTCGAGCGCCCCCTCCACAGCGGCACGCCAACCCACACGCCGCTCGATCCTGACGGGCACTTTGAGGGCGATGCCCTTCTCCACACGGTATACGAAGCTGCGGCCGTCCAAATCCACCAGGGCATCCAGCGGAATCAGAAGGGCATCGCGAAGCGTGGAGCCGGCCAGGTGAACTCGTGCCACCATTCCAGGCTGCAGCCGCTTGCGCACATTGGACAACCGGATCTCCGTCGGGAAGGCGCCGCTCTGGGGGTTGGCGACGGCTTGAATCAGGTGCACCGTTCCCGTCAAGACCTCATCGGAGACCGCCTCGAAAACGAGCTGGGCCTTTTGACCCGGGCGAATGCGGTGAAGATACGGTTCGGGGAGCTCGGTGACCACCTTGAGAGGATCGACCAGGATCAGTGTGAACAGCCTCTCGGAGGAGTTGACCATTTCTCCCAGCGAGACGTGACGGCGTGAAACCCGGCTGTCGGCGGGAGCCAGAATGCGAGTGTCTTCCAACTCCTCCAGGATCGAGTCGATCGAGATCTCGCCGGTACGGACGATCGTCTCGGCCACTTGGACGGCCTGCTCGAGGGTGTCGACTTCGGCTTCCGAGATCGCCCCCTTCTGGAGCAGCGCCCGGCCTCGAGCCAGCCGCTTGCGGGCGAACTCCAACTCGACGTTGTAGCGCGCCAGCGAAGCCTTACGGGATTCCAATTCAATCAGGCGTTTGTCCCGGTCCAGTTCGGCCAGCAGTTCTCCCCGGCGGACCCACTGGCCCTCCTCGGCGTGGATGGCCGACAAGCGCCCGGAGACCTCCGGCGCAATTTGAAACTCCTCCCAGGGACGGGCCGTGCCCGTCAAGTCGAGCGTCTCCGTCACGTCTTCCCGGGTCACCTCGACCACCCGGACGGGAATCCTGGTCTTGGCCACAGCCAGGTTCTGGATCGGAGCCGTTGGGTCCGGGGATTCGGCGGAGGCGTCTTCTTCACGAGCGGACGTGCTGGCACATCCCATCAGAGAAGCCACTGCCAGCAGAGGGAGAACCCCTCTGAAGAATCGCGACATCCAGTTCCGCTTCATACTCCCGCCGTTCGATAGCTGGCTGCGCTGCAGGCTCCCCCCTGGATTAAGACGTTTCAGAGCGCCGAGAGATTCACGGAGAAGTCCGAGGTTGAGAAGCCGAAACGGCCCGAGCGCGACTCAGATCCGGGTAGGATCACTCACCACGCCTTGCTACATCCCCCAGCGCAGCAGCACCGCGCCCCAGGTGAACCCGGCGCCGAAGCTGGCCAGCAGCACCAGGTCGCCTTTGCGAATGCGTCCTTCGCGATGCGCCTCGGTCAGGCCGATGGGGATGGTGGCTGCCGTCGTGTTGGCGTAACGGTCGATGTTGATCAAGACCTGATGGGGCTGCAAGCCCAGACGCTCCACCGACGATTGAATGATGCGCAGATTGGCCTGGTGCGGCACGAACAGCTTTACCTGTTTCGGCGTCAGGCCGTTACGCTCCAGCAGGTCTCCGGACACGTCGGCCATGCGCTTGACCGCGAACTTGTAGACGTTCCGCCCGTCCTGATGCACGAAGTGCTGCTTGTTCTGAACGCTCTCGAGGCTGGCCGGCTTCCGACTCCCTCCCGCCGGCATGTAGAGGAACTGCCCACCCCCACCGTCGCTGTGCAGCATGAAATCCAGGATGCCGCATTCGTCTTCGGTGGTGGGCTCCAGCAGGGCCGCCCCGGCGCCGTCTCCAAACAGGACGCAGGTGGCTCGATCCTCGAAGTCGATGATGCTGCTCATGACATCGGTGCCCACCACCAGGACTTTTCGGTGAGTGCCCGTCTGGATGAACTGGGCTCCGGCGGCCAGCGCGTAGAGGAATCCCGAGCAGGCTCCGGAGAGGTCGAAGCCCCAGGCCCTGCGGGCCCCGATCTTGTCTTGAATCAGGCAGGCCGTGGACGGAAACATCATGTCCGGGGTAACCGTGGCCACGATGATCAGATCGATGTCTTCGGGACTCGTGTCCGAATTCCGGAGCGCGTCCTGCACCGCCATCACGGAAAGGTCGCTGTTGGCCTGACCGTTGGACACGATGCGGCGCTCGATGATCCCAGTGCGTTCCTGGATCCACTCGTCCGTCGTGTCGACCATGCTCTCCAGGTCCTGATTGCTCAACACTTTCTCGGGGACGTACATCCCAATAGCCGTGACGTTGGCGCGGACTTGACTCAATCCTGGAAACTCCCTTCCTGAAGCACAGCAGCCGTGGGCGGCCCTCCTCAATCGCATCCGGCGGGATTACTGGCGAATCACCTCGACCCCCGGAGGGATTTTAAACCGAAAGGTGCGATCTGGCACGCGGATATTCTCCTGAATCTGGCTCAGCAGATAGTCGTTACGGCTCCCGATGGGCTCGACCACGGTGAGCCGGCTGATGCCGGCAGTGGCCGGATCGACCTCCAGCAGCACGTGCGAAAAATCCGCTCTGGGTTGACGCGGCTCGAGCCGCAGCAGGACATTCCCGTCCTCTCTGGCGTCCTCTTCCGACTCCAATCGCACCTCGAATTCGAGCGATAGGTCTCCCTGCCCGAAAAGAAACAGGAGCGGAGTGTCGCCGTTCCCGCTCTCCAGTTCCGATACCATGACCTGACGATCGTCAGGCACGTAGAAATAGGCGCTCCGGCCGTCCGACACGAAAATCTTGTGATGGGGCTGGCGGTACTCCCAGCGCATCTTGCCGGGCTTCTTCATGATCACTTCGCCCGATTCCCGTTGTTGGATGCCCTGACCGGAAAAGACTTGGGTGAAATGGGCCGAAAAGGTGCTGACCGAGTCGTAGCGGGCCTGGACACGCCGCAGCAGCTGCTCGGCGGAAGTCTCCGTCCCCGCAGCCCCGGCGCTCCCGACTGGCCCCAGCATGATGGCCGCAACCACGAGTCGTCGTCCCCACAGCCTCATTCGGCGCCCACCTTCTTTCCTTCGTCCCGATCGGCCCGGTCTCGCGGGATGCTCTCGCCGGCCTCCTGGGGAGCCGAAAAGGTGAGCACCAGAATGAGGAAGACTCCCACAGTGATCGCCGAATCGGCGAAGTTGAACGTGGGCCAGGCAAAGGAGTCTCCCCAGTGCACCTTGATGAAATCCACCACTGACTGATCGCCCATGCGATCGACGAAGTTGCCCAGTATGCCCCCCATCAACAGCCCCAGGGCCACGAAGGTGAGGCGCTCTTCGACCGGGGTCGTCCAAATGTAGAAACCCACCAGTCCCAGGGCCAGAAGCGCCATGGCGCCCAGCAGGGGACCTTTCCAGCCCGACTGGAGGTCGTGCAGCAAGCCAAAGGCGATTCCCCGGTTGGTGGCGTACTGAATCGTGAGCAGACCGTCCAGAACAACGTAATTCCAGAGCCAGAAGGTCCTCTCGACCAAGACCTTCGACAAGTAGTCCAAGACGAACACTCCCAGTCCCAGAATCAAAGCAAAGACTCTCATGGTTCAGCTCTGTCCGACCGAAAAGCTCTCCTGCAGCACCAGCAAGCAGCGTTCACAGACTTGAGGGAGTGTCGGGTGTCGACCCACCGACGGCAGGTAGTTCCAGCAGCGTTCGCAGCGCCGCCAGGGCGCCTGGCTCACCTCCACTTCGATTTCTCCGGAGCCTTCCAGCAGTTTCGTCTCCAAGTGGGAGACGAGGAACAGGAACCGCAGATTGTCGAAGCTGGCGAGGTAGTCCAGCGTGGGCTGATCGGCGCTGAGCACGACTTCGGCCTCCAGCGAGTTCCCGATCTGCTTCTGCTGGCGAGCCTCTTCCAAAGCTTTCATCACCCGCTCGCGGATCTCCAGCAGGCGTTCCCACCGACTCAAAAGCTCTGGGTCCCGATAGCGGTCGGCCGAACGGCTGAACTCAGCCAGATGAACCGATTGATGGGGCAGCTCCTCACGGTGGAGGTCCAGCCAGACCTCCTCGGAGGTGAAGGGGAGCACCGGCGCCAGCAGCCGCACCAGAGTGTCGGTGATGATGTGAAGCGCCGTCTGGGCGGCCCGGCGGGAGCGCGAGCCGGGCGCGGAAATGTAGAGCCGGTCCTTCAGGATGTCGAGGTAGAAACTGGAGAGATCGACCGTGCAGAACCGGTAGAGCGTGTGGTAGACCCCGTGGAATTCAAAGGCCTCATAGGCTTTTTCGACACGCTCCACGACCCAGGCGAGCCGCGCCAGCGCCCATCGGTCCACCTCTTCCAGCTCCTCCGGCGCGACGGCCGAGTCGGGACGAAAATCGAAGAGGTTGCCCAGCAAGAACCGTTGTGTGTTGCGGAGCTTGCGGTAGGCCTCCCGCAAGCGGGCCAGGATTTCCTCGCCCAGACGCGCGTCCTCCGTGTAATCGATCGACGATACCCAGAGGCGCAAGATTTCGGCACCATTCTCCTTCATGACGTCCAGGGGCGAGATCACGTTGCCCAGAGACTTGGACATGGCACGTCCCTCGAGATCGAGCGCCCAGCCGTTGCAGATGACCATGCGGTAGGGGGCGGTTCCCTGCACCGCCACCGCGATCAGCAGAGAACTGTGGAACCAGCCTCGATACTGGTCCCCTCCCTCCAGGTAGACGTCAGCCGGCCACGGGAGATCGTCTCGGCGCCCCAGCACGACAGCGTGACTGGCCCCCGAGTCGAACCAGACGTCCAGAATGTCGAATTCCTTTTCGAACTCGGCCCCCCCACAGGCGCAAGCCCTACCCGGCGGCAGGAGCTCGGCGACCTCTCGGGCAAACCAGGCGTCGGCGCCTTCCCGCTGGAAAATCGCTGCTACATGATCGATGACCCCCGCATCCAGGAGCGGCTCGTGGCAGTCCCGGCAGTAAAAAGCGGGGATGGGAACGCCCCAGAGACGCTGGCGGCTGATACACCAGTCGGGGCGGTTCTCGATCATGTTGCTGATCCGCTCCTCGCCCCAAGCGGGAAGCCACTCGACTTGCTGGATGCAGTCCAGCGCCCGCCGGCGCAGATCGGCGTGATCCATGGCGATGAACCACTGCGGCGTAGCGCGAAAGATCACCGGGCTGTGGCAGCGCCAGCAGTGCGGATAACTGTGCTGGATGTTGTGTTCGCCCAGCAGGACCCCGCGCTCCCGCATGAACGCGTTGATGCGAGGGTTGGCTTCGAAAACGTTCATCCCCCCGAAATGCTCGACTTCGGGCACGAACCGGCCAGAGTCGTCCACCGGATTGTAAATCTCCAAGCCGTGCTCGACTCCCACGAGGTAATCGTCGTAGCCGTGCCCCGGTGCAGTGTGTACCGCGCCCGTACCCTGCTCCAGGGTGACGTGCTCGGCCAGAATCCCGACCGAATCGCGTTCCAGCCAGGGGTGCCGGAACACTAATCCTTCCAACTCGGCGCCCCGTACCGTATCGATCACGCGAACCTCGCCCAGCTTGCACTCGCGGACCACTTCCTCCACCAGATCCTGGGCGACCAGGTAGATTTCTTCTCCGGCGGCGATCAGTGAATACTCGAACTGAGGGTGGTAGCAAATCGCCAGATTGGCCGGCAGCGTCCAGGGCGTGGTAGTCCAGATGAGCCCGTAGACGCGCCGCCCGTTGATTCGCTGGGGGATCCGCTGATTCCCGCGCAGCAGGGGAAACTTGACGTAGACGGACGGGCTCGAGTGATCGGCATACTCGACTTCGGCCTCGGCAAGGGCCGTTTCGCAGGTGATGCACCAGTGAACCGGTTTCGAGCCGCGATATACGCTGCCTTCCTCGACGAACCGCCCCAGCAGCCGGGCAGTTTCGGCCTCGTAATCGAAACTCATCGTCAGGTAGGGCGCATCCCATTCCCCGAAAATGCCCAGACGCTCGAACTCCTCCCGCTGGATTGCGACGAATCTCTCGGCGTAGGCCCGGCACTTCTTCCGGACCGCCAGGGGGTCCACCCGGCTGCTCTTGGTGCCGACCACCTTGATCTCAATGGGCAGTCCATGGCAGTCCCAACCCGGCAGGTAGGGGCTATCGTACCCCGCCATGGTGCGGGATTTCACGATCAAGTCCTTGAGGATCTTGTTGAGTGTGTGCCCCAGATGGATGTGTCCGTTGGCGTAAGGCGGGCCGTCGTGCAGAATGAAAGCCGAGCGACCCCGCCGGGCCTCCCGGATCTCCCCGTAGAGATCCATCTCGCGCCAGCGCTCCAACATTCGGGGCTCGAGCTGCGGCAGGTTGGCCTTCATCTTGAAGGCGGTCTGGGGCAGATTGACCGTCTTCTTCAGATCCAGTGGATTCATCAACGCTGGCCACCTCTCCTTTCCGTCAAAAGACCCGTTATTATACGGCAAACGGGTTGGGGCGCGACGACCACGGGTCCAGGCAGGGGTCCGGCGCAAATCCCCCCGGCCCGAACGGGGTCCCGCCAGGGCTCCGGCCCGCTCACCATCGCACACGCGGGGATCTGCTGACAGCGAACGCCCTGAAGAGCTCTGCGTCTCGAGGGTTGGGATTGTGTTCTGATGGCTCAGCGCAGATTGAAGGCGACTTCGATGGTGGCGAGAACATCCACGTTCTGGCCGTTCAGGGTGCCGGGCTTGAACCTCCAGTTGGTGGCAATCTCGCGAATCGCACTCTCCTCCAAGCCGAACCCCAGGCCGCGGATCACCTGGAAGCTGTCGACGCTGCCGTCCTTACGGATCACGGCCTGCAGCAGGACGACACCCTGTACCTTGGCCGCGATAGCGTCATCGGTGTACTTGGGAAGGGTCTTCACGAGGACCACCGGGTTGGTCACTCCACCCCCGACTTTGAAAGGGCCTCCACCGTCGCCCGTCCCAGGCCCCGGTCCCGACCGAGCGGCGCCGACCCCTTGGGTTCCTCTGCCCAGCCCTCCCGATCCAGGGCGGCCAGGCGGGGCCGTGATCTCGCCGAGGTTCAGCTCGGCGGTCAACTCGCGAACGATTTCCGGAGGCGTCACGACATCGGGTTTGCGAACCGGCTCGGGCGCCAGAGGAGTGGGATCGGGAATGGGAATCACCTTGGGAGTCGGCTTGGGCGCCACAGGCTGCGGTTTGGGGGGCGCCGCCTCGGGCGCTCCTTCCGCGCCCGCCAACTGGGCAGGCCGCGCCAGCTGCTGAATCACGAAGACATCTTGCCGCAGATCCAGCACCTGCGAGCCAAACGATGGAAAGGTCAGGATGAACAGGATCAAATGGATCAGCAGGGCCAGAATCGCAGCCACGGTCAAGGGCCGGCGGCTCACCGTCTCGTCCATGAAGATGTTGTAGCCGTCGGTGGCCATCAACAAGCGCTCTCGCTGGGTCACCTTCAAGGCGAGCAGCTGCTCGAGGCTGTCTTTCAAGCGGGCCCAGAATCCAGGTTCGTTGGCATCCATGTCTCTATGTATCGTCTCCTAACCGGTGCCTCTATTCTAGGCAATCCCGGCCCCGGGCATCAACCCCGCCGTTTCTGCCTCACCCAATTCATCGATGCAAGGCGGCCGAGAAAGTCTCAGAGCCGAGGGGTACAGGAGCGTGAGATCGTGGCGGATGGCGATCGCGCGAAACCACGTGGCTCCAGAACATCCGGGGAGCTTCGATGAAGGTCGGCATCACCCGGACCGGGAACGGTCCACAAGAACCCTCTCGGCGCTCTTGGCGTCCGGGCGAGAGAAATCTTCCGTCCAGCGCTCCCGTCCACCGGTGATCCTGTCCTTGGGATCTCGAGGGGAAGAATCCTCTCGCAAAGGCGCAAAGGACGCCTGAGGATGGATGAGAACCAGAGGGGTGGGTTCACCTGGCCTCCTTCAGCTTTCCCCGCTTCGGCGCACCCATCGTCTGGAACTCTGCCAGCACTCGCCGCGTGCGAGGCGCTGCCGACACGGGCCACTCCCGCTCGAGCCGCTCCAGGTCCTCGGGGGTGTCGATGTCGGAACAGAGCGGCAGCAGACGGTACTCAGGCCGGCGCAAGCGGCCCACCGTTTCCTGCAGCACTCGGCTGGTTCCCCAGGGAATGTCCTGGAACAATTCTGGCCGGGGCTCAGCCAGGCCCAGCAGGTAATAGCCTCCATCGCTGGAGGGGCCGATCACCACAGGGTGGCGGCGCAGCTGATCGAAGCCCGCCCGGACCGTCTGAGGGGCGAGGGCGGGGGTGTCCGAACCCAGGAAAACGAGGCGCCGGGCGCCGGGCCGTGCGGTCCGATACGCGTTCCACATCCGCTCTCCCAAGTCGCCCCCTCGCTGGACGCGCAACTCAACTGCCGCGAAGAGGGAGTCACTGGCCGCCAGCAGATCGCTCTCCTCGGGCGTGCAGTCGGCCAGAAAGAGGAACCGCCGGACCTTCAGAGGCGCAGTCCATTCCAGCGTATCGAGAAGAAATGCTCGATGGAGGGCGAGAATCTGGGAATCGTCGTAGCGGGAGCGGAGGCGCGTTTTCACCCGCCCCAGGCGAGGATAACGGGCAAAGATGAGGAGCGCTTCATCGGAAGCCAATTTCCCCGTTCCAGAAAATGTAGTCTTTCCAGCTCTCAGGAGCTCTGCGCTGCTGGAGGTGGAAATAGATCTTGTGAGGAAAGCCCATCGGAGCCTTGGGCCTCCGAATCAGGCTGAGCCCGGCTTCCTCCGGAGAACGACTCCCCTTGCGGCGGTTGCAGGCGATGCAGCAGGTAACGATGTTCTCCCAGTTTTTCGGTCCACCGCGCGCCACGGGAATCACGTGGTCGTACGTGAGGGCAGCCGCGCTCAGCTTCTTTCCGCAGTACTGGCACTTGTAGCGGTCGCGCGCGTACAGGTTGGCGCGGGTGAACTTCACACGATTGTGATAGCGCTTGACGTTCACGTAGTAGAGGAGCCGCAGGACGGCGGGAAGGGGAATGCTCAAAGTCACACTGCGGATCTGGCGGTCGTACTCGGCCACCACTTCAACCTTGTCCTGAAAAAGCATGCGCAGCGCCTTTTGCCAGGATACGATCTGCAAGGGCTCATAGGTGGCATTGAGAACTAGCGTGCTCTCCATGATCCGGAACATTCCTTCCAACTCGGGTTTCTCCGGTCGCTGACGCCTTCCGGCTCACCCGATCGTCTCGAATTTCTAACAATAGCACAAGATGATTCCACGGCACCAAGGTTGCTCGGTCAGGGGGGCGCGGCAGGGAGCCCGTCAATGGGTTGACGGGTCTTGCACTGGGGCAGCGAGGCGGTGATCATGGGAAGGGAAGGGGAAGAGCCGAACCCCGTCCGCAGGGCTGAGGCCGAGAACCCTCCCGGCCCTGTGCCGTGCGGAAGAAAGAGCTCCCGGAGAACGACGTTCCCGTCGGCTCTCGAGGTTGCCATGAAGGATCTGAGGAATCTTCTACCAGGTTTTCTGAGCCGCATCTCCGGCGACCCCGCCGTGAGCCTGGTCTTTCTCCAGGAATTGTGGCCACAGGTCGTGGGGCCGCACGTCGCCCGTTGGACACGCCCGGAAGGCTTGCGGAGCAAGCGGCTGGTCTGCCGGGTCCTCGCACCCGACTGGGGGGAAGAGCTGGCGGCCTTGGCACCCGTGCTGATTGGCGCCATCAATCAGTTTTGGGACGCCCCGCTGGTTGACCGAATCGAGTTCGTTGTGCATCTAGACCCAGAGTAGCGCGCAACTGGAAGAGACGGCCCCCGCGCAGTTGTAACAACCGTGCCCACGGGCCTATAATTGAAAGCTTATGCTGCGAACTTCCATTGTCACCATCCTGATTTGGGCGAGCCTCGCTCCGGTCTGGGCTCAGAGAGTCGTGGCCAGGGTGCAGGCTCCCGAAGAACAACCGCTGCGCTTTGACGTCAACGAGATTCCGTTGACCAACCTCCCACTTTCGCAAAGCACGGATTTGAACTTTTCCCCCAATATCGTGTTCACGCGCGATTCACAGAGGGCCTTCGTCAGTTATCCAGGCTCCGGGTCGGTCGTGGCATTCGATACGGGCACCGGCGAAATTTTGGCCATCATTCCAGTGGGAGAGAATCCGTCCCTGGCGACTCTGACGCCGGACGGCACGCAGATCGCGGTGGTCTCCCTCTTCCTGCTCGCGAACCTCCCCGATCCCACCCGAAACTTTCGGGGCGACCGGATCGGCTCGATCTCGCTGATCGACGTGGACACCTACCAGGTTCGCACCCTCGAGCTCGAAGAAGTATTCTTTTCCTTTGCCAACAACATCGTGTTTTCCGAGGACGGCCGGACGGGTTACGTCGCTTCGGCTGGAAGCGACGAGCTTCTGCGCTTCGACGTGGAGACGCTGACTGAGATCACGCCGCGGCTGAGCTTCGGCGGCGGAACGCGTCCCACCACCATCAGCATGGCCCCGGATCGCAGCTTCTTCACCGTGGTCCTGGTGGGATCCAACGCGATTGCCGAGCTGGAAACCCCCGACTCGATCCAGATCGTGGACACCGCCAGTTTTTCGGTGATCCGGAGCATCGTTCCCGAACCTCTGGAGGTGATGCGCACGGATGGCTCCACTGTGCGCGTGCCGCACCGCTTCTTCGCCACCAACACGGTAGCCATCTCTCACGACGGCCGCCTGGGGATGATCGGCGATCGGGAAAACTCGGCCGGCACTCTGGTGGGTGAGTTGGCCATCGATCACGCATTGCTGTTGGACTTGCAGACCGGAGAAGTGCTGCAAATCTTCGGGATCGGAGGTGGAGCCGCCGCCAGCGTGGTCCACCCCACCCGGGAAGTCTTCCTCGTGCTGACGGCAGTGGACCTCTCGTTCATCGAACCCGAAACCCGAACTCAGACCCGCATCGGATCGGTCCAGTCCCAGTTTCGAGCCACCAGCCGGCCGGCCTTCTCAGCCGACGGCAAGATGGTCTACGTGGCCTCGCCGGTGCTGGACCAGCTCGACGCCTTCGACACCCGGATCGGCAGCATCCGAAATCTGGTGCCCGTGGGGCGGGACTTCGACTCGGGGATCCCTGGGGTCACGGCGGGCCCACAGGATGTGGCCGTCTCACCCGACGGCCAGGTGCTGGCCGTGCTGAACTTCAACGCCAACACGATCGAGCTGCTGCAGAACACGTATCGAGTCGCCATCCCGGAGTTCCTTTCCACCCCCGAATGGTTCACCGGAATTGCCCTGACCAGTACCGGCGACATCCCCGTGGAAATCGTGACGGGTGGTGTGGCTCGGACCGGTTTGCCCTTCCGGGACGATCCCGAGACTGAGGACGTCGTGGAGTTCGTCAATCCCCAGGTCCTGGAAATCGAACCGGGACGACAAATGGCGTTCACGGCCCGGGAACTGATCGAAGCGGCGCCCGGTCAAGTCATCGAAGGATGGATGGACATCGATTCGAACCGCTTGGAACTCTCTGGGTTCTTCTTGACGGGAGACCAACTGGTCCGGCGCCTCGACGGGGGAGGGATCCTTGTCGCGCCGGCTCAGTCGGCAATCCTGCCGGGGATCGTGTTTCGCGAAGGCTTCCGGATGGAGTTGACGATCCTCAACAGCAATTTGAACAGCACCAGTGTGGTGATTGTCCTGGTCGACTCGGCCGGCGAGTTGGTCAGCCAGCTCAACCAGATAATCGGGGCCGGGGCCGTCTTCCACCGCTTCCTCACCGATCCCGACCCGGAGGATGACCAGACCACCGGATTGTTCGACCCCGAACTCCTGGAGGAGGGTCAGACCTATTACATCGCCCTGGGCGCAACCGAAGGGCTCTTCGGCTACCTGCGATACTACGACGAGGACCGCATGGCCTCACTGAACGCCATTCCC
>JBFKLX010000017.1:0-43395 GCA_041630155.1 Acidobacteriota bacterium
ATGACTGAAAGCGCGCTGCTCCAACAACTCAAGCAGGGTTCGGCCAGCGGCTTCGAAGAGCTGGTGAGCCGTTACGGCCGCCGCCTCTATGCGGTGGCGCTGCGCATCTTGCGGAATCCCGAAGAGGCGGAGGACGCCGTGCAGGAGACTCTGCTCAAAGTGGTCCAGTCGATCGCCGGCTTTCGGGAGCAATCCAACCTGTATACTTGGGTCTATCGCATTGCCTGCAATCAGGCCTTGATGAAGCTGAGGAAACGCTCGAAGGAGCCCGTCGAGCCGATCGAGCCCTATTTTCCGAAGTTCGAACACGGGCAGCACGCAGAACGGATCCGCGATTGGCGCCAGGGTCCCGATTCGATGCTGAGATCGCAGGAGTTGCAAGACTACTTCGAGCAATGCGTCGATGAACTTCCTGACAATCTTCGCTTGGCCTACATCCTCAAAGACATCGAAGCCATGACCGAAGAACAGGTGTGCGAAATCCTCGAGCTGAGCAAAGCCGCCATGAAGAACCGGGTCCACCGGGCCCGTCTCGTCATTCGGAAGCGGATCGAGGACCGCTTCGGGGAGCGCTGACCCACGACCGGCGCCGGACAGCCTACCTGTCTTGGCTTAGTACTCCGGTTCGTAGACAGGGTGACGTATGCGGGCGAGCCCCCAGGTGCCCGGCGCCTCGGAGCATGGTGGTCCACTCGGTTTCCGGGGGCCGGCTGCTGCTTCGAAACGCCCGCAACATCCGTTGCTGTATTTATGGATCGGGGAACTGAGTTCCGGTCTCACTGGCTTCGGAATTGGCATCTGGGTCCCGAGAACGGAAGGCTGCGATGGGGCGGGTTATGATTGGACGGATTGTGAGGAACTGGTTGATCCTGATGGTTGTCACTCTGGCGGGCTGCATGGTCCTCCCTTCGGGTGAGGCGGAGCCTGAAGATCTTTGGGAAATCGTTCCCGGTGAGAGGGTGGGTAGGATCGGAGGCAGCACCTCAGAACAAGATTTGTCGGCGCTCTTTGGAGCCGGCAACGTCCGGAGGGCGGACATCGAGCTGGGAGAAGGGTTCCAGGTTCCGGGAACGCTCGTCTATCCCGAGGATTCCACCAAGAGACTCGAGATCGTCTGGAGAGACGACGACCGACAGGGGCCCGCAGAGATCCGCTTGACGGGAGAAGAATCCCGGTGGCGGACCTCGGATGGGCTATCGTTGGGAAGCTCACTGCAGGAGATCGAGCGAGTCAACGGCGGACCTTTTCGGCTGGCGGGATTCGGCTGGGACTACAGCGGCACGATCCTCGACTGTAACGACGGCAAACTGAGGAGCTTGGGCTGGGTCGACCCCAGTGCCCCCTCGAAGGGCATTCTGGGCCGCCGGATGCTGCTCCGATTGGACGCCGGCCCGGAGTCTTTCCAAAGCACCGAGTACCAGAATCTGCTCGGGGATCACAGTTTTCTTTCCGATCATCCCGATATGCAGGCTCTGAATCCGCGGGTCTATCAGATGATCGTTTACTTCACTCAGCCTTGAATGGTGGCGCCGGGCCCTGCTAGATTCGAAACGGTATTCGATCTTCTGGAGCTCCCTGAAGCCATGAACGCGGCTACCTCCACCTTCGACCTCATGGAACGCGCCCAGCGGGGAGAAGAGCAGGCCTTTTCCTTGCTGTTCGAAAAATACCGGCGCCGGCTGGCGGTCTTGATCCACTACAGACTCGGAGCGACGTTGCAACGACGCATCGAGCTGGAGGATTTGATGCAGGAGGTTTTTCTGCGGGCCTTTCGAGACCTGCAGCGCTTCGAGTATCGCGGCTCGGGTAGTTTCCTGAACTGGCTGTCGGAGATCGCGGGCCACGCGGCGTCCGACGCGGCGCGATTCTACGATCGCAAGAAAAGGGCCGGCCGGGAAGTGCCATTTCGGTCCGCCAGCAATCCCGACGGGCCTGAACCTCGTGACAGCTTCACACCCAGCCGCCGATTCGAGCAGCGCGAGAAGCTGGACCGGCTCTTGCGACTGCTCGATCAGTTGCCCCCGAATTACCGTTCCGTGATTCTGCTGGCTCGGGTCGAAGAGTTGTCGACTGCCGAAGTGGCGAACCGGCTGCAGATTTCGCGAAGTGCAGCTTCCTTGCTCCTGCATCGCGCGCTGAAGCGCCTCCGTGAACTCAGCCGGCACTCGAACTCATGACCAAACACCCGCCGCCCCCCGACTCGAACGATTCCACTGGAAGTGCTCGCGAACAACGAATCGCCGAAGCAGTGGCGGAATTTCACGATCTGCGCGTGGCGGAGGAGCCGGTGAGCTCGGAGGAGTTCAGCAGGCGCCATCCGGACTTGGCCCCGGAGCTCGGCCACGCGCTGCGCGATCTGGACACGTTGGACGGACTCCTCGAGGTCGAGCCACGGGCCGCCGGAGAGGACCAGCTCGATCTGGAAACTCCGGAGAGCCTGTCGGGTCACCGGATTCTGGCGGAACTGGGTTCGGGCGGGATGGGGCTCGTCTACCTGGCCCAGGACGACCGCCTGGGACGAAAGCTGGCCATCAAGGTTCTCCAGCCCAAATACAGCCGCGACGAGCCGCTGCGTGAGCGTTTCATGCAAGAAGCACGGGCCATGGCGCGGGTGAACCATCCCCATGTAGTGCGAATATACGATCTGGGAGAACCCTCCGAGGTGCCCCATTTCGTGATGGAGTACGTGGAGGGCGCTTCACTGACTGACGCGGCCCGCCCTCTCGAACTACGGCAGAGGGTGGAGTTGCTGCTGAAGGTGGTGGATGCGGTGCATTTCCTCCACCAGAACGGCATCATCCATCGCGACTTGAAGCCGGGCAACGTCCTGGTGGGGTCGGACCTGGAACCCAAAGTGCTCGATTTCGGATTGGCGCTCCCTCTGCGGGCAGCTTCCCGGCGCCTCACCCTGTCCGGGCAGATCATGGGCACTCCTGACTACTTTTCCCCTGAGCAGGCTCGGGGCGCCGCCGCCATGGGCCCTCGCAGCGACGTTTTCTCGCTGGGTTCGATTCTCTTCGAGCTGCTCACGGGACAGCTCCCGTTCCAGGCTCCGACGCTGGGCGAGCAGGTCGAGATGATTTGCGACCAGGATCCGACGCTCCCCCGACGCATCGACCCCTCGATTCCTGGCGATCTTCAGAACATCTGCATGAAGGCTCTCGAGAAAGAACCCGCGGATCGCTACGCCTCGGCTCGGGAAATGGCCGCCGACCTGGAACGCTTCCTGACCGGGGAGCCCGTGCTGGCCGCCCCATCAAGCTACACCCGGCTGATGGCGGGGAAGATCGATCAGCACTTGCGAGAGCTGGGGGGCTGGCGCCAGGATCAAATTCTCTCCGATGAGGAGTTCGACGGCTTCCGGAAACTCTACGACCGATTGGTGGAACGCGAGGATTCCTGGATTCTGGAAATGCGCCGCTTCTCCCTCTCTCAGGTGAGCCTCTATTTGGGCGCCTGGGTACTTTGCGTGGGTGCGGCTCTGATTCTGTTGTTTCGATACCCGTCGCTGTCGGGGACGCCGGCGGTCCTGGTCGTGGCGGCGGCGTTGCTGCCGGCCGCCTATCTGGGCTTGCAGGACTGGCGGCGGGGACGACTGAGGTTGGCGGTGGCCTGGCTGCTGGCCTCCTGCCTGCTGCTGCCCATCGGCCTGCTGGTGGCCATGCATGAATGGGGCTGGCTGGCGAAATTCAGCCAGGATGATGCGGAGCTGGAACTGTTTTCCAGCTTCTCCAGCTTCAAGCTGACGACCAACGCGCAGCTCTGGTGGGCGCTGGCTCTGTCACTGCCGGCCTATTACGGCGTCCGCCGGTTCACCGGCTCGTCGGTCTTCACTCTGGTACTGGCAGTCATGTCCGCATTGCTCTGCCTGGTCACCCTGCTGCGGATGGGTCTGCTGCGCTGGCTCGAAGACGACCCCGGACGGCCCTACTTCTATCTGATCCCCTTCGCCCTCTTGTTCTTCGCCATCGGGATGATACTGGAGTACCGACGCTACCGTTCCGACTCCCGATATTTCTACCCCATCGCCGTGTTCTTCACACTGGTGGCTCTCAGCGGGGTCGCCCTCTTCCACGAGCCCTACGCCAGCTGGTTGGAGGAGACCTTCCGCTGGACCCGCGGCCAGGTCGAATATCTCTTCATGATCAACGCGGGCGTTTACCTGTTGCTCCAGCAGCTCTCCATCCGCTTCCCCTCCGCCCAGATGCGCGGAGTCGCCAAAGCATTCCGCTTCGTGATTCCCGGTCACGTGTTGACCTCTTTGTTGCTGCTGGGCCTGACCGCCTCGGAGCTCTGGGAGGAGTCCCCCGCGGATCCCGCTCTCCGTTTCGAAGCGCGCTTCTTCGAGGTGATTCTGCCCCTGGTAGCCTGCCTCTTCATTTTCGGCAGCATTCCCAGGCAGCTGAAGAACTTTCTGGCAGTGGGCATGCTCTTCCTGGCAATCGGCCTCATCCGGCTCCAGCAGGATCTCTTTCGCGAGGCGGCCTGGTGGCCCCTGTTCCTGTTGCTCGCGGGTATGCTTCTGATGCTCGGTGCGGCCCATTACTCCTGGCTCCGGGTGACACTCCGCCGACTCTCGCGCCGAGACTGATCGCGCTGGTGGTGAAGCACTCCCGGCTTCTCCTCGATTTTTCACGACCACAACTGCAATTTTCCCGGCCAAACAGCGCTGTTTCTCAGTGGAGGCAGCAGTTGAGGCCTCCTGAATTCAGATTGAAAAGGAGACGATCCATGTCCTACAAGAAACATGCGTGCATGCTGGCGCCAATCCTCATGCTGGCGGGATGCTTCGCCTCGCTGCATCCTCTCTACCAGAAGACCGACCTGGTGGCCTTGCCGGAACTGGAGGGCCTGTGGGCCGATGATGACTCCCTCTGGTCGTTCGAGCCGGCGGGTGAATTCGAATATCGTCTGACCTACATCGAGGAAGACTGCCCTGCCCACTTTCGGGTGCGGGTTCTGGAACTGGACGGAATGCTGTTCTGGGACCTCTTCCCGGAAGGCGTTGACACCAGCAATGATTTCTATGAACTGCACCTGGTCCCCGCCCACACGTTCGCCCTGCTCGACCTGCAGGGTGATCGGCTCCAGGTCGGATTCCTGGGGGACGAATGGCTAAAAGCGAAACTGGAGAGCGAGCCCGATTCGCTCCCTCACGAAGAACTCGAGGATGGGGTCGTGTTGACGGCTTCGACAGCCCGGCTGCAGGATTTCGTCCGACAGTACGCGCCCGATGCCTTCGACCAGACCATGGAACTGACGCGCCTGCGAGACTGACTCCTGAAAGAAGAGAAGTCCGAGCCCTCGAGTGGTGCACTTGGCTGGGTACCGTGGTGGCCGAGCCGGGGAAGGCAGGGCGCGCAACCGTGCGCTGTCAAGGCCTGGGACGGGCCACCACGTACATCAGGTCGCTCTGCAGCTCTCCGCAGGCGATCAAGGCTTCCTCCACCTCGGTCAGCATCCGGACCAGCCGGGTGCTGCAGGGGTCCTCGTCGGAAAAGTTGGCGGCGATACCGGAGAGGAGGAATTGAAAAACGTTGCCTCCGGCCTCTCGTTGCTCGGCGATCTCGAAATCCCTCTGGATGACCTCGAGAATCTCTTGCGAGCGAACCGACTCGGAAGGATCGTCTGCCACGACTGCCTGGGCAGACGGAAACCCGGCTTCTTCTCGGAAGACGGTGCCTGTGGGCGGGGCCAGAGTGGAGGGCCTCGAGCCGATGAGGCGACCTTTCAGTCGACCCAGGAAAGACGCGGGCTTCCGCTGGGCTTCGATCTTGCGGCTCTCCACGGCGAGCGCCTCCCCGGAAAGAGCGCGGTAACGGCGCGGCAGCAGCTGGAGGCAGAGGTTGACGATCTCCTTCTGGCGCTCGGGAAACTGAAACCGCGAGGGGCCCACGTACTCGAGGAAGCACAGCAACCCCTCCCGCTTCAGCGAACTTCTGATCTGACGGCTGACGTGCTCCAGGTTCCGGAAGTGATGCAGTGCGCCGTAGGCCCACACCGCGTCGTATCGGTCTTCGGCCAGCTCCAACAGGTTGGCGTCGGCCTGGAAGTAGCCAATCTCGAATCCCTCCCTGGCGGCCGCCTGCTCGGCCATCTGGAGGGAGGTCGCTGAGACGTCGCAAGCGTCACAGGCGCGAAAGGCTCCGGCGCGTGCCAGTTTGCGCTCCAGTTCGCCCGTGCCGCAGCCCAGCGAGAGGCAGCGTTCCAGTGGAAGCCTGCCGGCGAAATGCCGCTGCAGGGTGTAATCTTGCCATTCCAGCTCGGGGTCGCCGGAGATCCTGCGATTGAGTTGGCGCATGACCTCGTCGACCTCCCAGAAGAAGAGGCCCGTCTTGCGCCCAGAGTAACTGGCGGCATGCTCGTCCCAGTGTTCTGCGGCTCTTTCGGAGTCTTTCTTCACTGCCATCTCCCGGAGTTCGTTGCCGGGTTTCCTCTGGCCACCGGCAGGATGCAGGTGTCACCACTCGGTCAGCGCGGCCAGTCCCAGGTCAGAAGGTCGTCGCTCCAGGCCAAGCCGAGACTGGCGTGGGTGTGGAACATGGTGCTCTCGCCCTCGGGCCCGCTCCCGTGGAAGAACATCAGGTACCTTCCCACCCGGGGGTTGGCCCGGAGGTCGAGGGCGAATCCGGCGGTGATTCGACCTCGCGCCCAAGGCCAGTCTTTCTGGCCCAGGGTGATCAACGGACCCCAGTCTCTCCAGGTCATCATGTCACTGGAGCGCTTCATCCCGATCCCGTTCTTCGGGGAGTGGAACATCAGATACTCCTGACCGTCCACCAGGACGCACACGTTCTCTCCCGATTCGATGCGGTTGAAGTAGGTCCAGGTACCCAGATCGTAGGAGTAGGACATGTTGGCGGCGTTGTCGTCGAAAAAGCACCACCACTTGCCGGCCTCGTCCTTGTCCTCGACCAGGTAGGCGTCGATCAGCCGCCCCATCTCCTCGACCGGGACGTCGGGCCCTTTGACCCGAAGCAATTCGGGCGGTCCCCAGTTCTCCAGATCCCGGCTCCGGGTGATCCAGACACGGCAGTTCTCGTTGCCGTATTTTTCTCCGTTGGGTGTCGGATAGGTTTGCATGCAGAGGACCCACTCGTCCCCGTAGCGGATGATATTGCCCGGACTGGCAAAGTTGAGATTCTGATCCCTGGGCGTAATGGGGCGAGGCTCCGTCCACTGGATCAAGTCGGTGCTCTTGCTGAACGCCACGGCCCAGAAGTGCCGGCCCTCCTCATCGGTGGTGATGAATGTGTAGAAGAGTCTGAAGATCCCGTCCTGGTAGATCACCGCCGGGTCCCGGTAGGCCACCAGCGAATCTCCCCGAAGAATGATGGGGGAAGGGATGGCGTCGAAGTCGATGGCCGGGGCGTCCAGCTCCGCTCTTCCGCACCCGCCAAGGGCTGGGGCCAAGAGCAGAAGAGCCGCCAGCGACAGCGATGTCCGGGTCCGGCCCAACTCGTCCATTCCCCTATTTCAGCTCTCTGGGTATGATTTGTAAACCGTGAGGGTTGAAGACTCCTTCATGGGCAGGCCAACCGCTTGGCACGTCAGCATCCGAAAGGAGACGACTCGATGAATCGCAGGGACTTCTTGAACTCCGCCGTCGCTCTGCCTCTGGCCGGCCTCATCGCCCCCGGCCAGAACCGGCCCGCCGGGTACCGGGCTTGCGTGATTGGCGACAGTGGCCGTGGCGGTTATGGGCACGACCTTCACCTCGTCTGGAGGCTGCATCCCAACGTCGAGGTCGTCGGCCTGGCCGACCCGGACGCCGACGGCCGCCGGAGGCGCGCAGCCGAGGCCGGCGCCCCGCGGAGTTACGCCGACTACCGTGAAATGTTGGCCACGGAGAAACCGGACCTGGTCTCGATTGGCCCGCGGTGGACCGTGAACCACCTGGAGTACGTGCTGGCCTGCGCTGAGGCCGGTGCCCACGGCCTGATCGAAAAGCCGCTGGCCGTCGACCTGACTCAGGCCGACGCCATGTTCGAAGCGGTTTCGGGCCCCGGGCTGAAATGGGCCGTTGCCTTCAACTTTCGGGCCTCACCGGTGGTCGAGCATGCCCGCCGGATGGTCATGGAGGAAGGGTTGATCGGGGAAGTGCTGGAAATCCGTTCCCGCGGCAAGGAAGACCACCGCGCCGGCGGAGAGGATCTGATCGTCCTGGGGGTGCACGTCTTCGACATGATGATGGCGTTTCTGGGCCCGCCCCGGTGGTGTTCGGCCTCGATCAGCGTGGGTGGCCGGCCGGCTGACCCGGAGGATGTGAAAGAGGCCACCGAACCTCTGGGCCCGGTCGTCGGGGACCGCCTCCAGGCCACCTTTGGATTCGCCGGCGGCGTCAACGGCTACTTCTCGTCGCTGAAGAACCGGGACGGCAACCTGGGCCGCTGGGGAATGGACATCTATGGCACCCGCGGCATCGTGACGATCCGCATGAGCCAGGTCCCCGCCGTCTTCTGGCTGCCCGAAGCGTCCTGGGCTCCGGGAGAGAAGGAGACCGCCTGGAGACCGCTGCCCGGTGCGCCCCAACCCGAGCCGGGCGCGTCCAAGGTCTGGCACTATGCCCCCATCGTCACCGACCTGATCGGGGCCATCGAGATGGACCGCCCGCCCCGCTTCAGCCTGGCCGACGGCCGGGCGACCGTGGAGATGACGCAAGCCGTCTTCGAGTCCCACGTTCAGGGGGGACGGCCCGTCTCCATACCGCTGTCCCGGCGTGGGCATCCCCTCGAGCGCTGGTCGCAGCAGCGATGATCCGCTGCAAAAGGCCTCGGGACGGCGCTTGCCAAGTCCCTTGCTTCGTGGGAGCATTCCCCGCGAGAAGGTATGCAGTATTCGAACCTGGGCCGCTCCGGATTGAAGGTGTCCCGGTTGTGCCTCGGGATGATGTCGTATGGCTCGCCCGAATGGCGGGACTGGGTCCTGCCCGAGGACGCCAGCCGTCCCTTGGTGAGACGTGCCGTCGATCTCGGCTTCAATTTCTTCGATACCGCCAACCTGTATTCACAGGGAGGCAGCGAAGAACTCGCCGGCAAGCTGCTGAGAGAGTGCTTCCAGAACCGCGACGAGTACGTCGTCGCCACCAAAGTGTGCCTGCCGATGGGCGAGCTGCCGAATCAGCGGGGCCTGTCCCGCAAACACGTTCTGAGCAGCATCGATTCATCCTTGCAGCGCCTGGGGATGGATCACGTCGACCTTTATCAGATCCACCGCTGGGATCCGGAGACGCCCATCGAGGAGACGATGGAGGCCCTCCACGATGTGGTCAAGTCGGGGAAGGCGCGCTACCTGGGGGCCTCGAGCATGTGGACCTGGCAGTTTGCCAAGGCCCAGTTCACGGCCCGACTGCAGGGCTGGACGCAGTTCGTCTCGATGCAAAATCACTACAACCTGATCACGCGCGAAGACGAGCGCGAAATGATCCCCTTCTGCATCGATCAGGGCGTGGGCATCGTCCCCTGGAGTCCCCTGGCCCGGGGTTTTCTGGCCGGCAACCGCACGCCCGACCGGGGCGGGGAAACCACGCGGTCCCGCAGCGACCATATCGCTCACCGCCTCTACTATTCCGAGACCGACTGGGAGGTGTTGGGAAAACTCCAGGAGGTGGCCGCAGCCCTCGGCTTTGCTCCGACTCGAGTGGCGCTGGCCTGGCTGCTGCACCGACCGGGCGTGACCAGCCCGATCATTGGAGCCACCCGGCTCGAGCACTTGGAAGAGCTCGCCGCGGCCGTCGACACCCGGCTGGAAGAGGAACAGATCATGGCACTGGAAGCGGGCTACCGCCCCAAGATGCCGCCCGAATTGCACAAGGGACTTTGAAGGCTCCTCTGCAGCGGGAACACTCGGTTAGAAGGTCCTTCACTGCTCCTTCATGACGAGTGCCAGCGTGGGATCGAAGGGATAGCGGCCGAATTGCTCACCGTAGATGGCCAGTCCGCCTGCCAACCCGGCGTCCACTGTCAACCGCACGCGTAGCTCCCCTTCGGCCGCGGCTGCGGCCAGCACCTCTCGTGGGATGCTCGCCTCGATCAGGTAGCCGTAGGAGCCCGCCTCCCGGAGAAAGCCGTCGCGTTTCTGGGAATGCCAAGAGAGGAGACCCCGGTGATCGGCCGGGTCGTCTGCCAGATCGAAGACTCCCAGCGTCCGTCCACCCGCAGAAAGCCTGACGGCGCTGGGGAAACGGGTCTGGTCGGTCATGGGGTAGGCATTGCGGTTGAGACTCGGATCGTGCGTCCCCTTGCCTCGCATGAAGCTCCCCTCGATCCTGCCCTCCTCACGATCCTTGCCGAAGAGCTGCTTGGCCGAGGCCTCGAGGAAGAACGCTGCGCTGCCGACCTGGTCCGGGCTGAGGTCGGCGGGCCACGGGATGCGATACTCGAAGTGGCCGCTGCCCGTCCCGTTCACCTTCAGCCCGTCCAGGACGTCCCATTGTCTGAGCGACCAGGCTGCCTCGCTGAACCGGTGGGGGGCCACGCGCAGGAAGCGCACCGTCCGCCCCTCCGCTCGTCGGGTCTCGTCCCTGGGAAGCGGCCCGTCGCGCACCACGAAGATGGCGAAGTTGCGGTGCAGCACCGTGCCCAGTCCGTCCTCGAGCACCAGCGACAGGATCGCCAGCACGGACTGGTCGGGCATGACGATCTCAAGGGCGGGCAAGGCCCAAGACGCCCAGGGGCGAAACTCGACCGGGCGGTCACCTCGGGCAAAGGTTCGCCGCCGGCCCAGCACGTCCCAGCCGTACAACTCGAAACGCAGTCTGAGCAGCTCGCCCTCCTCCCGGTCGCCGGTGAGGAAGGACGCCCAAATCGGCACCGACACGGTCTCACCCGGAGGGACCTCCCGGCTCAGCTCTCCCTCCGCTGCCAGGTAGTAGGGGGAGTGCAGGTCGCGCAAGGTCATCCCTTCGACCAGTTCGCCCAGGCCGGTGATCTTTTCAGACCGGTCGTAGCGGTAGTAGCCGTTCCATTCGTTGATGACGTCGTGATGTTCCGTGTACAGCCAGCCGCAGATCCGAGGATGGCGGCGGAATGCGTTGATCATCCGGTGATAATCCCAGCTCCAGTCGACGTCGCCCGTGCTGCCCTGGTAGCCCCAGACGTTGCCGCATTCGCTGTTGAGATTCGGCTGGGACCCTTGCCGCCGGCCGTGGGCGAAGTTCCAGGTCGAACCGGGGTAGGTCTGCTCCGAAATCTCGTCCAGCCTCTCCTCCCAGGCATACCCCGGCAGGTAGGCGTGCCAGGAGTTGAGGTCGGTCACCACGTGGTCCCCCTTATTGGGGGAGTTGTCCTCGACCAGGCGGCTGGGGTCGAGCCGCTTGGCCAACTCGTAGAGCGAAGCGACCCACTCGGCGGTCTCCGCGGTGTACCCTTGATCGCCGCTCCTCAGGCCCCAGGTTTCGTTGAAGAGGACCCAGGAGAAGATGGCGGGATGGTTGTAGTCGCGGCGAATCATGCCGCGCAAGGCTGACTCCGTCTCGGAGCGCATCTCGAGAGTGGGTTCGCCCCAGCTGTTGGGAACGTCGGCCATGATGAGCATGCCCAGGCGATCCGCCCAGTAGAGCTTTCGCGGGACGCCCACCTTGACGTGAATCCGCATTGCGTTCAAGCCGATCCGCCTGGACCGCAGGATCTCGTCGCGCATGAACTCATCGGAGCGGAAGGTGTAGTACCCCAGGGGGTCGTAGGCTTGATCGAGGGCTGCCTGGAGATAGATCGGGCGATTGTTCAGAGCGATGTAGGGGATCCCGGACCCCTCCAGCGTCACCACGCCGATCTTGCGCATGCCGAAATAGGTGCGGACCCGGTCCTCCTCCCCTCCGCCGGCAAGAGCCGCCTCCACTTCGTAAACGAAGGGATCCTCCAGCGACCAGAGCTTCGGGTTCGGCATGGAGACCTCCACTCGAACCCGGCTGGCGCCCTTCTCGACCGCGGTCTCCAGCGTGCGGCCCGCTTGCGGGCCGTTGAGAAAGTTCAGGCGTAGGATCATCCTTTCGGCGGCCGGCTCCAGGAACGCCGCTTCCAGCACGGCTTTTCCCGCGTCGATGTCGGGAGTGAAGTGAAGGGTCTCGAGCGGCACCGTCCCGCGCGCTTCCAGGTAGGGGGTCTGCCAGATTCCTCGGGCGGGGCCGTAGCCCTGTTTCCCCTCCAGCTTGAACGGCTGGGGACTATCGTCGACCCGAATCGTCAGCTGGTGCTGCCCGCCCGGCTGCACCAGCGAAGTCACTTCGAACTCGAAGGGAGTGTAGCCTCCCTGATGGCGCCCCACCGGGTTGCCGTCGATCCAGGCGGCAGTACGCCAGTCGCAAGCCCCAATCACCAGAAAGATCCGCTTTCCCCTCCACCCTTCGGGAACCTCGATGGTTCGCGAGTACCAGCCCACGTCCGCCGCGTCCTCCACACCCGACAGAGGCGCCCCCCAGGGGAACGGGACCGTGATCGTCCTGTCGAATCCCTGTGGCTTCCCAAACCACTCCTCGCCTTCTCCGACGTCCTCGGGATCGAAGCGAAAATCCCAGGATCCGTTCAGATTGATCCATTCGGACCGATAGAAGTCGGGACGGGGATGCTCGGGCAGAGGAATCGCCTCCGCCCCGAGCGACACCCCACCAGACCCGACTGCCGCCAGCAGGCTCGCACTCAAGATTCTCCGGGCCCAGCTGGGCCCTCGGGAAATTCGCATGCCCTTACTCCTGCTCATCGGTGAACAATCTCTCCGTCGCTCGTTCTGCCGGCTCCGCAACCACCTCATCTCTCGACCTGCTGAAAGACGGCGTAGAGAGCTTCCTTCCGTTCGATACCGATCCCGGGTGCGTCGGGAATTCTGACGTAGCCATCCTCTACCGGGACATCGTCGGCGAAGCCCCCGAAAGGCTGGAAGACCGAAGGATAGGACTCGTTTCCCCCCAGGCCCAGACCGGCCGCCAGGTGGAGCGCGAACTGGTGCCCTCCGTGAGGGACGCAGCGGCGCCGCGACCACCCGTCATCCTCGAGGACTTCCAGGATCCGCAGGTATTCGACCAAACCATAGCTCAGGGCCGGGTCGAACTGAAGGAAGTCCCGCTCCGGTTTCATCCCCCCGTAGCGGACGAGATTGCGGGCGTCCTGATGGGAAAACAGGTTTTCGCCGGTGGCCAGAGGCAGACGGGCGGCCTCTGCCACCCGGGAGAGCAACTCGTAATCCAGCGGGTCTCCCGGCTCTTCGTACCATTTCAAATCGTAGGATCCGAGGGCCTCGGCGTACTGAAGGGCGGTGGGCAGGTCGAAACGCGCGTTGGCGTCCACGGCCAGCTTGTTGCCGGGCCCCAGAATTTCCAGCACCGCTTCGATCCGGCGCAAGTCCTCCTCCAGGGAGGCGCCGCCGATTTTGATTTTCACGTCCCGGTAACCGAGCTGCAGATAATGCCGGACTTCTTCCTGGAGGGCGGCCCGATCCTTGCCCGGATAGTAATACCCGCCGGCCGCGTAGACCCAGACTGCCTCATCGACGAGGCCCCGGTTGAAGCGTTCGGCCAGAAGCCGGCAGAGGGGCTTCTCTTCGATCTTGGCGACCAGGTCCCACAAGGCCATGTCGAGCGCCCCCAACGCGACCGAACGCTCGCCGTGCCCACCCGGCTTCTCGTTCCGCATCGCGATCTGCCAGGCTTTGGAAGGATCGAAGTTCGCCCCGTCTTCGGAGAGAAGACTCTCTGGAGGAGCGCCGAGCAGCCTGGGGATGAGGCGCTCCTTCAAGATGGCGCCCTGAGCGTATCTTCCGTTCGAATTGAAACCGTACCCTTTCAGAAGCGATCCGTTGTGCCGCACGTCGCTGACGACCACCACCGCAGAGGCCGTCATCTCAGAGAAGTCGATGACGGCATTGCGGATTTGAGATCGCAGGGGAAACGTCTCTTCCAGAATCGCTGTGATTCTCATGTCGTCCCATTTCGGGAGCCGGCAGAGGCCAGGCCGGAAAGCAGCTCTCCACAGAGGGCCCGCGCCGTGGGCAAAGCGTCTTTGGCCAGCATCTCCTGTTCTTCAGCTGTCAGGGGTTCCAGCGGATCCAGGACCCTGGTATGCGCGATCACGCCGAGTTGCTGCAGCATCCATTTGTAGACCGCCACGCTGGGGGCCCAGTTGCTGCGCCCCGGGAGCCCCAGCCGATCGATCAGCCCCAGCACGCGTTGCTGGGCCGCTCGCGCTGCTCCCCAGTCCCCCCGTGCGGCCGCCTCGACGACTCGTTTGCAGAGATGCGGGACCAGGTTGGCGATGGCGCACATCACGCCGTGACCGCCTACGAACAGGCTCACGTCCAGCAGCGGTCCGGCACCGTAGAAACAGCGAAGAGTCGAATGCTCGTCGGCCACCCTTCTCAGCAGGCGACCGTAGAAGTCGACGTCCCCAGCGCTGTCCTTGATTCCCAGCAACGTCCCCTCCCGGGCCAGTTCGAGAATACTGGGTATCGTCAAGGAGACTTTGCACATCTGGGGCAACTGGTACAGGAACAGGGGCCGCTGCACGGCGCGAGAGATCAGGCGGTAGTGGCCTTTGAGCTCCCGCTGCGAGTACTCCAGATAATAGGGCAGCACGACCGCCAGGGCGTCCGCTCCGGCATCCAGGGCGCGCTGGGCGTGGGTTATGGCTCGCCGGGTCGAAGCATCTCCGACCTGGGCGATGACCGGGACCCGCCCCGCCGCGGCCCGGACGGCCGCTGCAACCACCTCGGCTCGCTCCCGGATGCCGAGAGCAAAGAAGTCGCCGGTCGTTCCATTGACCCAGAGCCCGTCGACGCCTCCGGTCAGTAGAAACTGGATCTGCCGGTCCAGACTGTCGAAGTCGATTCCGCCGTCGGGGTCCAAAGGCAACACGAGCGGGGGAATCACACCCCGAAGTCGCTGGCCGTCGGTACTCTCTTCAGGCATCGTTTTGAACAGCCTCCTTGCGGCGATCGCCTTCTGGGAAATCAGGGCTGGCGCCCAACCCGGGCCAGTGTGTTGACGACTCCCGCCGGGAGGCCGACGTCCGAGCCGATCGTGAGAAACTGAAAGCCGTCCTCGATCCGTTGTTGGATGTTGTCGGCGTTGGCGGTGATCCCGCAAGGGATGCGCCTCCGCTTGCAGGCAGCCAGCACCGTCTGTGCCATTTCCTCCACTCGAGCCACCACCCCTTCTCCCCACCTGCCGCTCGCCCCGGCCAGGGAGGTGCTGAGGTCGGCGGGGCCTACGAAGATGGCTCCGATTCCCGGCACCGCCGCGATCTCTTCCAGGTTCGCCATGCCGAGCTGGTTCTCGATCTGGATGACGATCAACAACTCCCCGTGCGGGTCCAGGGGCCAGAGGTCGGCTCGCTCCATGTAATCTCGCGTAGTCAGGCCCCAATAGCGGCGGGCGTTGGAGGGGTCCACTCCCCGGAGTCCCAGGGGCTCGAAGTCCGCCGCGTTCGCCTGCTGAGGGTATCGCGCCGCCCGGACCACAGAGAGGGCCTCGCCGGCCGTGTCGATGTGAGGCAGCATGATCCCGTACACGCCCAGGTCGAGCGCCTGCTTGATCAAGAACTGAAGCTGTTCCCGACCATATTGAGGGAGCCGGAGGAGCGGGACGACGCGGGGGCTGAGCGAAGCGTCCTCGGCAATCTGGCGCCGCTGCAGCATCCCCATCAGAAACCGCTGCAGCGTTTCGAAGTCCAGCGGATTGTGCTCCATGTCGATCATGACGAAGTCGAGGGGAGATTCCGCCAGAGCGGCGGCGTTCGGCAGCGAACGGTCAGCCGAAAAGACGCCCAGCACCGGTTTTCCAGCTTCCAGTTGGCCGATCACCCGATTGATTCGCGAGTCTTGGGCCGCCACCGATGTGAGAGTCAGGCAGATGCAGGCCCAAGCAGCGGCCCTGCGCTCGACTGTCCTCATATCCTCGAGACCTCCTACGGCCCTCCCGGCTCGTTCCGCTCGTCCAAGCCCCGTGGAAAGCCCCGTGTTCTGCAGCTGGAAAACTCGACGAACGGCCCGGTGAGCTCTCGATTTGAAATGCTAGGGCCGCGGTCTTCGGGTGTCAACATTAATGTCATTTTCGGGCAGGCTCGAGCTGTCAATGGAATGCGTTTCAAAAAACACCTACCGAATGTCGAGTTTTTGAACCGATCGTCTTGATGAGCTTTCCGCCCGTCGGATAGAATGTCGGGAGGTGATTCCGTTGCCTCGGCCGGGAATACCGACCTCGACTTTCCGGAGCCACGGAGCCAGCGCATCGACGTTTCCTATCTCGGTCAATTCCCGGCAGCTCGGACAGGCCGGCAAAGCCGTTCACTCGAAGCAGTTCGAGGGGTTGGAAAAGCTGTGGATTTCTCCCGCAGCCAGGAGGAGGGCATGAAGCAACTACGCCGAAGAGAGTTTCTGAAAGTCGCCGGCAGCGCGGCGGCTCTATCGACCACGCTCCAGGCCAGCGAGGGCCGGAAGATCCGGACGGGGGTCTGGGGGACACAGCACGGCCATGTCAGGGGCAAGCTGAAGACGCTTCTGGATTCTTCCGACTACGAGGTGGTCGCCGTCTGCGAGCCGGACGCCGCCGCCCGGCGGGCAGCCCAGGACAACCCTCTGTTCGCGGGGTTGCGCTGGGTCAGCGAAGAAGAACTGCTGGGTGACCCGGGAATCGAACTGGTGGTGGTGGAATGTTGGATCTGGGAAGCCATTCCCAGGGGGCAACGGGTCATCGGCGCAGGCAAGCACCTGCACCTGGAGAAGCCGGCGGGCGGTGACATGGAGGGTTTTCGCCAGCTGGTCGAGCAGGCCCGGCGTAAGGGCCTGCTGCTGCAGATGGGCTACGTCTGGCGCTTTCACGAGGGATTGAATGCCGCCTTCGAAGCGGCACGGCAAGGCTGGCTGGGCGACGTCTACATGCTGCGCGGGACCATCAACAAAGACCTCGGACCGGAACGCCGGGCAGACTGGGCTCGCTATGCCGGCGGCACGATGTTCGAGCTGGGGGGCCATGTCATCGACCGGATGGTCGCCTTTTGGGGACGACCCAATCGGGTCCAGACCTGGCTTCGTACCGACACCCTGCAGGACAACCTGGCCGACAACACCATGGCCGTCCTCGAATACGACCAGGGGCTGGCGGTGGCTTACTCCTGCGCCGTCATGGCCGGCTCCTCCCAGCACCGCTCCTTCGAGGTGATTGGGACCGATGGAAGCTTCGTGATCCAGCCGGTCGAGCCGGGCACGCGAATGCAGGTCGTGATGCGTGAGGCCAGGGGCCCCTACCGGGCCGGCTGGCAGGAGGTCTCACTGCCGCCCCAGGATCGCTACATCGGGGATTTCCAGGACCTGGCGCGGGCCCTGAAGCAGAATCAGCCCCTCACCCACGGTTACGAGCACGAGCTGATCCTGCAAGAGACTCTGCTGAAAGCGTCCGGCCAGTTTCAGGCCGTCGAACCAGCTGAGTGACTGAATTTTCTGGAAAGGAGGCCCAACATGGCCGGATCTCGAGTCAACAGGCGGCGGTTCCTGTCGGTCGCCGTGGGGGGAGCGGCGGCTGCCGCGGCTGCCCGCCAGTCGGTGGTCGGGGGCACTTCGAAAGCACCCAGTGACAAGGTTGTGTGCGCCGTCCTCGGCGTGCGGGGGATGGGACACAATCATGCCAAATGGATCGCTGCGCGGCAGGATGCGGCAGTCGCGGCCATCTGTGACGTGGACCAGGAGTTCGGAGCGCGCGCGGTCCAGAGCGTCAAGGAAACCTGCGGCAAGGCTCCCGAATTCGTCTCGGACTTTCGGCGCGTGCTGGACGATCGGTCCATTGACGCCGTGATCATCGCCACCCCCAATCACTGGCACTGTACCATCGCCATTCAGGCGATGGCAGCGGGCAAGGACGTCTATCTGGAGAAGATGGGGAGCCATGTGTTCCGGGAGGGCCAGCTGCTGAAGCAAGCAGCCCGGAAATACGGTGCCGTCGTGCAGCACGGTACTCAGATGCGCTCCAGTCAGGTGACGGCCAAAGCCCGGGAGCTGCTCGACGCGGGGGTGATCGGGGAAGTCAAGATGTCCAAGGCCTGGAACCTGCAGCGCCATGACAACCTGCTGCCACAGCCGGATTGCCCCGTTCCTGAAGGTGTGGACTACGACCTCTGGTTGGGACCCGCTCCCTCGCGCCCCTTCAATCCCAACCGATTCCATTCCAAGTGGATCTGGTACCGCGATTACGGAAACGGTGACCTCGGCGGCGACGGCATCCACGACATCGACATGGCTCGATTCGGCCTGCAGCCCGAGACACACCCGGTGAAGATCACGGCCCACGGCAGCCGGGTCGATCTGCAGGGAGAACGCGAGTTTCCCGACAATATGGTGGTGGCCTACCACTTTGCTGAGGGCAAGGTGCTGATCTACGAGGACCGCGGCTGGACGCCTTACGGCCACTACGGCTTCGACAGCGGCAACGCTTTCTACGGCACCGAGGGATTCATGGTGTTCTCGCGGCGCGGCTACTTCCAGGTCTATCTCGGCAAGAAAGAAGAAGAGGGGCCGGGGATGCGCGGCGATGCCGGCCACCCCCAGCACCAGACCGACTTTCTCGACTGTGTGCGGTCCCGGCGGAAGCCGATCGCGCACCTGGAGGAAGCTCACAAGTCGCTGGCCCTGGTCCACCTCGGGGAGATCGCCTACCGGACGCAGTCGGTTCTGGAGTTCGACCCGGAACGGGAAGTCATCGTCAACCACAATGAGGCCAACGAGCTTCTCGGCAAAGAATACCGGGAACCCTGGGATCCCGCGCCGTTCCTGAAGTGAGCCAGCCGCCGGCTCGCGCACTTCGCACTTGGGGAGGTTCTACTCGGGATAGCGCCAGTCAGAGGCCCGCAGGCCCTTCTGTTGCCAGAACCCCGACTCCTCGTGAAAGCCGTAGAAGCTGGGCTCGTAGCGGCCGACGTAATCGACGTTACTGCGCGCTGGAATCCGGTCCTCCAGCCCCACGGCCCAGTAAGAGGCGTTGACCAGCAGCCTTCGAAGGCCCTCGCTTTCCAGATCGACCGAGGCACCCATGGTGGTGCAGAAGACCCTCGAGGGCCTGCCGCTCTCTCCGCGGTACTCCCGAACCCAGGCGACTGGCATCATGGGTTCGTTCTTGGGCCCTTCCACGGGAGGATCGGTGGCGCTCATCCCGGTCAGTACCGATCCCCGGACCAGCACTCGGGAACCGGCCGGCAGATCGGTGACGCCGTAGACGTCGGTCGGCCCCCAGATGTCGTCGACGCCCCGCAGGATGGGATGGTCCCGGTTCTGCGAATCCACGATCCCGCGGGTGCTCTCCTGTTTGTGCCGCCCGTGGTGATTGATCCAGGTCTCGCCCAGGACCTGGCGCCCGAAGCCGCCGGGCCACTCCTCGCTCTGGAAGTCGTACTTCGCGTATGGGCTCCCGGGATCTCGCTGGTAGCGAAAGGCGTGAGTCGCCGTGCGCAGGCCGATGATCGGCTTGCCGGAGTCGAGAAAGCCGGCGATGTGGGCCATCTGCTCGTCCGGCAGTTCTCGAAACCGGGTGAAGAGGATCATCAAATCGGCGCTGTCCAAGGCTTCCAGACCTGGAATGTTGGTCTGATTGTTGGGATCGATGATCCCGGTTTCCGGGTCGGTGGCGAACAGCACCGTGCACGCGAACCCGTGGCGAAAGGCCAGAATACGGGCCAGCATGGGCAGTGCTTCTTCGGAACGGTACTCTTCGTCCCCCGAGACGAGCACGATCTGTTTCCCGTGACCGGGTCCATCGGTTCCCTCGTAGGTCACCCAACGATCAGACTCGGGAGGAGTCGCCACGGAGCAGGTCCAGAAAATGATGATCGCCACGCTCCCCAGCCATTTCCAAGCGCCCATGTTCCCTCCACCTCCAACAAATGCGCTCGCCCCAAGCCCTGCGACCTGCGCCGTACGCTCCAGGCCTCACCCGAGCTCTTTGATCTCGATTTTCCGGTACTCGATGTAGTTGCCCTCGGGGGAATGGGAATCCTGCAGGCCGATGTAGCCCCGCAACGGCTTTGTTTCGATCCCCTTCACCTGCGACTGGTCTACGTTCACGCACTGGAGGCCGTCCGAATAAACGGCAATCAGGCTGCCTCGAGCGTGAATCTCGAAGGTGTGCCAGACATTCGGTGACTCGTCCGGTCTCGGGTCGACGGGGACGTAGCCGTAGAGTGATCCAGTACAGTGCAGATCGTCGCGCGGCTCGCTGGAAATCTGGACTTCGTAGCCGGTCTCCCACGGGTTGCCCGACTCGGCGGCTCGAATGAAGACGCCGCTGTTGCCGTTTGGCGACACTCGCCATTCGACCCTGAGGATGAAATCGCCATACTCTTGGGCCGAGCGCAGCCAGTCGCCGCCCGTCTGTCCTTCCGAACGGATGACGCCGCCGGAGACCTGCCAGCCGGCCGGGTTTCCCTTGACCACCCAGCCCTCCAGGCTCCGGCCGTCGAAGAGAGGCTCGAATCCGTCCTGGCCGACCACGCAGGTGGTCAACGACAACGTCAGCAGGCCCAATCGGAGACCGCGTCCGCCAAGCTGCATCTCACTCTCCTCGTAGAGCTGAGTGGCCGACTACCGGGCGCGACCGGCTAGGACCAGCTGCGGTACTGGTAACTCAAGCGCGCGGACGCTTCTGGGTCGTCGATGATCGTTTCCGTTTCCGCGTCCCATCGAATGCGGCGGCCGGTGTGCAGCGCGATGTTGCCCAGGTGGGGCGCGGCCGTCGAAGTGTGCCCGACCTCGACATCCGAGCGGGGTTTCTCGCGGCTCTTGACGCAGTCGACGAAGTTGCGCACGTGCCCGATGTGCTGCTCGGACTGTGCGCCTTTGACGTAGTGCGTCCGGCTCTTGCGCTGTTGCCGCTCCCTCTCCCAGGGCTGGGGCGGATTCAGCGCGGTCTGGACCTCCTCCTGGTAGGGCGGGACCGGTTCTTCGAAGGTGCCGCTGGATTCGGGGACCAGCTCGTAGCCCGCCCGGTCCACGAACAGCGTGCCGTCGGAGCCATAGAACTGAATCCCGTAGTCGCGCCCGTCCGGACCGTAGCCGTTGACTTCGCGATGCGAGAAGGTGGCAATGAAGCCCGGGTATTCGAAGACGACCTCCAGGGTGTCGGGCGTCTCCCGGTTGTCTCGAAGGACGAACTTGCCTCCCGTGGCGGTGACCGCCAGGGGAGCCTCGACGTTCATGGCCCAGTGGATGATGTCCATGTGATGGGTGCCCCAATCGGTCATCTTTCCGCCCGAGTAGTCCCAGAACCAGCGGAAGTTGTTGATGAAGCGGTTGGGGTTGAACGGGACCTTGCGGGCCGGCCCCAGGTACATCTCCCAGTCCAGTCCCGGGGGCGGATCACTGTCGGGGGGGCTGCCGATGCCCAGAGGCGACGAGTTGTCGAAGTTCCAGCAGGCGACGCGACTGATCGTCCCCAGCGCCCCACCCCGAACCAGCTCGACCACCTCCTGGTAGTGCTCACCGGAGCGCTGCTGGGTTCCGACCTGCACGACCCGCCCGTGGCGCCGCGCCGCTTCCACCATTTTTCGGCCCTCGTCCATGGTCAAGGCCAGGGGCTTCTCGACGTACACGTCCTTTCCGGCCCGGCAGGCCTCGATCACGATCGGCGCGTGCCAGTGGTCGGGCGTGGCGACGATCACCGCATCCAGGTCGTTCAGTTCCAAAACTCTCCGAAAATCCGAGTGCATGGCGGCTTTCCCGCCCGTCATCTGGCGGGCCCGCTCGCGATTGTGCTCCCAGACGTCGCAGACTGCCGTGACCTCTACGTCCCCCATACGGAGAAAGTCGCGCAGATTCGACCTGCCCATGCCGCCCACGCCGATGGAAGCGGCGATCACGCGCTCATTGGCTCCCAGCACTCTGCGGCTCGAGCCGGAGGCTGCTGCCACACTGGCCACTCCGCCGAGGCTCGCCGATACGAAAGTACGTCGATTCATTTTCACGAGCAGCTCCTCCCCGAGTATTCGGACCGGTCGAACAGATGCCTCCCGGATTGGACCGGCTCTTGGCTGCCGTTCCGGGATTTGAAAGTCGTTCCAGAATTGAGATTCTATTTCTTTTCCGCTGAGTTTTCAGTAGATTTTCAGAGACCCCGCTGTTTTCGGAGGCGCACTGCAAGCCGCGCGGGATCGTCGAGGGTGGCTGGCTGGATGAAGAAGGGTTTGATCATAACGGGGATCCTGCTGGCAGTCTCCCTGGTGTGGTGGCTCCTCCAGCTGGACCCCCCCCTCCCCCCTCCCCCGCAACGAACCGCCCTAGAGGGCGCCTCTCTGCTCTTCAACGGCCGGGATCTGCGATCGTGGGAGGAGCCTTCCGAAAGCGCGGAGCGCCACTGGGCGGTCGACCGGGAAAGCATCGTGGCGCTAACCGGTCGCGGGGACCTCGCCACCCGGGAAGAATATTCCGACTTCCGGCTCGAGCTCGACTTTCTGGTGCCCGGCTCTAGTGGAGTCCCGGCTGACGGCAGCAGCGTTTTCCTCAATGGCCGTTACGAAATCCGAATCGGCCCGCCCGGTGCGGGCCAGCCGGCCGGTGAGAACCGCTGCGGTGCCATCCCCGGGCTTCGCGAGCCCGAGGAGAATGCCTGTTCTCCGGCGGGAACCTGGCAGAGCCTGCAAGTGGTCTTTCTGGCGGCTCGCTTCCGCCGCGGCCTGAAGATCTCGCCGGCACGGGCCACGCTGTTCCTGAATGGAATCACGATTCACGACAACTTGGAGTTGCCTGGTCCGACCCCTGGAGGCTTCTCCGAGGACGGCTCCGAGGGGGCGCTGCTGGGCCCGTTCCGGCTCCATGCGGGAGGCCACCGGGTGCGCTTCGCCAACCTCTGGCTGCGACCGCTCAGCGATGAAGAGCGGGTTTTCTACTTCCCCGAGCCGAGGGCTCCCGCGGGCAAGGAGTGGCTCGACATGGATTACGGGCCGTTCCTGACCGCGTCCATCGAAGCGCCCTGGCCGGGTCGAAACATCGCGTACAAGGGCATCGCGTTGCGCATGGACGAGGTCTACGGGAGCGGCCGGGACGAGGCGGTCGTTTTCGACACCGACTTGCTGCGTTACTCGGTGGGGTGGAAGGGGGACTTCGTGGAACTGAAGGGAGTCGCGTTCGACGGCACCCACCAGACGCACCCTGCGATTGCGGGTGAGCCTTTCTTCGCCAATCCGAGACTCCCCGGGTGGGCTTCGGCGGGGAGCTTCGAAGATCCGCGCGAGTTGCCTTACGGCCCACTGCCTCGGGACTGGGGCCATTACCAGGGCCTCTACCTGCACCGAAACCGGGTCATCTTTTCCTACTCTGTGGGGAGCACGGAGGTCCTGGAGATGCCCGGCCTCGAGTTCGGCGAGGGCGGACTGGCCGCTTTCTCGCGAGTTCTCAATGTCGGGCCTTCCCGCGAAGACCTGATGGTCCAGGTCGCGTCGGTCCCCGATGCCCGCCACTCAATCGTTTCACTGGATACCCTGAAAGCGGCGGGTGGGCAAGACCCTGCGACCGGGACTCTCGCCCTGCTCGAGCGCGAGGGTCGAATGACCGCCGCGGCCGTCTCCGGCGCCCCACCGGAAAGCCGCTGGCTGCTGAGCGATCAGGGGGACATCCGGCTGAGGATCGCCGCTTCCCCACGGCCGGTACGCATGGAGCTGAAACTGTGGAGCGGAGCCGGCGGGATGTTGCCCTCCTTCGCGAAGCTGGCGGCCGGCAGTGGGGAACCTCTCGATCTGCGCCCGCTGACCCGAGGCGGGCCCGCTCGCTGGAGGAGTCGCCCCAGGACCGCCGTCCAGCAGGGGAGCGAGGAAGCGCCTTACACGATCGACACGCTCTCCTGGCCGGAAGAGAATCCCTGGAACTCCTGGCTTCGTTTCGGAGGCTTCGATTTCTTCGCCGACGGGGCGCGGGCCGCCATCTGCACCTGGAACGGGGACGTCTGGCTGGTGGACGGCATCGGGTCCTCGCCGGAGGAGCTGACCTGGCAGAGGATCGCCACCGGGCTGTTCCAGCCTCTGGGACTGAAGGTGGTCGACGAGCAGATCTATGTCCTGGGGCGGGACCAGATCACGATTCTGCACGATCTCAACGGCGATGGGGAGAGCGACTTTTACCAGAACTTCAACAACGATCACCAGGTCAGCGAGCATTTCCACGAGTTCGCCATGGACCTGCAGCTGGGGCCGGACGGCGACTTCTACTACATGAAAGGGGGGCGCCACGCCCTGGACGCCGTGATCCCGCAGCACGGCACGCTGATCCGGGTGTCGCGCGACGGTTCCGAGAGCCAGATCCTGGCCAACGGCTTCCGTGCCCCCAACGGTCTCTGCATCACGCCCGACGGGCGCTTTTTCAGCTCCGATCAGCAGGGGCACTGGGTGCCGGCCAACCGCATCAACCTGATCCGGCCGGGGGGGTTCTACGGCTATCGATGGTCGTATTTTCCGGGTGAAAAACCCACCAGTTACGACTCGCCTCTGGCCTGGATCCACCCCAGTGTCGACCGCTCGCCCAGCACTTTCGTATGGGTGGACTCTCAGGGCTGGGGGCCCTTCCAAGACCGCCTCATCAGTCTCTCCTACGGCATGGGAAAGCTGGATCTGGTTCTGGAGGAAGAGACCCAGGGCACGGTGCAGGGTGGGTTGACTCGCTTCCCGCTCGATTTCGAGACGGGCGTGATGCGGGGCCGCTTCCGGCCGGCGGACGGGCAGCTCTATCTGGCCGGACTTTACGGCTGGGCGGGCAACAAGACCCGACCCGGGGGGTTTTACCGGGTCCGCTACACCGGGAAGCCGGTTCACATGCCGACTGGCCTGCAGGTCGCCAGCGACGGGGTGGTGATCACCTTCACCGGCCCTCTGCAGAGGGAGGCTGCCCTGGATACCGGCAACTACCACGTCCAGGTCTGGAATTACCAGTGGAGCGAGCGATACGGATCCCCGGACTTCGGTCTGACGGGCCGGGAGGGCCGCGATCAGCTCAGAGTCGAATCGGTGGCTCTCTCGGCCGACGCCCGCCGGGTCTTCTTGAAGCTTCCCGACATCACACCCGTGATGCAGATGCACGTCGACATCAACCTCCAGGCGGCGGACGGCTCGCCCCTCAGGACATTCCTGCACAACACGATTCACCGGCTCGGTGACACTCCAGGTCTGGCTGAGCTGGGCGAGGGCTGGGTGAGCGGAGTGGATCGAGCTCAACCGGAGCTGGTCGAGCGGGCCCCGGGGCTGATTCAGGAGATTCGTTCCGTCGACAGCGAACCGCTGGAAGCCGACGCGCGCCGCTCCCGCCTGGCAGCGCTCTACGTCCCGGCCGGCGAACCGGTTTCCGTGTTGCTCCCGGCCGGCCGCTTCCGATCCCGCTGGCGAGGGTTTCTGGAGTCGACCCTGAATCAGCGGGTTCGCTTCCATCTGCAGGGGCGCGGCCAGGCCCGGCTGCGAATCAACGGCAAGGAGGTCCTGGAGGCGGCTGCGATTCTGGGCGACTCGGCGAGTCCGCCGGTCGATCTGCTCAGCGGTTCCAATCGCCTGGAACTGGACTACCAGAGTCCGGTCTCGGGAGATGCAGTGATTCGTCTCGAGTGGTCTTCTGAGGAATGGGCGCCGGAACCGCTGCCGCCGGACGCCCTGATTCACGATCCCCGGGATCCGGCTCTGCGGAACACCGATTTCCTTCGCGAGGGATTGCGCCTGTTCGAGGAAAGCCGCTGTCTCCATTGTCACCTGCCGGAGCAGGGTCTCGCGGAGGGGGGAGTTCCGGAGTCCGGCTCGCCGGCAATTTCCCTGGAACGAGTCGGCGAGCGGCTCCGGGCCGGATGGCTGATCGACTGGATTGCCGATCCCGAATCGGTGCGGACGGCAGCCCGAATGCCCGCTGTGCTGCCCGGGTCGCGTCAGGAGGTTCGAGCTGCTGCAGCCGAGATTACAGCGTTCCTGCTGAGAGGAAGAGGCGGCTCCATCGAACCGCAGCCCCGACTGGAGGCGAGCCAGGTGGCGGTAGGGGAGCGGCTCTTCGAAAACCTGGGATGCCGCGGATGTCATTTTCTGGCGGGGGACGCCCCGTCGGCCGGGCGATCGCCTCTGCGGGGTCTTTCCACCAGATGGCGATACTCGGGTCTGGTCCGGTACTTGCTGAGACCCCAGGCCGAGGATCCACTCTCACCCATGCCCGACTTCGGCCTGAGTCCGGCCGAGGCCCAGGCCCTGGCCCAATTCCTCTTCTCCCGATCGGAGTCGAGAGCCGGGACGTCTTCCTCTGAAGCGCTCGGCGATCCGGCCCGCGGCAAGGCGCGGATCGAGAGCCTGGGCTGCCTGAATTGCCATCCGCTCCCCGGCTTCGAGTCGAAGCTGGCGGCGCCGTCACTGGAGGATCTGCTCGGAAAGACCTGGGCCACGGGCTGCCTGGCGTCCGCCGGCAGTCCCCCCTCGTCAGCACCCCGCTTTTCCTTCGACTCGGACCAGCGAGCGGCGCTCCGCAACTTTCTCGAGAATCATTCCGGCGCGTTGGCACGGCGCGACTGGACCGAGTTCGCCGAGCATCAGATCGAACACCTGGGGTGCGTGGCGTGTCACGACAGGGACTCTGCCAAGGCACGCTGGACTCCTGGTGATTCGGGCTCTCCAGGGTCTGGCCACGAAGGCGAAGAGAGCATCCACCTGATGATTCCGTCTCTGACCTGGGCCGGCGAGAAGCTGCAGCCCGGATGGGTGGAGAGTCTCCTCTTCGGGGCTTTGCGCCAGAAGGCGCGCCCCCGTCTGTTCGCGCGCATGCCCGCCTTTCCCGGCTACGCCCGAGGAGTCGCGCGGGGCCTGGCACAGGGGCACGGCTACAGCCCCGACTCTCTCTCCTCGGGGCCTTCCTGGGACCCGGCAGCGGCAGCCGTCGGGAAGCTCCTGATCGAACCCGGCGCCCTGGGGTGCGTCCAGTGCCACCCGGTGGGCTCTCGACCGGCGCTGGCGGGTCCGGACACGGAAACGATCGAATTTCACCTGATCAGCCGCCGCTTGCGCTACCCCTTCTACCAGCGCCTCTTGCTCGACCCGCAGCGAGTCGTTCCCGGCACCATGATGCCCCGGTTCATCGACCGGGACGGGACGACCGGTCTGCGCGGCTTCTACCAGGGAAGCGGCAGGAAGCAGGCTGACGCGCTCTGGCTGTTCAGCCGGGGGGGACCGTGAGGAAGACCGCATCCCCTTCCCAGGCAGCGAACGGACACCCCCGCCTGAGCGGGCACGCCGTGCGAGTCACTTCTCTTCCCCGATGCGTTGAAGCCAGTAACTGAAACGGGCCCAAAACGGGATTGAAGCGACCCTCGACCTCCGGGCGAACACCAGCAACGTATGTTGCGGGCGTTTCGAAGCAGCAGCCGGCCCCCGGAAACCGAGTGGGCCACCCTGCTCCGAGGCGCCCGGCACCTGGGGGCTCGCCCGCATCCGTCACCTTGTTTACGAACCGGAGTAATAAGCCGTCAAAGCGGGCGTTCAGGGGCGGAAAGGGCCCTGCAGGTCGTAGGAGACCTCTCCCACTCGGGCCCGGACATTCTCATCGGCCCCCCAGGCAAGGTAAGGCTCTCGGGGGGTGCGGTACTCGAAGCGGCGCGACCCGATCAACCTGCCGTCGCGATAGATCTGAGCGGTTCGATCCTCCCGCACGGCTACCCGAAAAGTGTGCATTCGGCCGGAATTGTCGACACCTTCGACCAGCCGAGTGTACCCGTCGAAGTCGAGATAGGACGTCCCCAGGATGGGGCCCTCGTACCAGTAGACTCCGTTTCGGGTGATGGTGATGGCGTAGCGGCTTCCGAGGCCGTCGTAGAGCTCCAGGTCCACGCCGCGCCGGCCCTCTTTGCTCGAGAGTACCTGGGCCCGGATCTCGGCGCTGAAGCCCCGCTCGGACTGCAGGGCGCCGAAGGAATCGCTTTGGTTGTCGCGCAGGCGGAACTGCTGTCCGTCTTTGGTGGAGAGTGCGAAGATCCCTCGTGCGATGGCGATCGCCTTGGAGGAATCGGCGTTGTTGGACTCGAATCGCCAGCGGCCCTCGTCTCGGAAGTCCTCTCCCGAGGCCCGCGAGGCGAGGCGCGTCTTTCGGGACAGACGACGGCCCGAAGGGGAGGAAGGGCGCCGAGCAGCCGGAGCAGGCGTCTTCAGCCAAGCCAGGTTGAAGCTGTAGTACTGCCGGCTGCTGATGACGTGGATCAGGCTGTCGTCGGTCTGGGTGATGGAGAGGTAACCCACCGGCTCGGCGCTGCTCCGGCTCATCGTGACCTGGTGGCCGTCCATGGTTTCGATCTCTCTGGCGGGACCGTCGTCACTGACCAGGCGCATGTAGGGCCAGGTCACCCCTTCGTCCAGAGAGAGGGCCGCGAACATTCCCGAGACCGGGCGTTGCCGCCGGGAGGCGTCTCTGATCGACAGCTTGCGGCCGAAGGAGACCAGCAGCAGAGGGCCCTCTTTGAGGCGTGTGAAAGCCAGGCGCTGCCCTCCTCCCAGGATCGGGAAAGGGCTCGCCTGGTGAGTCCAGCTCTTGCCCAGGTCCGATGAGAGGCTCATGGGCATCTTACCGTCGATCGCTTTGCCGCGGCCCAGCGCCATCAGACGTCCGTCAGCCAGCTGGACGACTCCCGCGTGAATTCCCCGAATCGCCCCCCCCGCCGGCGCCCAGGTCGCTCCCTCGTCCCGGCTCAGCCAAAGGCCGGAATCCCCGCCATACAGGTCCACCGGCACCACGATCACCCCTTCCCGGGTTTGAAAGACCGACTCGACGGGCATCTGGCCCGTGGTGTGCTCGGGCGCGATCAGCCTGGCTTTCGACCAGCTGGCGCCGTTGTCCCGTGAGGTTCGCATCAGCATGGCCAGATTGCCCCAGGTCGCCGCCGCCGACAGCCCGCCGAAGTGATAGAGAGTCCCCCTCCCGTCGAACCAGAGGGCGGGTGCGTGATCGTTCCGGTCGGGGGCGTCCCAGAAAAGGGAGGCCTGTTCCCACTCCTGCCCGCCGTAGCGCAGCCGGCTGGCCGCCAGGGAAAGCTCCCGGCCCGGCTCCGATTCGCAGCTGTACCAGACGGCCAGCAGGTCCCCGTTGGGGCATTCCGCAATGGCCGGGTCGTGGTTGTGCTTGGAAAACAAGGGACCCTGCGATTCTTCGGGGATGTTCACGTAGCGCAGGGGTCCCCTGAAATAGGGTCGGTCTGGAGAGGGCGACGCCGAGCCGTCCGGCGCCGACTGGCTGACCTGAAGCTGGTGAGGCGGCGGCGGCTCCACCGGCAGAGGCGCGGTCGGTGGCAGTTCTCCCATCACCACTCGAAAGCCGATCAGCCAGCTCCTGTCCTCGGGCAGTGTTCCCGAACGGTTGCTGGAACGCAGGTAGTAGAGCTCGGTGGAATGGCTGCCCCCTCGGGTCACCCTGAAGTCCCCGCTGTCCCGCCCCACCGGATCGACCTGTGCTTCGCCCGGGTAGGGACCGTACCAGTCGTAGCACCATTCCTCGACATTGCCGTGCATGTCGTGCAGCCCCCAGGCGTTGGCGGGCGTCTGCCCGACGGTCAGCGATACGATTTCCGTCGGCGAGGAGCGATCCGGGCGAGGGAACCAGCTTCGGATTGGATTCTTGAGGAAGCTTTCCGGCAGACTGTCGCCGCTGTGAAAAGGCCCCAGAGTCCCGGCCCGGGCCGCGTACTCCCATTCTGCCTCGGTGGGAAGGCGGTAGGGCCTTCCCTCCCTCAGGGAGAGCCACTCGCAGAACCGGACAGCGTCGTGCCAGGAGACGAACACCACCGCCTCGTCGTCTTCCTTCGAAAAACCCAGCTTCCCCCTCAGTTCGCGGTGAGAAGGGTCGAACTGCTCGTACTGGGCGTTGGTGACCTCATGGATGGCCATGTAGAAGGGTCGGGTGATCGTGGACCGATGAGCCGGGTGTTCGTCGAAGTCCCCCAGTTGGCGATTCGGCTTCCCATCGGTGAGCGCAAGGGGAAGGGGGTTGCCGCTGGCTCCCATTTGAAAGCTGCCGGGCTCGACCCGCACCAGGCGCATCATCAGGCTGTTGACGACCTCCGGCTCCTTCGGCAATCCCCCTTTCCAGGAGCAGAAGGAAAAGACCGCCACTGCCGCGCAAATCCCGAAGATCCCCAATGGGCCGGCTTTCCAACCTGGTCTCATCGAATCGTCCTCCGTTGATCACCCGTGCCCAGGTAGGCGATCGTCTGCGGGCCCTCGGGCAGGACGCAGAAGCGAGCCTCGCGGCCAAGACGCTCCGCGCAGGCAGTGACGGCGGCTTCCACGCTCCGGCAGGGGGTCAGCAGAGCCTGCTGGATCTGCTCGTCGCTCAGGCCCTCGCTGTACACCATGACTGTGGCTCTCATCTGAATCTGTGCCTGGATCTGTACCTGCCACTGGTCTTGCTCACCGAAATCGGGCTGTTCCAGGATCTCTAGCATCCGCCGGGGAGACCCTGCCTCGGCCAGCAGGGCAGCGTAGCGGCCATGCTGGGGAAGACCGTCCTCGCAGGCTGCCGCCAGGACGATGGTCCCGCCGTCGCGCACCACTTGGGCGGCGGCGCTCATTCCCTTGACTGCCTGGTAGAGATTCTGGTCCAGGGGATAGCCACTGTTGGTGGTGATCACGACGTCGAACGGGGCGTCGACGGCGACCATGGCGCTGCGGCGCACGAAATCGCAGCCCGCCGCGTGGGCCGCCAGCAGATCTCCTGCGAATACCCTGGTGATCTGGCGCCGGGCGTTCAGGGTCACGTTGAGAAGGAAATCAGGAGCCGTTTTCAGGGCGACTTCGCGCATCTCCTCCCAGATGGGATTGCCGTCGGTGACTCCCCAGGTGGCTCGGGGGTGGGCGATCATGTCGCGCCCGTGATTGCTGAGGACACTCTCCACCCCCGCCAGCGCCGGCAGGACTCCTTTCGGCCCTCCGCTGAAACCGGCAAAGAAATGCGGCTCGATGAAGCCGCTGAGGATACGAATGTCGGCCTCCAGGTAATGGCGATTGACCCGCACCGGATTGCCCCGCGAGGTGCTGCCCAGTGGCACCAGGTCCGCATCGCACCAGGCATCGTGCTGGAGGCAACGGTATCGTTCCAGGATCCGGTCGCCCAGCATCTCTCGAAGTTCGGCTTCAGTCTGGGGGCGGTGGGTGCCCAATGCGTTGAGCAGCACGATGTCGTCCGGGCGGACACCGGCGCCCTCGAGCTCCTCCAGCAGCACCGGGAGGATGCGATCGTTGGGGGTGGGACGGGTGAGGTCACTGTGGACGATCACCACGCGGTCGCCTTGGCGGACCTTCTCGGGCAGGGGCGCCGATTGAATGGGGTTCCGCAGTGCCGATCGAATCGAGGCCGGCTCGTCGGCCAGACCCGGCACGAAACGGGTCCGGACCGCCCGGGTCGAGTCGGGCAGATCCACCGCCAGTCCATCTCTGCCGTAAGCAAGCTGAATCCGCACAGTTCCCGAATCCCCCGCCGGCCCGCGCCAGCGAAAAAAGCGCCGCCGGGGATGCCCCGGTGCGGCTCAGACGGACTCGATCTCCCTCCACCGCTGCTCGCGGGCCGAGTCCAGAACCGCGTCGCAAACGAGCTGCGTGGCCAAGCCGTCCCGGAAATCGGGGCAGCGCTTCTGGCCCTGCTCGAGACCTTCCAGGAAATCGGCCAGGGCGTTGATGAAAGTGTGTTCGTAGCCGATCACACAACCTGGGACCCACCAGTGCTCCATGTAGGGATGCTGGGCATCCCAGACCTGAATGTTGCGCCAGCCTCGAACGTGCCCGTCATCTCCGTGATCGAAGAATCCCAGCTCGTGGGCACTCTCCAGGTCGAAGCTGATCGAGCCGTTCTCGCCGTTGATCTCCAGGGTGTTCTGGTTCTTTCGTCCCCGCGCGTAGCGGGTCGACTCGAACGTCCCCAGAGAGCCGTTGCGAAAACGGGCCAGAAAGGCGCAGGCATCGTCGATTCCTACGGGGGCGACCCGCTCCGGTTCGTCCTGCAGCGCACGCTCTTTGATGAAAGTCTCGGTGGTCGCCACGACTTTGTGGATGGGGCCGTTCAGCCACAGCGCCAGATCGATGGAGTGGGCCAGCAAGTCTCCCGTTACGCCGCTTCCCGCCACCTCGAGGTCGAGGCGCCACAGAGTCTGGCCCCCTTGTGGGACGTCCGGGCTGATTGTCCAGTCCTGCAGATACTTGGCCCGATAGTGAAACAGGCGGCCCAGGCGCCCTTCCTCGACGATCTGTCGGGCCAGGGCCAGAGCCGGGACCCGGCGATAATTGAACCAGACCATGTTGGGCCGCCCCGACTTCTCCACGGCGGCGGTCATCGCGCGCGCCTCTTCGACATCCATGGCCAGCGGCTTTTCGCAAGCAATCATCTTTCCCTCAGCGGCTGCCGCCAAGGCGATCTCGCGATGCGTGTCGTTGGGCGAGCAGATGTCCACCAGGTCGATGTCCGGGCGCTGAACCACGCGGCGCCAGTCGGTGTCGGTCTCTTCCCAACCCCACCGATCCGCGAACTCCTTCAACTTCGCCTCCTTGCGGGCGCTCACGACCTTGAGCCGGGGGGCGTATGGGAGGTCGAAGAATTGTTCCACCTTGCGGTAGGCGTTGGAGTGCGCCCGCCCCATGAATCCGTAACCGATCAGGGCAACATTGAGATTCTTCTTCATCTCGCTTGCTCCGCTTCGTGGGCAGTCCCTGCCTGCCGGGATCAACCCTCCGCGGTGTCCGCCCACATCCTTCGAATGAAGCGCAGGCCTTCCTGGTAGACCTCTTCCGGCGAAGAAGCGAAGTCTCGCCAGACATGGATGGCCGAGGCAAAATCCGGATTGTGCCGCGAGAAAGACTCGATCACCAGCCAGCCGTCGTAGCCGATCTCTCGAAGAGCGCGGAAGTTGCCCTCCCAGTCCACCTGCCCGCGGCCCGGTGTTCCCCGGTCGTTCTCGCTGATGTGAACGTGCTTGATTTGAGCTGCCGCTTGCCGGATCGCCTCCGCCGAATCCTTCTCTTCGATGTGAGCGTGGTGGGTGTCGTAGAGGATCCCCAGTGCCGGGTGACCGATCACCTCGACCAGGTCCCGGGCCTGCTGCACGGTCGTCAGCAGATAGCACTCGAATCGGTTGAGGTTCTCCACGGCCAGCACGATCCCAGTGTTTTGGGCATACTCGGCGACTTCACGAAGGACCTCGGAGGACCATCTCCGCTCGTCGCCCGTGGGCGGATGTCCGGGAAAGACGGCGTAGGCGGAATGAAAGGGGCCGCACAGGACATCGGCCCCCAGCGCGGCCGACATGTCGACGGCCCATTTCAACCTCTCGGACGCTGCCCGCCGGACGGCCGGGTTCGGACTGGCGGGGTTGGCCTCGGGATCGACCGAGGTGACCGCCGAGCAGGCCAGGCCCTGATTTCCCAGCTCCCGCCGCATGGCCTGGTAATGGGGGAGGTTCCCCTCACCGACGAACACCTCCACACCGTCGAAACCGGTTTCTCGGAGCTTCTGCAGGAGAGGGAAATACTCCTCGGTCAGGTGAGTGGTCCAGAGCAACAAGTTCATCCCGACCTTCATCTCGAGGCAACTCCTTCTGAACCCGGGTGAATTCGGCGAGCCGCCGGCCTCCAGGGACCCAGCGGCCTGGCGCCCAGCCGGGCTGCAAGATTAGCAGAACCCCCGCGTCATTTGAAGCCGCGGCCCTCAGCCTGGGGACGGAGGCGTTCTTGACTCCGAGCGCCTGGCCCCCGATCATCCGGAGCTAGGATATGAAAATGACCCGGCGTCTGTTCCTGGCTGGAGCCGCTTCTCCGATACTGGCGTTGGCTCGCCGGCAGCCCGGGGAGTCCGTGCAGGACGCGGTTTTCCGGCCGCTCTTCAACGGGCACGACCTGACGGGCTGGAGTGGAGACCTGCGGCTCTGGGAGGTGCGGGACGGCACGATCGTCGGGTCGACGGATCGGGTCCGGATCGAACACAACAGCTTTCTCTCGACCGATGAGAGTTTTTCCGATTTCGTCCTGCGGGTCTCCGTGAGGCTGCGAAATCACAACAGCGGCATCCAGTTCCGGAGCCGGCGTCTGGCCGATCACGTGGTGGCCGGATACCAGGCGGACGTCGCCGAGCGCGATTACTTCGGGATGCTCTACGAAGAGGGTGGCCGCGGTTTCATGGATTACTGGGAGGAGCTTTCTCCAGCGGGGAAGGCCGCCGTGTTTTCGGCCGCTCGCCCGGGTGACTGGAACCACTACGAGGTCACCTGTCGAGGAGACCGGATCCGGCTCGTCCTCAACGGAGTCGTGACCTGTGACATCCGCGACCCCGAGGGGGCGCGGGAGGGAACGATCGCACTGCAGTTGCATCGGGGAGAGCCGATGCAGGTGGCGTTCAGAGAGATTCTGGTCCGGCCACTCTAATCTCAGAAGGGAGCGAGATTTGCCGATGATGCCTTGCCCCCGGTGGTTCCACTTGTTGGCACCGCTGCTGGTTTGTGCTGCCTGCTCGGAACCGCGGGCGCCGGTCGAGGTCCTGCAGGGGCGCTTCCAGACCCTGGAAGGCTTCAGCGTCGAGAGGGCCGCCCCCAGCGAACTGGTGGGCTCGGTCGTCAACATGACCTTCGACGCCTCGGGCCGGCCGGCTCTGGCGATCGAAAGAGGCGGTATTCGGCTGCTCGAAGACCGTGACGGGGACGGAATCTACGATTCGGCCACAGAGTTCTGCGATGAGATCCACACCGCCCACGGCATGCACTACCTGGGCCCCGGCGACCTGCTCGTCAACGCGGAGGGACCTCAGGGGACCGGGCTGTATCGCCTCACCGACCGTGACGGCGACGACCGCGCTGACGAAGTGCGCCTGATTGCTCCATCGGACGGTGCCATTGCCGAACACGGTCCCCACGAGATCCAGGAGGGGCCCGACGGCTACTTGTACGTCCTTTACGGCAACCACGCCCGCCCCGATGTGCCGCTCGACCCGGCTTCACCCTCGCGCAATCTTCGCGAGGATCACCTGCTCCCGCGTTATCTCGACCCTCGCGGGCATGCCAACAAGATCCGAGCCCCGGGCGGCACGCTGCACCGGCTCTCGCCGGACCTTCAAACGTGGAGCCAGCTGGCCGGGGGGTTTCGTAACCCCTTCGATTTTGCCCTGGACGCGGCAGGCGAGCTGTTCACGTTCGAGGCAGACATGGAGTGGGACCTGGGTTTGCCCTGGTTCAAGCCGATTCGAGTGCTGCACGTCATCCCCGGGGGCGATTACGGCTGGAGGACCGGCTCGAGCAAGTTCCCCGGGTATTACATCGACACTCTCCCGAGCGTGGACGAAGTGGGGCGCGGCTCTCCGACCGGCGTCGCCTTCTATTCCCACCACGTCTATCCCGAGGAGTTCCGGGGCGCTCTCTTCATGGGCGACTGGTCGCGGGGGCGGATCCGCGCCATTCTCCCCGAGCCGGCCGGCGCATCCTTCACGGGTGGGACCTTCGACTTTCTGGTCGGTGAGCCGCTCAACGTGACCGACCTGGACATCGGCCCGGATGGCTTCCTCTATTTCGCGACCGGGGGGCGCATGACCACCGGGGGAATCTATCGGGTCCGGTATGACGGGCTCCGCTCAGGCCGGGAATCCGAATCCGCTCTGCTGCGGCTGCTCGATCAACCGATGCCCCGCTCCGCCTGGGGACGCCAGGCCCTTCGCGAGGCCAAGGTGCAACTGGGCGACGCCTGGGAGGGGCAGCTCGCCGAGGCCATTCTGGGCCCGCACGAGACCGAACGACGTCTTGCCGCTCTGGAAGCCCTGCAGGTGCTGGGCCCTCAGCCCCGTGTGGCCCTGCTCGAGCAGCTGGCCCACGATTCGCAGGCTCCGATCCGGGCGGGGGCTGCCTTGCTGATGGGGACACGCGCTCACGCCGCCGTGCAGAACAGTTTGGAAGGTCTGCTGAGTGACGCCGATCCCGTGGTCCTGCGGCGCACCTGCGAGGCCCTGGTCCGCTCCGGGCTGGAGACCTCCCAACCGCCGCCGTCTCTGGTGTCCGGGCTCTTCGAGTTGCTCGATCACGAGGACCGCTTCGTCCGCTACGCAGCGCGACTGGCGCTCACGCGCACCCCTTCTGAGCGGTGGTGGGGGAGAGTCGATTCGGACAGCCTCCAGCAACGCCCGCGAGGATTGTTGGAGGGCATTCTGGCGCAGCTGACCGTCACAGATCAGCCAGCGCAGCGGACCCGCCTGCTGGAGAAGCTGGCCCGGTTGAAGGTGGAAGAGATGCAGCCGGACACCCTGCTGAACTACCTGCGCGTCCTTCAACTGACCCTGATTCGCACTCCCACCGGGGCCCGGTTCACGCGTCGAGGCAAGGCGCTGATCGAAGATCTGGGGGCGAGACTTCTGGCGCGTTTCCCGTCCGGCGACGCCCGCCTGGATCGCGAACTGCAAGTAGTCACGGCCTTCCTCGGGACGCCGGGCGCGATCGAAGCCATGCTGGCGCATCTGCGGCCCGATCTGCCCCAGGAAGAGCAGATTCACACCGTCTATTGCCTGCGGGCCATCCAGCAGGGTTGGACTCGGCCCCAGCGGGAACGCCTGGTCGAATGGTTCGAGGAGGGTTGGCGCTTTCGCGGTGCCGCCAGCATGCAGGGCTTCATCGACAAGCTGTGGGAATCGGTGCGGGCGTTGCTGCCTGAGAGCGAGGCATTTCTGGCGTCCCAGCGGCGCGAGCGCTTCCTGGAAGAACGCGCCCGGAAGTGGCTGGAGATCGCGGCCAGCGATCAGCCGGGGCGACCGCAGGAGTCGGTCCTGTCGCATATGAGTTTTCAGGAGCTGAGCGAATACCTGGAGCTGGATCCCATGAGTTACGCCCGGGCCAGCGTCGAACAGGGACGGCGCGTCTTCTATCGCGCCCGGTGTGTCAGCTGCCACGTTTTCGGCAGCGAGGGCCGGGGGGGCGGACCGGACCTGTCGACGGTCGTGAAGCGCTTTCGCCGCAGTGAGATCCTGGAGTCGATCATGTACCCCTCGAAGGTGATCTCGGACCAGTACACGGCCCTCGAGTTGGAAACCCGCTCCCGAGATCGGATCGTCGGCATGCTGGCCGCGGAGGACGACACCAGTCTGGTGCTGATCGACCCAACCGGTGAGCGGTTGGAGATTGCCCAGGGCGAAATCGTGAGCCGGAACGAGTCCGATGTCTCGATCATGCCCGAGGGACTGCTGGACCTGATGACTCTGGACGAACTCGTCAGTCTGATCGTCTTCCTGGAACGAGGCTCGGACCCGGGCGAGATCCAGTCGCAACAGTGAAGGGAGGGAGCCGGATGGCGGACCTGCACGCGTGGTCTCAGGCCGCGTGCTTTTGCCGCATTCCGTCCAGAAACCGGATCGACGCTTCGGTCACCTCCCAGGCGTCCGGCCAGAAACAGAGGTCCACGGTCCACCAGTCGCTGGGACAGCCGCACTTCACGATTTCCGGAATGAGCTGATCGAAGTCCAGCACCCCTTGTCCGAAGGGGGCATGGGTGGAGGTCTCGTCATCGTGCAGCGTTTCGTCGGAATCGATCAGGTGGATGTGGCCGATCCGGTTGTGCAGCTGCTGCAGAAGTTCCAGGGCTCCACCCTCCAGTGTCTCCTTCTCGCCCGGTTGGCGGGCGCCCACTGCGGCGCACATGTGGGCGTGGCAGGTGTCGTAGAGCACGCCGAAGTTCCAGCAACCGGCATCCCGCATTTCGTCGACCATTGAGACGATCTCAGTGGGCTTGTTGAAAGCGAATCCCGGCTCGAATTCCCATACCACCCGCATGCCCCGGTCGGCCGCCAGACGACAGCACAGCTTCCAGGCCGAGATGACCCGATCGCGGCCCAGGCGAGGATCGACACCCGTCTTCGCGAAGACGTCTGGTGGCTCCAGCGTGTCGACCCGGATGCAGTCGATCCCCAGGTCCTCGGCGAACAGGACGTTCTTTGCGAACTCCGCCACGAAAGGGCCGGAGTCCGCCACGCTGGGCAACTTGTGCATCCACAGATTGGCCGCCAGGGCGGAGAATTCCAGGCCATGGGAGTGCACGAGCTCCCCGAGGCGCCGTCTCTTGGCGGCAGTGTTGTGGGAGTCGGGATTCGGGTGTGGCGGAAAGGCGCCGAACTCAATCCCATCCATGCCGAGCCGCCCCAGGGTCTCCACCACCGTGACGAAGTCCACGGGATTGTCCTGATAGGGGCCGAAGCAGTACGCCCAACTGCCGATGGAAAGCTTTTTCATTGCTGGACTCCTTGAAATCGCGAGCGCCCGCCGGGCTCGACTCGCGAACACAATTGTAGCGAGACGGTCGCTGCTGGCAAGGTCGACCGGATCGATTCGATTCGCACCGCCGCGAGCCGTTGGTGTTTCGAGCGCGCCATTGGTACCATGCCTGCTCGTCCGGAGAGGAGCGATGGCGGAACGAAGCTGGATCTTGACCGACCTTGCCAGTGACCTTCACGTGGATTCGTTTTCGATCACGGCCCGCGAGTTGGACCTGCCGCCCGAAGTGGGAATCTCGATCTCGAAGCGAACTCTGCGGGGAGGGCTGCGCGACGGAGTGGAAGTCGTGGAGGTGGACAATGGCGCTCTGCAATTCACGCTGCTTCCCACGCGCGGGATGGGGATCTGGAAAGGGAGCTACCAGGGCTTGCGGCTGGGCTGGGACTCCCCGACGCGAGGACCGGTGCACCCGGGCTTCGTCGATCTCCACGACCGGGGCGGGCTGGGCTGGCTGAAGGGCTTCGATGAATGGATTTGCCGTTGCGGCCTGGATTCCAACGGTTCGCCTTGCCGGGACACGGTGCTGGACAACAACGGCACTCCCTGCTCGGTCGATCTCACCCTGCACGGTAAGATCGCCAACCTTCCGGCCAACTTCCTCGAGGTCTCGGTCCAGACGGCGGCTCCCTACGAGATCGCCGTGACCGGCCGGGTGCAGGAGTCGATGCTCTTCGCGCCCATTCTGCTGCTCGAGTCTCGCGTGTCGACCCGGCCGGGCTCGAATTCTCTTCGCATCCGCGACCAGGTGGTGAATCAGAGGTCCGAGCCGGCCGAAGTGGAGCTGCTCTACCACTGCAATTTTGGGCCGCCCTTCCTGGAAGCCGGGTCCCGCCTTATGGCTCCCATCCTGGAGGCCGCCCCCCGTGACCCGCGCGCCACGGAGGGAATCGACGGCTTTCGCGATTACCTCGGACCCACACCCGGCTACATCGAGCAGGTTTACTGGCATCGCCTGGCCGGGGATCGGGCGACCGGCCAGACCCTCGCGCTGTTGAAGAACTCAGCGGGTGACCGGGCCGTGGCGCTGCGCTACGACAGCCGCAGGCTGCCCTGGTTCACCCAGTGGAAGAACACTGGGTCTCTCGAGGAGGGATATGTCACGGGCCTGGAGCCGGGCACCGATCTCCCCAATGCCAAGCCCTTCGAGCGCGCGAGAGGGCGCTTGATGACGGTGGCAGGGGGTGCCAGTCTGAGTTTCGACCTCACGGTCGAAGTCTTCGACGACCTGGGGCGAGTGCGCGAACTGGAACGCGAAGTAGAGGCTCTTCGGGCGTCCACAACACCCGAGATCCACCCCGCTCCGTCCCCCGAGTACTCGGACCTTGGCTGAGCAGCTTCTCCTCAGGTCCGGCTGCTGCTTCGGAACGCCCGCAACATACGTTGCCGTATCGATGGATCGGGGTACTCAGTGCTCTCCCTTCGCGGCGAGTTCGTCGTAGAGGCGCGCCATGGCCAGCAGCGGGTTGTGACCGACGTAATCCCGGTGCGGTGTCCCGGCGGGAGGACTCACCTCTCGTTCCAGATCTTCCGGCTTTCCCCTCGGGGATGGTAGAGCTCCCAGATGGTTCCGGTTCTCTCGAACTGCCTGGCTGAGGCGTCCAGGGCCAGCCAGGTGCACTTCGGAATCCCGCTCAGCCTCATTCCTCTCCGCTCTGGCCAATCTCCACGGGTCGGTACCCGCCCTTGCTCCGGAAGTAAAGGATCAGCGCCAGGTAACAGAGGAACATGGTCAAGGGAAGCAGAGCCACTTTCGCCAGAGTGGCCTGATTGGTGGAGGTGATGATCTGCTCGACCTCGGCCTTCTCTTCCGGCGGCAGCTGCTCGATCTTCTGCTTGTCCAGGGGCTGGTAGCGGAAGAGGTACTTGGACTGCTCCGGCAGGGCGATGTTCTGGTGCAGAGCGGGGTTCTCCTCACGCAGCCGCACGTCCAGGTCGTTGTCCTGCATGGCCCCCAGAAAAGGGTTGCCGAGTACACCGACGCATAGCATCCCGACCCCGGCGATGGCGTTCAAGGTCAGAGCTCCGCCCTTGGGAAACTGCTCCGAGACCACCCCCAGAGTGGTGGGCCAGAAGTACGACTTTCCGATCCCGTACAGGGTGGCGGCCAGGAAGACCATCCAGGCCACCGTCCCGGCCGACGACAGCCACAAGAGGCCCGCGGCGGCCACGGCCGAGCAGGTGGCCAGCAGGCCCAGAGGGTTGAGGCGGTGAACCAGCGGGCCCGCGAAGAACCGGAGCACGAACATGATGAAGGAGGTGTAGACGAGCACCCAGTTGCCGGCATTCTCTCCCAGGCCGCGCAACACCGGAGTCATCAGGGCGGCGATCCAGCTGTCGGTCCCGAGTTCGGTGGTGGCCAGCATCAGCATGATCAGCAGGAGGAAGAAAAACACGGGCCGGCCGAAGCTCTTGATCCGGAGGGCGAACCAGACGGTTGGCGCCAGCGTCAGGAGAGCCGTCACCAGCACCGGAATGCCGAACTGGAACAGATTTCCGGCGATCTCACCCAGTGCGTTGGCCGCGAAGAAGCAGACCAGCAGACAGCTTCCCCAGCCAAACTCCTCCAGCATCTCCCGGTACGACACATTGGCGACGACCCGCTCCTGGACGGGGAACTTCTGCTTCCACATCATGGCGCCGTAGAGCATGGTCGGGATCAGGAACAGGCCGATCTTGAGCCGCCAGACGTTGGGTCCCTCTATTCCCCCCATGGCGATGGCCAGCACGCCCCCCAGGACCAGCCCGCCCGGCCAACCGGCGTGAAGAATGTTCAAGTAGTGCGTCTTCTGTTTTGGGAACAGGGTCGCTGTGACGGGATTGATCACTGCCTCCACAACGCCGTTGGCCAGCGCGAACAGGAAGGTCCCCAGGTAGAGGGCGGTGAAACTGTTGGCGCTGATCGTGATGACGGCCGACACCACGTGCAGGAGCCAGGCCACCAACATGCTGCGGCCGTACCCCACGCGATCGATGATCAGGCTGAAGAAAATGATGCTCAAGGCGAACGGAAACAGGCCCGCACCCTGGATGGCGCCTTTCTGCGTCTCGGTCAGATTGAAGGCCACTCCCCATTCGTTCAGGAGGAAGGCACGGACGATGAATCCGAACGCGGTCGCCACCAGCGATACGATGCAAGCCGCGAACAGGCGATGTTCTTTCAGCATGTAGTCCGCCTTTTGGCAACGGGATCCATGATCACAGCGACGGCTGTTGCCGGCGCCCTCCGGTCTGGCCGTGCTCAAACGGATTCGACGGCGCCCGCCAGCGCCTCACGGAACCCAGCCTCGACTCACCGAACGTCCGACGGCCGCGGCGCGGGAATTGTAATGGGCCTCAGGACCGCTTGTCCACCTGGAGTGGGACCGGAGCAGAGCCGGCATTCACTCGATTTCACCTTCGCTCAGCTCCACCACTGCGCCTTCGGAAATGGAGCGCTCGCAGGCTTCCACGATCTGCTGGGCGGTGATCGCATCTTCCAAGCTGGAAAGGGGTGGCGCCCCACCCATCAGACAATCGTGGACGAAGTGGCGCACTTCGTTGTCGATGGAGCTCTGGTAGGCGGTGTAGGTCTGGGAGTGGGCCAGGCCGGGCTTGGTCTCCACCCAGTCCCGGTAACTGTAGCGGGTCGATCCGGAGGTGCCGATCACCTTGATTGACACCGTCCAGGGATCGGAGGAATGATCGTCGGCGGCGAAGCTGGCGCAGAAATGGGCCAGTGCCCCGTTTTCCATCTCCAGATTCACCATCGCGATGTCTTCGCGAGTCAGGCGCTGGTAATGCAGACACGCTTGCATGGCCGCGAGCCGGCGGGGCCGGCCGGCCAGGAAGAGGAGGATGTAGGCGTGATGGGTCAGGATCTGGCGCACCACTCCGGGGTAGCGGGCAGCGACTTCTTCGGGATGGTGAATGTTGTAGAGGACGTAAACGGCGACCAGCCGCCCCAGGTCTCCGCGCCGGATCAACTCGCGGGTCCGCACCAGGCTCTCTTCGTAGACGTAGTTGTGGCCCGGCATGCAAAGCAGCTCTCTGTAGCGGGCCGTCTGCTGGATCTGGCGGATCTCATCCCGGGAGGGGGCGACCGGCTTTTCGACCAGCACCGGCTTGTCGGCCCCCAGCGCGAGCAGGCTGAATTTCAGATGCGTTTCCAGGTTGGTGAGGACGAAGACCGCATCGACTCTCGGATCGGAGACCAGCGCCTCCGGAGTCTCGAAGAAGTGGCAGCCGAATTCCGTCGCCCGCTCGGCCCCCCTTTGCGGCGTGCGATTCCAGAGACCCACCAGCCGCGCTCCCGAACAGCGCCCAACGGCCTGCGCATGCAGGACCGATACGTCCCCCGCTCCAAGAAAGCCGATTCCGATTTCTTTGACTGCTCCCATCCTCGACGATCGTAATCGCATTGCTCGCCGCAGCCAAGCACCGAGGCCGCTTGACGCTTCATTTCATTTGTCGCAAGCTCGGGTCGGATCGGCGGGCCGTCCGGGATCAGAGCCAGGCCCGCTTCAGAACCCGGAATTTTCTTGGCTCGGAAGGGAGCCGGAGCCCCCATGGCGAGTTCGATCGAAGCTCCTCCGCGAACGCGATTCGGCATCCTGGGAAAGCTCGGGCCAGGCTTGATCATCGCCGGTTCGATCGTCGGATCGGGAGAACTGATCGCGACCACCAAGACTGGCGCCGAGGCCGGTTTCTGGCTGCTCTGGCTGATCCTGGTCGGATGCGTCATCAAGGTGTTCACTCAGGTCGAGTTCGGCCGCTACTCGATCGTCTCGGGACGAACCACGCTGGACGGTCTCAACCAGGTGCCGGGCCCGCGCTGGAGGGCCAACTGGATCCTCTGGTATTGGTTGATCATGTTTCTGGCCAGCATTGGCCAGCTGGGAGGGATCGTGGGCGGAGTCGGCCAGGCGCTGGCCATCGTGCAGCCCCTGACGGCCGAAGGTACGGCCTTCAACCGCTACCAGGACCTTCAAACGCGGCTGGATGTCGAACGCTCTCTTTTGGAACGACTGGAATCGGAGCCGGCGCTCTCGGGCGGGCGGCTCAAACTGGAGGAGGTGAACGGGCGGGTGCTCTCTCTGGAAAGGCAGCTCGAAGAGATGGGACCCTCCGGACCCGCTCACGACGAGGTCCTGTGGGCGGCCTTGATCAGCCTGCTGACGTCTCTCGGCCTGGTG